>JAQGOE010000133.1 GCA_028293725.1 Gammaproteobacteria bacterium | reverse complement strand
TCACCCGTTCGCCGCTCGTCAGCATGTATTGCTACACCTGTTACCGCTCGACTTGCATGTGTTAGGCACGCCGCCAGCGTTCAATCTGAGCCAGGATCAAACTCTTCACTTGAAGATCTTGATCATCATCGAAATGAATGCTCAAAAAAGACTCATTGCTGGACTTTCTTGGTCACTCGGTCAATTGCACTAAAGGCATCGACGCGAGTCCCCACACAAATTACCTGCAAATTTTTAAAAAGCGTCCCGAGCCGCTGGGGCTGGGTGGTGCGCATTGCTGCGCTTGGAACCTTTTCGCCGGTTCGCGTTACCGCTTACCGTCTGAAGGGGGGCGCATTATAGCTATGAGCTTTAATCCGTCAACCTTCACTTTTCTGCTGCCTTGCTGCTTGTTTCGCGTCGCGACTCAGGCTGCAAGGGGCGCGCAGTATAGCCCTGATTGGCGGGCTGTCAACACACTGTCATTTTTCTTTTCTGGGGGCCTTTTCGCCCCCCCAGGAACAGGGTCGCCGGCCCCCAAGGCAGGGACGCTACGGCCCACTCAGTCCGAAGCTGCGGCGCGGCCGAAAATGCCCGCGCCAAGCCCTCTAAATGCGGCCCCCTGATGTGATCCTCAAGTGCGACCCTCAGGTCTTCGGCTCGAACTTGACCCTGGCAAAGCGGTGCGAGCCCACCTGAAAGACGTGATCCGCACCCGCGTGAAAGGTGAGACCACGGTCGGAAACCCGCGTTCCGTCTACTTTCACCGCCTTCTCATCAATTTTCCGGTTCGCTTCGGAGGAGCTGGCGGCCAGGCCGGCCTCTTTCAGCACATTGCCGATCCGCATCCCGGCCGCCTCGACCTGAACCACCTTGGCAACGAGATCGGTGGGCAGCGCTTTCTCGCTCACCCGGGCAATGAACTCGCGCTGCGCCCGTTCTGCTGCATCTGCGTCATGGAACCGGCTCACCAGCTCCCGCGCCAGCTCGAATTTGACGTCCCGCGGGTTCCGACCGTCCGCCACCGCCCGCCGCAAGCCCTCGATTTCCGTCAGAGGTCGGAAGCTCAGCAGCTCAAAATACCGCCACATCAGGGTGTCCGAGATGGACATGACCTTGCCGAACATAGCCTCGGGCGCCTCCGCGACGCCTATGTAATTGCCGAGCGACTTCGACATCTTGTTCACGCCGTCGAGTCCTTCGAGCAGCGGCATCGTGATGACGACCTGAGGCTCCTGGCCGTAGGTCTCCTGCAGGTGGCGGCCGACGAGCAGGTTGAACTTCTGGTCGGTGCCGCCCATTTCCACGTCCGCCTCGAGCGCTACGGAGTCGTACCCCTGTACCAGCGGGTAGAGAAACTCGTGCAAAGCGATGGGCCGCCCGTCCGCGTAGCGCTTGGCGAAATCGTCGCGCTCCAGCATGCGCGCCACAGTGTGCCGGCCCGCGATTTCGATGAGCCGCGAGGCCGGCATGGAGCCGAACCAACGGGAATTGAAGTCCACGCGGGTGCGCTCGGGATCGAGGATCTTGAACACCTGGCTCTGGTAGGTGCGGGCGTTGGCCTGCACCTCCTCGGGAGTGAGCGCCGGACGGGTGGCGTTACGTCCGCTCGGGTCGCCGATCAGGCCGGTGAAATCCCCTATGAGGAAAATCACCTCGTGGCCGAACTGCTGGAACTGCCGCATCTTGTTGAGCAGTACCGTGTGGCCCAGATGGAGGTCAGGGGCCGTGGGATCGAAGCCCGCCTTCACCTTGAGCGGCTTGCCCCGCTGGAGTTTCTTGATCAGCTCCGCGCCGACGAGCACCTCGTGCGCGCCACGATGCAGCTCTGCAATCTGTTCCTCAAAAGTCGTCGTCATTTCGTGAAACTCACCCTGAGGGCCTAAGTGTTACCGGTGCCGCTCGCGAGCGCGCGATGCGCGCGCAACGAGCCTGAATCTCGCGATGGCGGGCGCTGAACGGAGCCAGCAGGCTGCCGCTCCAATTTGACCCGGCATTCCACGCTCTAGTACGGTTCCACTCTTAACATTTTCTGGCCCAACCGCGCTCACCGCCCGGCGCCCTCACAGTGTAGTCGATGCCATTACCCATCAAATCAGCCTGGCCTAAATTCATCACCGCGGCGCGCACGCTGCCGCCCTCGCGTTGGGCCTTAATCCTCTGCGGCATTTTCTTCGCATGGCTGTTTATACGAACCCCATCGGAGTTACGACAGCCGGCAGCCACTCCTGCTCCCGCTCATCAGGCCGTCCCGAACAGCGTCGCGACCCCGGGTACGCCGGCGGCATCAGCCGCAACCGTACCGGGCACACCAACCTCCACGACGCCGGCGGCGTCAGGAGCAACATCCCAGCCCTCCGCCGCACACTCTTCATTCGGCCTCTCCAGTATCAACATCATCGTCCACCCCAACGATACACTCGACGCCATTTTTCGCCGTTTGAAGTTGAACCTCGGCGACCTGGCCTCGCTGCGCGCGCTGCCCGGACTAAAGGCGCGCCTCGACAGCCTCCGCCCCGGGGAATCACTGCATTTCATGCATCGTGACGGCGCGCTCGTCGGCCTCGAAAGACGGCTCAACGAGGAACAGACACTCAAAGTCGTCCGTGACGAGTCGGGCCTGAAGGCCGACGTGTTGCAGAACCCGCTGGAGTCGCGGCCGCGCACCCTGCACGCCGCCATCAGCAGCTCGCTGTTCGAGGCGGTCGAAAATGCCGGCGGCCATGACCAGACGGCCGTCGCCCTGGCGGATATCTTCGGCTGGGATATCGATTTTGTGCTGGATATCCAGCCAGGCGACTCCTTCGTCGTCAGCTATCAGGAGTTGTATCAGGACGGCGTCTACGTCAAGGACGGCCCGATCCTCGCAGCCTTGTTCATCAACCAGGGCCGCCAGTACCGCGCGGTACGCTATGTCGATCCCGAGGGCGGCACGCATTACTACACCCCGGACGGCCGCAGCATGCGCAAGGCGTTTTTGCGGGCACCGCTGGAGTTCTCCCGCGTCAGCTCAGGTTTCAACTCCGCACGCAAACACCCCATTCTCAACCTCATCCGCGCCCATAAAGGTGTCGACTACGCTGCACCCATCGGCACGCCTGTACGGGCGGCGGGCGATGGCCGCATCGCCTACGCCGGTCCGAAGGGCGGCTATGGCAATGTGGTTGAGATCGACCATTCCCGCAGTATCGTTACGGTATACGGTCACCTATCACGCTTCGCCAAAGGCACGCGCGTCGGGCAGCATGTAACCCAGGGCACGGTCATCGCGTACGTTGGAATGACAGGCCTGGCCACGGGACCGCATCTCCACTATGAGTACCGGGTAAACGGCGTCTTCAAGAATCCGCAGACAATCTCGCTACCCGACGCCGGGCCGATCGATGCGCGCTGGCGAGAAGACTTTCAGACGCGCACGGCTCCGTTACTGGCATCTCTCGAGGTGTCGTCCGGACCGGTACTTGTGTCAAGGTGAACGGCCGGGCGACGCCTCGTGTTGCCAGCGCCTGTATGGCGCGCTCTGACAGAACGTCCCGCGCGACTGTCATTTCGGCGTCACTGGAAGCGCCTTTCAACGTAGGAATAGCAATGGATTCACCCGACTTAAAAGCGCCGCAAAATTACATCAACCGCGAGCTGTCGTTCCTCGAATTCAACCAGCGGGTGTTGGACCAGGCGTTCGACGAGTCGGTGCCGCTGCTGGAGCGGTTGCGCTTTCTGAGCATTTCCTCGGCAAACCTCGACGAATTCTTCGAGATCCGGGTGGCCGGTCTCAAGCAGCTGCTGGAGCTGGGAGCGGGACAATTCGCCTCGGACGCCCTGACGCCGGAGGAGTTGCTCACGGCGCTCCATGAGCGGGCCTTACGACTGGTCGCCGAGCAGTATCGGTGTTTGAACGAGGTGTTGCTGCCGGCCCTGGCCGCGCAAGGCATCAGCCTGTTGGGCCGCGCGGGCTGGACCCCGGAAGCGGAGAAATGGCTGGAACAGTACTTCGAGCAGGAGATCGAGCCGGTGTTGAGCCCGCTCGGCCTCGATCCGGCCCGCCCTTTTCCGCGCATTCAGAACAAAAGCCTCAACTTCATCGTGCACCTGGAAGGCAAAGACGCCTTCGGCCGCGACAGCGAGCATGCCATCGTACAGGCGCCACGCTCCTTGCCGCGCGTCGTGCCGGTCCCGGGTGAGGGCTCGGGCAAAACCCTGGTGTTGCTCACGGCGATCGTGGGTGCCTTCGTGCACAAACTGTTCGCCGGTATCAAGGTGACTGGCTGCTACCAGTTCCGGGTAACACGCAACAGCGACCTGTTCGTCGACGAGGAGGAAATCGACGATCTGCGCCGTGCGCTGGAGGGTGAGCTCGCCCATCGTCGCTATGGAGCCGCCGTACGACTCGAGACCTCGCGCGACTGCCCCGAAGACATGGCGCAATTTCTGCTGCGGCAGTTCGCGCTCCACGATGTAGACATGTACCGCGTGCCGGGACCGGTGAATCTCAACCGGCTGTCGGCCATCTATGACCTGGTGCAACGGCCGGACCTGAAATACCCGATCTTCACGCCCGGATTGCCCCGCCGCCTGGTCGCCAGCAGCGATCTGTTCGCCGTCATCCGGCAGAACGATCTGATGTTGCACCATCCCTACCAGAGCTTCGCGCCGGTCATGGATTTTCTGCGTCTCGCGGCCGCCGATCCGCAGGTGCTCGCGATCAAGCAGACCCTCTACCGGGCCGGCAATGACTCTCCGATCGTGGACGCGCTGGTGGCCGCCGCCAACGCGGGGAAGGATGTCACGGTGATCGTCGAGCTGCGGGCGCGGTTCGACGAAGAAGCCAACATCGAGTTGTCGAACCGCCTGCAGGAAGCCGGTGCCCACGTCATGTATGGTGTCGTCGGCTACAAAACCCACGCCAAGCTGGCTCTTGTCGTGCGGCGCGAGCCCGGCGGCATCCGCCGCTACTGCCATCTCGGCACCGGGAACTACCATCCCCGCACGGCCCGCCAGTACACCGACTACGGAATTTTCACCTGCAACGACCAGATCGGGCAGGACGTGCACGAGTTGTTTCTGCAGCTCACCAGCCTGACCCAGACACCGAAGTTGAAGCGGCTGGTGCAGTCGCCGTTCGGCATGCATGAAATGGTAATTGCGAAGCTGGCGCGCGAGGCCGACCACGCCCGGGCCGGACGCAAGGCACGTGTGATAGCAAAAATGAACGCCCTCACCGAGCCGCTGGTGATCGAGGCACTCTATAGAGCATCCTGCGCCGGGGTGAAGGTCGATCTCATCATTCGCGGCGTTTGCGCGCTGCGGCCGGGCGTGCCGGGTGTGTCGGAAAACATCGCCGTCCGCTCGCTCGTAGGCCGTTTTCTCGAGCACTCGCGCGTGTGTTATTTCGACAATGGCGGCGAGCCGGAGATGTTTTGCACCAGCGCGGACTGGATGGAGCGCAACTTCTTCCGCCGCGTCGAGGTTGCTTTTCCCATCGAGCGCGAGGTGCATCGGGAGAGGATGTTGCGCGACCTCAACTCCTGCCTGAACGATACCTGCCAGGCGTGGCTGCTGCGCCCGGACGGACGCTACGAGCGTGTCGCTCGAGCCGAGCAACGGCCCGTGAATGCGCAGATGGAGTTGTTGAGCCGCTATGCCGCGGGGGCCCCGACCGCGCCGTGACCGGGAGTCTGTCTGGCTCCTGGAAGTCGGTCCGACTCCTAGCGTGCCCGGCTGAAAACCCGCAGTCTGAAGCTGCTCGCCCGCAGGTAGTCCGTTTCCTGCAGCAGATCCGCGGACGTCAGCGGATGCTCCTTGAGCCAGCGGGCCGGAAATTCGACTTCCAGCGAGCGCGGTGTCGCTTTCAACTCGATGGGCGGAAGCGCAGTCGGACTGCGACCTCGGTGCAACAGCACCGCCAGCCGCAGCAACACGATGAGATACAGGGCGCAACGATCCCACGGTGGAACGAGCTCTTCAACACCGTCCAAAGTCAGCTTACGCCGGTGAGCACCTACCATCCGCGCGAGCAGGCGTTGCTCCTCGCGTGAAAACCCCGGCATATCCGCATTTTCCAACAGATACGCGCCGTGACGGTGATACCCACTGTGGGATACGTCGAGGCCGATCTCATGCAGACGCGCGGCCCATTTCAACGCAGGCTCGGTAAGCGGATCATCGAGTTTCCAGGTCTCGCGCACCTGCTCGAGAAACTTCAATGCTGTCGATTCGACGCGCTCCGCCTGTGCAAAATCGACGTGGTAGCGCTTCTGCATGGCCCGGACCGTGCGCTCACGGGCATCTTCGTCCGTGAAGCGGCCGAGCATGTCGTACAACAGGCCCTCGCGCATGGCGCCTTCGGCGATGCGCATTTCCTTCACGTCGAGCACCGCGAAGATTTCCGCAAGGATGGCGATGCCACCGGGGAAAACCGGGCGACGATCTTCGGTAATTGGGGTAAGACGCAGCTCGCGGATATGCCCCGCGTCAATCATGTAGTTAATGGCACGCTGCAAGCCGGCCGCGTTGATGGTGACCGCCTGGGGATCGAGCTCGCGAATCGCTTCGCCGATGGCGCGGACAGTACCCGAGCTTCCGGCACAGCGCTCCCAACCGCGGCGACGAAATGCAGCCTGCACCGGCTCGAGCTCGAGTCGGGCCGCCATGCGGGCGCGCTCGATGCGTTTCGCGGATATCTTGCCGTCGCGAAAAAAGCGCTCGCTCAGGGACACGCAGCCCATCTGCAGGCTTTCGAGTTCCAGTGGAGTCAGGCCTTCGCCGATGATGAGCTCCGTGCTGCCGCCTCCGATGTCGACGACCAGCCGCTTGCCGGGTTCGCTCGGCATCGTGTGAGCCACGCCGGCGTAGATGAGCCGGGCCTCTTCCATTCCGGCGATGATTTCGATCGGGTGGCCGAGCGCCTCGCGGGCTCGCTCCAGAAATGCTTGCTTACGGTGAGCGAGACGCAGAGCGTTCGTACCGACGACCCTAACGCTGTCGGCGCGCATGTCGCGCAAGCGTTGTCCGAAGCGTTGTAGGCACGCGATCGCCCGGGCGGCGACCTCTTTGTCGATCCTGCCGTTTTCTTCAACACCGGCGGCGAGACGCACCATCTCGCGGAGGCGATCGATAACGATGAGCTGACCGTGGGAATACCTTGCCACGATCATGTGGAAGCTGTTCGACCCGAGGTCTACGGCTGCCAGAACGTCGGGGACGTGGCGAGGTGAACTACGTGCTTGCGGGGGTGAACGGGCAGAAACGGCCGGTCGCCCCGCGTCGCGCCACTGTCGCTTCTCGGGATTCCCTTCGCTGCGCTCCGGTCGCACGCGTATGCCGAGAGGTCAGGCGGCGGTGAACGAGGATCCGCAGCCGCACGTCGTGGTGGCGTTCGGGTTACGAATCACGAACTGAGCGCCCTCGAGACCTTCGCGGTAGTCGATTTCAGCGCCCGTGAGGTACTGCACGCTCATGGGGTCGACGAGCAGCTTTACACCCATGTTTTCGACGCAGGTATCGCCGTCCTGGACCGCTTCGTCGAACTCGAAGCCGTACTGAAGACCTGAGCAACCGCCACCCTGCACGAAGACGCGCAGCATGAGATTGGGATTGCCCTCGCCCTTGATGAGGTCCGAGACCTTGGCGGCCGCGGCGTCCGTGAATAACAGCGCCGGAGTTTCCTGCAACGCTTCAGCTTCAGCAGTACTCATAGTCCATCGCCTTTTAACAAAATCGCCTTACCCATCCTGCAGTCTAGAAGGCACTGCCGGCTCGCGTCAAAGGCGCCTGACTCAGATTCCGCGGAAACCCGCCAGAGGGGGGCTTTTGACTTAATCGCCAGAAGCGCCACCGCTCGCGGACCCCTCGGTCGCCACTACAGGCTCCACCTGAGTCAGCTTGCCCATGATCTGCGCCCCAAGTGTCATCTCGATGACACCGTAATACAGGTTTCCTTCCACGCGGGCGGTAGCACCGAGGATAACGCGCCCAGGTGCGTGGATATCGCCTTTCACGGTACCGTCAAGCCTGACGTTCGGAACGTCCACAGAACCCTCTATTGAGCCGCCCTGACTGACTGACAAGGTGGCCGTGGGTGCCGGATCCGAGCGAACGTTGCCGACGATGCTCCCGTCCAGGTGCAGACCCCCGGCGAACTCGATATCGCCGTGCACATGCGCTGCCTTGCCTATGAGGGTATCGATCCGTGCCGGCTTCGTGTCGCGGGTAAACATATTTTTAGGGCATCGCGCCGGGAAGAACAGACTGCATTTTACGCTTCGAAGACCTCACGGCGCGGGCTCCAGGCTCCATGGAAACGTTTGGACCAGTGGGGCGACGTCCTTGCGGCTCGAGTGGACCTCGACCGCCAGATGCTCGGGCTTGAAGCCCGGTGGGATCGCGATCTCCTGGTCGAAGTTCTGATAAAAGCGAAAGTTGAAGGGTAACTCATGCAGCTTGCCGCTTGTGAGCAGGGGCAGATCGAGTGGCGCGTCCGATTGTCCGCCGGCACCACCGTCGACGATGAGCCCCAACGTGCCCGTCACCACACTGTCCGGACGCCCCGAACGCAGCAGCGACATATGCACAACAAACTGTCCGGGCTTCCGGCCGGCTGAAAGCCGCATCTGCCCGATTTTCACGCCGATTTCGGCAGCGCCCTGCGTCACGACGCCTCGGTAGAACGCGAGCTGCTGCGACTCGCGCGCCACCTGCGCTTGCAGTTCGCCAATGGTGCGTGCGACCTCCGCCTGCTCGCGCGCACGTCCGACTCGGATGGTATCCAGCTCGGCTAATTTCGTCCGCAGCTCATGGTTGGTTTTCTCGAGATGCTCGATCGCGACCTCCTGCTCCGTTCGCTGCTGCTGCACGGCCATACGGTCATAGCCCGCGTTGTACCGCCCGAACTCATAGATTACGTACGCAGTGAAGAGCCCAATGAGCGCGACCGCCGCAATCAGAATGATCCGACGTGTCGGCGCGTGCTTGCGAACAACGAGACTGGGCTTGGGAGGACGTCCGTCCTTGCCTGATATCTGGCCTAGCATTTGGCCTAGCATTTCGTGCGCGCCTAGCGCCGTCACTCAATCCGGGCCGGAGCCGGCGGGGCTTTGCGGCGGGCGGTCACGGCCTCCCACCACTGAGGGAACGCCGGCTGTCCCTGCGGGAAAGCGATTGGCGCGAGTTCCACGAGCGCGCGTGTGTAGACCAGGCGTTTGAAGTAAATCACTTCCTTGACGGGCTCCCAGTAAGGCGCCCAGCGCCACTGGTCGAATTCGGGCTCATTGGTCTGGCCAAAGTCGAACTCCACATCGGCGCGCTTCAGTCGCAGCAGGAACCACCGCTGCTTCTGTCCAATGCACACCGGGCGCTGATTGCGGCGAATGTAGCGGGCGGGAAGCCGGTACCGCAACCAGCGGGTGGTACGTCCGACAAGTTCGACGTCAGTACGCGACACTCCGATCTCCTCGTGGAGCTCGCGCAGCGCGGCCTCCTCGAGTTGCTCTCCGAAACGCACACCGCCCTGGGGAAACTGCCAACCGCGACCGCCAGTGCGGCGGCCGAGAAACACCTCACCCTCGCCCCGCATCAGGACGATGCCGACGTTCGCGCGAAAGCCGTCTGAATCAATGACGTCGCTCATGTGTTCGTTGAAGTCTGCCACAAGCGTGCTTGTCGTGAGTGATCACTAGCTTCTATCTTTGACGGATGTTGAACTCGAAGGTGGCCGCTTGGAGGGGGCTCGCTGGGCTCTTTGTGCTGGCGGCGGCGGTGTTTTTCGCGTCGCTTCTCGTGGGAAGCTCGGGGATCGGGGCACGCAGGGTTGCCGGCGCCCTGTTCGGTAGCGGTGACGACGCGGCCCGTAACGTGCTGACCATCGTGCGATTGCCGAGGGTTCTTGCGGCATTCGGCGTCGGAAGTCTGCTCGCTCTGGCGGGAGTACTTCTGCAGGCCTTATTTCGCAACCCTCTGGCCGACCCGTACGTCCTGGGCGTCTCGGGAGGCGCCGCGATAGGCGCGTTGCTCGCCATGATTGCGGGAGCCGCCGCCTTCTCAGTGCAGTTTGCCGCGGTCATCGGAGCACTCGGTGCCGTCACGATCGTGTATTTACTCGCACGTGGCGGCGGCACGCCCCGCCTGCTGTTGACTGGGGTTGTGCTCGCCAGCGCCTGCGGCGCTGTTATCAGCGTTCTACTGGCTCTGGCCGACTCGACGCGCGTACGCGGGATGGTGTTCTGGCTCGCGGGAGACCTGGAGTGGGCGTTCAGTCCCTGGACGAGCGCTTTGGCAGCCCTGGCGGCGATCGTCCTGGCGCTCGCGATCGGACGCCCACTCAACGTACTCGCCGCAGGAGAGCTGCGCGCGCGGAGTGTCGGGTTGGAGCTCGAGGTCTGGCGGTCGCTGCTCTTCTTCGCGTGCGCGGTCCTGACGGCCATCGCCGTCGTGAGCGCCGGTACGGTTGGATTCGTAGGACTGATTACTCCGCATGCCGTACGGTTGACATTCCGTACCAGTGATCATCGCATCGTCGCACCGGCATCCGCTTTGTTAGGCGGGACATTGCTGGCGTTGGCTGATCTCGTCGCAAGAACGATTGCGGCCCCGCGGCAACTGCCCGTGGGGGCCATCATGGCGCTTGTTGGAGCACCATTGTTTATCATGCTATTGCGGCGGCGCGCTCCACGGTAAGAGCGTCTAGACGCTCTAAGCGACTATATTCTGCGACGTAGCAACACGGTTTCGCCCTGCGCTCTTGGCGCGATACAACGCAGCGTCCGCTTCCGCTATCAAGCGCTCCGCCAGCAGCTTGTGATCTCTCACTTCAGGCCCCGGTGCGGCGGCCGCCACGCCTATCGATAGCGTCACGGTCTCGGTCACTTGAGCGCCTATCTTGATCGGCTGACTGCTTACGGCGCGTAGAACGCGGTTGGCCACGCGCTCGCCGTCGTCAAAGCTTCCCTGCGCCAGGACGATAGCGAACTCGTCACCGCCGAAGCGCGCGCCCGTATCACTCGTGCGCATCTCATTATCGATGCGACGGGCGACTTCGCGAAGCACGGCGTCGCCCGCGAGATGTCCGTACTGGTCGTTGATCCGCTTGAAGTGGTCGACATCGATCATCAGGCAGACGAGGAATTGCTTGACGCGCTGTGCGCGAGCCAACTCCTCACGCAAGCGCGACTGCAAATAGCGCCTGTTGTGAAAGCCCGTCAAAAAATCGGTGAGGCCACTTCGAACCAGTCGGGCGCGATTTACGGCGTTCTCGACGCAGATCGCGGCAACCACGCCCAGGTGCGCGAGGAATTCAGTCCCCAGCTCGCGATTGAAGCGCATCGGATCCAGGCTGTGGAACACAAGCACGCCATCGAGTTGCTGGTTGCGCCACAAAGGAATCAGCGCGAGGCTGCCGGAGCGGGCCGCCCCTTGTAACAACAACTCATGATCCTCGCGGCAGAAGGGACCCAGCCACGGTCGCTCCAGATCCGGGAGTCGCGGCGCAACGCTGGTTACGGCGTCGACAAACTGCACCTCCCGGAGCTCCTCGATCAGGAAGCCGTCACCGGCCATGAGATGCCGGATCTCGTGGTTGGGATCGTTGAGCACCAGGGTAACCGCGTCGAGCTGATACGAGCCTTTCAGTCCGTGGATCAGCAGCTCCAGTAATTCCGCGAGCGAGCCCGCCCGAAGCAGCTCCAGTTCGCGCTCCTGTGTCTTGCGCAACAACGTGTCGTTGCGACTCGCCTCCTCCTTGAGGTCCTGCAAGCGCTCTTGCAGACGACGATTGTCGCTCTCTAGCGCCCGAACCTGCTCCTCGGTCGTGGCGGATCGCCGTGGGGTTTTGTCAGGCACGACGCTCCGCCACGCTGCGACGGTCCTCGAGGTAATCACGGCCACGACGCATCAAAGCAGCAAACGCCTCGTGGTCTTTCGAGAACACCGCCGTGCGAATGCGCTCCACCGCTTTAGTAAGAGCTTCCAGCGACTCGGCACCGTAGTCATTCAGACTCTGGATTTCGTAATACAGCTCGGGACTCTCCTGGGCCACGCGAGTCGCCACGTCGAGTTGCGAATCGAAAGTGGTACTCGACATGCGCGCAAGTCGCGGCGCGGCTTCGCCACTCTCCGCGAGTGCTGTAAAGAACGCGATGTTGAGAGCGTGCGAAAGACCGAGCACGTACGCGATGAGCCGATCGTGGTCGTCGAGGCTCATCACAACCTGCTCGGCCATCGTCGGGGCGAACAACTCGCGCGCACTCGCGAGAGCCTCGGCATGACCGAGATCCACGAACACAACGTGGCGCCCGGAAAGAAGCTCGGTGTCGGGTCCAAACATCGGATGCAGCGACGTCACGCGACAGCCATGGGTCTTCAGCGCGAGCAATCCGGAGCGCAGCGGTGATTTGAGTGAACCAACATCGAAGATCACACCCGGGGGACGGCGCAGCGCAAGATCACTGAGGATCGCGTCCGTCACTCCGAGCGGCGTAGCGACAATGATGTAGTCGTAATTCAGGTCCGTCTTTCGCCAGTCCTCCACGTGAGGAACGCCGGCGGGACCGCCGGAAGGGTCGGCCACCTCGACCGTAAATCCCTGCGACCCGAGAAATCCCACGAACCAGCCACCCATCTTGCCGCCGCCACCGATCACCAGCGCCCGGCGGCCCGTGCCGGCACCGCGCGCGGCAACGCTCGCCTGTTCCTGCGTCTGCAAAGAAGAACGGATCAGGAGCCTGAGAATCTCCTCTGCGAGGGCTGGGGAAACGCCCAGTTCGGAGGCCGCCGCCCGCACGCCAAGAATCACGTCGCGCTCACGTTCATAATCGCGCGTCGGATAGCCCGTAGAACGCTTTACGCGGGCAACCTCCCCGCTTATGGCTTTGCGCTCCGCTATCAGCGCAATGAACTGGCGGTCGATCTCATTCAAGCGCCGGCGCAGGTCATCCAGCGTCACATCATCGCGCGTCATGGCAAGCAGTCCCGAGACCTTTGGAAAAGTGAGGCCCCTTTCTAATGGCGTCGCGTGTGCCCTGCAAGTGCGCAGATCGATTTCCGCTGCAAAGGCCCGAAAAGGCTCTAACATTATTGGCTATGAAACACTTTACCGAGCTTCTCCCCGAGCCCTTGCCGCCGGAGCCATTGGTCGTGCTCAACCGGTGGATGGCGGAGAGCTGGCAGCAGCGGTTGCAGCCGAATCCCAACGCCATGGTGCTCGCGACGAGCGATCCGGACGGTCGGCCCTCCGCGCGCGTGGTTCTGTGCAAGGAGATCGTGGAACAGCCCGGATATCTGGTGTTCTTCACGAACTATCTGTCACGAAAAGGGCTGCAGCTCACGGGCAATCCGAGAGCCGCGGCGGTCATTCACTGGGACGCCTTGCACCGGCAGGTACGTGTCGAAGGACCCGTCGTAGTAGCCCCCGCTGCGGACAGCGATGCTTACTTTGCCTCGCGTCCGTGGCAAAGCCGTGTCGGCGCTTGGGCGAGCGAGCAGAGCGCACCGGTAGCCTCGCGGAAAGCGCTGGAGAAGGCCGTTGCGTCCACGGCTGCGCGTTTTGACGTTCCGGATCCGGGGCACGCCACCGATGAAGCCCATCCGGAATTTGTCATCCCCAGACCTCCCCACTGGGGCGGGTATCGACTCTGGGCGGATTCGGTCGAACTGTGGGTCGAGGGAGAGGGGCGCATTCACGATCGCGCCCGCTGGACGCGTGAGCTCACACCGCAAGCAGATGGCTTCTTCGGCGTCGGGCCCTGGAACGTTACGCGTCTGCAGCCTTAGAAACCTGAGCGGTCGCTGAGCATGTGGAAAACGCTGCGTATCGCCGTGCTACTGCTCGTGCTCGTAGTCGTGGCGGGACGCACGTGGCTCGATCGGGTACAGACCCAGAGCTGGAAGAACACTCTGTGGGTGGGTGTCTTTCCGCTCAACGGCGATGGCAGCCCGGCTGCGGAACGATATATCGCGGACCTTTCCCCCGATGACTTCACGGGCATCGAGACCTTCTTCCAGCGCGAAGCCCATCGATTCGGGGTGTCGCTCGACGAGCCCGTCCACGTGGAGCTCTACCCCGAAGGCAAGGAGCTTCCGCCGCAGCTCGCAACGGACGCTGGGATGTTTGGAGTGGCATGGTGGAGTCTCGAGCTGCGCTGGTTCGCCGCGCACGCCGCGAATGTTTCCGGCCGGACACCGCCGCGCATCCGCATCTTCGTGCTCTACCATGACCCGACTTCGCTGCCCGGAGTGCCAGACTCGCACGGACTGCAGAAGGGACTGATGGGCGTCGTCCATGGCTTTGCCATGAAGGAGATGACGGGAAGTAACAACATCGTCATCGCCCACGAGCTGATGCATACACTCGGGGCCACGGACAAATATGACTTCGGCACGGGCGCGCCGCTTTACCCGAGCGGATTTGCCGAGCCCGACCGCAACCCCCGTTATCCGCAGCCGAGCGCGGAGATCATGGCCGGGCGGCGCGCGCTCACAGCGACCGATTTCGAGATGCCGCCGAATCTGCGCAGCGTGATTGTCGGGCCCACCACGGCAAACGAGATCCGATGGACGCACCATTGAAGCGTGGACTGACAGCACAACAGCTGAGTGTGCATGTTGGGGCGCGCACGCTGGTCAGTGGTTTGTCGGTCGAATTCGCGCCTGGTGAAGTCATCGCGATTCTTGGATGTAACGGCTCCGGAAAGACTCTCACTCTGCATACGCTCGCCGGACTGCGGCCGCCCAGGGACGGCGCGGTGCATCTGGACGGCATCCCATTCGATAAGCTGAGCCGCCGCGCCGTGGCGTTGCGACTCGGACTGCTGGCACAGGATCTGGAGGACGCGTTCGTCACCACCGCGCTGGAAATGGTGTTGATCGGACGGCATCCGCACCTGGGCCTGTGGCAGTGGGAAACCGCGGACGACGTGCGCATCTCCCGGGAATCCCTGGCCGCTGTTGGGTTGATTGAGCTCGCTGACAGGCGCACCGATACCCTATCCGGTGGCGAGCAACGCCGCGTAGCCGTGGCGGCCCTGCTCGCACAGCAACCCGGAATCTTTCTGCTGGACGAGCCGACGAATCATCTCGATCCGCATCACCAGATCGGTGTGTTGGGGCTGTTTCGCGAGCTGGCGCGGACGGGGAGCACCGTGATCACAACACTCCACGATCCGACCCTGGCGGCACGTTTCGCGGATCGCGTGTTGCTGCTGTTCGGAGACGGACGCTGGAGCGTCGGCGCGGTGCGTGAGACGTTGACTGCGGAGAAGCTGAGCGCGCTCTACGACTCACCGATGATCGAGATCGAGAAGGACGGGCGGCGTGTGTTTGTCAGCGAGTGAGCGCTTCGAGCACGGTCGTATGAAGAGGGCCGTTCGTAGCCAACACTGACGTCGTGCCGAGTGTCACCTCACCTCCAGCCAGATCGGTGAATGTGCCGCCGGCTTCACGCACGATGATCGTGAGCGCGGCTATGTCGAGGATATTCACGTCGGACTCGATGACGACATCCAACGACCCTCTTGCAAGAAGATGGTAGTGCACAAAATCTCCGTAGCCGCGGATGCGGCTGACGCGAGGGATGAGGTCGCCGAGGCGGCTCCATTGCGCGGACTGCGTCATGGTCTTCAGATTGCCCGTGGACACGATCGAGCGACTCAACTCCGCGACGCTGCTGACTCGTATCGGGCGATCATTCATGAAGGCCCCGGCGCCACTCTCCGCCCACGCAAGCTCCCCGTAGGCGGGGGCGCTTGAAACGCCCACAACGACCTTACCGGCGCGCATGAGCGCGATCTGCGTCGAGAAGAAGGGACAGTCACGAACGAACGACTTGGTGCCGTCGATGGGATCGACCAGCCAGACACTCTCGGCGCCCATCGAGTGCTTCCCGGTTTCCTCGCCATAGAACCCGTAACCCGGAAACCGCTCGCTCAGGATCCCTTTGATCACCTCTTCGGCACGAACGTCGGCTTCCGTAACGGGAGAGGCATCGGACTTCGTTGTGACGGTGATGTTCTTCTGATAGAGGGAACGGATCACCTCACCCGCGGCCTGCGCAGCTTCCAGCGCCGCCTGAAGTTCTTTGGATGCCATAATTCACTTTCCTGCTGTCACTCCAGGAGAAGAGCATGGGCAATCGGTTGAGCAAAATCTATACGCGCACAGGTGATGACGGCACCACCGGACTCGGTGACGGGACGCGCGTCCCGAAAGACGGCGCACGAGTCGAGGCCTATGGCACCGTCGACGAGCTCAACAGCATGGTGGGCGTCTTGCTGGCCGTGCCAGGCCTCCCGGAGGGCGTCGTGACCTGCCTGACTGAGGTGCAGCACGAGCTGTTCGACATGGGTGGCGAGCTGTGCATTCCGGGCCACCGGGCGATCTCGGAACAGCATGTGACGCGGCTCGAAGAGGCGTTGGATGGATTCAACGACGCCCTGCCGCCGCTGAAGGAGTTCATCCTTCCTGGCGGTGGTCCCGCGGCCGCGGCCTGCCACGTGGCGCGCACCGTGGCGCGTCGCGCGGAGCGTCGGACATGGACGCTCGCTCGCGAAGAGGCGGTTAGCCCGGAGGTGCTGAAGTATTTGAACCGCTTGTCGGATTTACTGTTCGTGCTCGCGAGGGTGCTGGCGAGGCATGAGCGGGGCACAGAGGTGCTCTGGCGGCACGATCGGAGTAAGCCGCAGAGCTGACTGGGACTCGCCTGCGCCGACGCGATTCACCGACTCTTACGCGATCAGGCTTCGAAACCGACTCCACTCGAACGCCGGCCCCGGGTCGGTCTTGCGACCAGGCGCAATATCGCTGTGTCCGGTGATATGCGTTGGCGAAAGCATCGGATAAGTCGCGAGCAAGCCCCGGACGACGCGTGCGAGTTGGTCATATTGCGCGTCGGTGTAGGGAATATCGTCGCTGCCCTCGAGCTCGATGCCTATCGAGAAATCGTTGCAGGCGGCGCGACCGCGGTATTCCGACGGACCTGCGTGCCAGGCGCGCGCACCGAAGGTTACGTATTGGATTATCTGTCCGTCCCGGCGGATGAGGGCGTGGGCTGAGACGCGGCGGCCAGGTGCGGCAACCTCTCTAAAATAGGGGTGCGCGTCCGGCGGTAGATTGCCGGTGAACAGGCGGTCGATCCAGGGCCCACCGAATTCGCCCGGGGGAAGGCTGATGCCGTGCACGACAATGAGCTCGGGTACCCCGTTCGTGGGACGCGCATCGAAGTGCGGGGATAACACCTGCCGGACCCCGATGAGCAGACCGGTGGTGGGATCAACTTTCGCAGGTTGCATGTTTCTGGGCTGCACGGGCATCACGCTTAGCCGCGGGGGGTCAACCGCCGGCGGGATCATGCCACAATCGCTCTCATGAATATGAGCAACGCATCTTACGTCGCGCGAGACCTTGCACACGTCTGGCATCCCTGTACGCAGATGAAGGATCACGAGGCGCTGTTGCCCCTGATTCCCATCAAGCGCGGCGCGGGCGTCTGGCTGGAGGATTTCGAGGGGCACCGCTACCTCGACGCCATCAGCTCGTGGTGGGTAAATCTCTTCGGACATTCCAACCCACGCATCAACGCCGCGCTGCGCGAGCAGTTGGACAACCTCGAGCAGGTGATTCTCGCCGGCTTTACGCATACGCCGGTCATCGAGCTGTCGGAAGCCCTGGTCGCGATCGCGCCACCGGGACTGACGCGCTGTTTCTACGCCGACAACGGCTCGTCCGCCGTCGAAGTCGCGATAAAAATGAGCTTTCACTACTGGCGCAACATGGGCCGGCAGGGCAAGCGCCGTTTCGTTACGCTTTCGAACAGCTATCACGGCGAAACCCTGGGCGCGCTGGCCGTCGGCAACGTGGAGTTATACAAGGAAATCTATCAACCGCTGCTGATGGATGTCATCACGGTGCCCTCGCCGGACTGTTATGAGCGGGAGCCCGGCGAAAGTTGGGCCGAGCATTCACGACGCAAGTTTGCGCACATGGAGGCCACGCTGGCCCGTCATGCGCACGAGGTCGCCGCGGTGATCGTGGAGCCCCTGGTGCAGTGTGCCGGCACCATGCGCATGTACGACCCGGTTTACCTGGAAATGCTCCGGGACGCCTGCAACCGCTACGAAGTGCATCTCATCGCGGATGAGATCGCGGTGGGCTTCGGGCGCACCGGCACGATGTTTGCCTGCGAGCAGGCCGGCATCAGTCCGGATTTCATGTGTCTGTCGAAAGGACTCACGGCGGGCTATCTGCCGCTGTCGGCGGTTCTGACGACCGAGTCCGTGTATGCGGCGTTCTACGATGAATACACGAAGTTGAATGCGTTTCTACACTCTCACAGCTTCACGGGAAACCCGCTGGCCTGCGCGGTCGCGCTGGCGAGCTTGCGGATCTTCCGGGAGGACAACGTTCTCGAGCGCAACCGGACACTCGCCGCCCACATGGGTGCGCGGGCACGCGAGCTCGAGAGCCATCCACACGTCGCCGAAGTCAGACAACGCGGGATGATCGTCGCCATCGAGCTGGTCAAGGACAAGGCGACGCGCGAGGGGTATCCCTGGCAGGAACGGCGCGGGCTGGGAATCTACCGGCATGCGGTCGGGCGCGGTGTGCTGTTACGACCCGTCGGCAATGTGGTCTACTTCATGCCGCCGTACGTCATTACTCCGGACGAGATCGACCTGATGGTCGACGTAGCACGCGAAGGGATTGAGCGCGCAACATGCGATTGACTCGGGTTTACGTGGACTCGCCGGTGGCAGCCGGCAAGCGTGTCGTTGTCGAGGGCAGCGCCGCGCATCACATCGCACGCGTGTTACGACTGCGTAGTGGTGACGCCCTGACGGTGTTTGACGGAAGCGGTGGTGAGTTCGAGGCCCGCATCGAGGAGTTTCGCAAGGAGACTGTCGTGGTCACCGTAGAGGAGCACCGGCCGCTCGACCGTGAGTCGCCCTTGCCCCTCACGCTCGTACAGGGCATCTCGCGGGGCGAGCGGATGGACTGGATTATCCAGAAAGCCACCGAGTTGGGGGCGTCGCGCATCGTGCCCGTGTTTACCAAGCGCAGCGTCGTCAGGCTGGATGAAAAGCAGGCGGAACGGAAACTACAACATTGGCGCGCCATTGCCGTCGCGGCGTGCGAGCAATGCGGGCGAAACCGGATCCCAGACCTGGCCGCGCCAGTGGATTTCTTCGACATGCTGACGGGAGACCCGTCCGCCCGCCCCGACTCCGCTGGCCATCCTGACTCCACGGGCCATCCCGATCCGGCAGGCCGCACCGACTCCGCCGGCTCGACGCGACTGCTCCTGTCCCCCACTGGCGACCTCCGCATCGATGACCTCCAGGACGTCGGTAAAGGCATTACCGTACTCATCGGTCCGGAGGGCGGCCTGGAGGACGTTGAGCAGGAAGCGGCCGTTACCGCGGGTTTTAAAGCGGTGCGGCTCGGGCCCAGGGTCCTGCGGACGGAAACGGCGGCCATCGCGGCATTGACCATAATCCAGCGCTACTTCGGGGATCTTTAGCGTGAAATACCTCGTCATCGCACTCCTCGCCCTGATCCTCGGCGGCCTCATCGGTCGCTCGATCTGGGGCGAGAAGAAGCAGGAGCCGGTGGATCCGGTACAGGTCATCCTCACGCAGGTGCGCACGCACGCAGTGATCGAACACGAGCGGCAGGTCGCGATCTGGTACCGCGCCTGTCCGGCGGTGCTCGGGAAGACGCCGACGATCTTCATGGCGTGGCCCGCGAAACTGGTTTACCAGCTCGAGCTCGGAGACGTGCAGATCAAGAAAACCGGCACAGTCATCAAGGTCACCACCGCCGCGATTCATTCGGAGGAGCCGTCGGTCCCGACGGACTTCGTGGACTATCTTTCGACCACCTCGATATTCACGTTCGCCAATGAGCAGGAGCTCGTGAATCACGAGATCGGCAAGGCATCGCCGATCGCCCGCTATCTGACGACTTACTTTCTAACGCGTGACCCGTCGCTACAGGATGACTTCGCTGACGAGTTGCGCACGCTCATCGAGCATCTCGCCGGCGCGCTCGCAGTACCGGTCACGAGCGTCGACGTGGATATTCCGAAGATCACGCTGACAATGCAGCAATGGCCCAAAGTGCCGAAGCTCGAGTTGTGCGCAGGCACACTGGCATCCGTGAACGGACTACCGTTCGCGAAAATGATGGATAACGGGGATACGGTGCCCATCGGGTTCAGGCCACCGGCGTCGCGACGGTCGCAGAGCGCTCAGCAGAAAGCGGCGGCAGCGGGCGGCACTAGCTCGGGCGGTACGACTTCGAGTGACGATGCGCCAAAAGGCACCGCGACATTGGGGCCGCCCAGGGCGATGCCGGTTCCCGCGCGCTGAGCCCAGGCTCCTAGCTGGCGATGGTCGTCTCTTCCGCGATCATCTCTTCGAGGCGCTCGAGGTCGGGAACCAACGGCGTCTCGTTGATCATACGAACCTGACAGATCACCGGCGCGCGATCGGGGAAAACTCGTGAGTTGTCGGGTCGGACGACGTCGTTGCTGACACGCACGAGTTGTGGGAAGCCCTGCGAGACGATCGCGAAGTTACCACCATCCACGCGCGTGCCCAGGCAATGGAGGATAACGATACGTGTGCGGCCTGACGCTGGCGGAATCATCTGCCCGCACGCGCCTTCGAAGGACACGAGAGGAACTGCCTTGCCGTTCCAGGGAACCGTACCGATGTACCACGGCGGCGCCCCGGTCATCTCGGACGGTGTCTGAAACCCAACCACCTCAGCGACACAGGCACGCGGAATGATCAGTCGTCCGTCGACGAGCGGGACCAGCAGGCTATAAATTTCTGTAACGCGTTCGGCCATTGGGGTCTCTCAACCTAACTCGGCGGCGTACAGGTGGCTGCCGATGGCCACGCGGCGGCGCTCGACGAGCGGCGCGATGGCTTCCAGCAATTGCGCTTCCTGGTACGGTTTGCCCAGGTAGTCGTCCACGCCGAGCTCGATCGCTCGGGCACGGTGTTTCTCGCCGACACGAGATGTGATCATGATGATCGGCACGTCTTTCAGGCGTGGATCATTGCGTACGTGCGCTGCGACTTCGTAGCCGTCCATGCGCGGCATCTCGATGTCGAGCAGAATGATGTCCGGAATGTTGTCTTGCAGTTGTGACACCGCGTCCATGCCGTCGCGCGCTGTAATGACGCGCATGCCGTTGCGCTCGAGGAGACGCTGGGTCACGCGGCGTACGGTAATGGAGTCGTCGACCACCATCGCGAAGACGCGCTTGTCGGTCTTCTCTTTCGGAACGATCGGCGTCTGCGGCCGGGCGCGCCATTCGGCGCGCACGAGCGCTCCGATATCGAGAATGATCACGATGCGGCCGTCGCCCAGGATCGTCGCGCCTGAGATACCGCGAATGCTCGAGATCTGCGGGCCGACCGATTTCACCACGATCTCGCGGCTACCCACCAGCTCGTCGGCGACGAGGCCGGTCGAGTGCTCACCGGCGCGCACCAGCACGACCGGGATGGTGACGTCCTGCTCCGGGAGCGGCGAAGGCTCGAGGCTCACGAAGTTCGCGAGATGTTGGAATCGATACTTCTGGCCGCCGTAGTCGAAGGCCGCGGCGTCACGCCCGAGGTGCGCGGTGACTTCGGCCTTGGACAAACGCAACACGCCTTCGACCGTCGGCAACGGCAGCGCGTAGAATTCTTCGCCGGTCCGAACGACGAGCGCATGGCTGATCGCGAGCGTAAACGGCAAGCGGATCGTGAAGACCGTGCCCTCGCCCGACTTGGTTTCCATGTGCAAGGCGCCGCCGAGACGTTTGATCTCGGTCGCCACCACATCCATACCAACGCCGCGACCCGCCTGTTGAGTAATCGCGCCCGCGGTCGAGAAGCCGGGCTCGAGAATCAGCTGCATGGCATCTTCATCGCTCAGGGTCTGGCCCGAGGCAATGAGCCCGAGCGACTGGCCCTTGGCACGGATGGCCTTGAGATTCATGCCGCCGCCGTCGTCCGTGAGGCGCACCATGACTTCGGCGCCTTCGCGATGCAACTCGAGAACGATACGGCCCGCCTCGGGTTTGCCGGCGCGGATACGCTCTTCGGGCTTTTCAATACCGTGTACGACCGCGTTACGTAGCATGTGCTCGAAAGGCGGCAGCATGCGCTCCAACACCTGGCGATCGAGCTCACCGGAGGCGCCTTCGACGATGAGCTCGGCTCGCTTGTTGGTGTCCGAGGCGGCTTGCCGCACGATACGGGCGAGTCGCTGCACGTGGCGCTGGAAGGGCACCATGCGGGTCCGCATGAGGCCATTCTGCAGCTCGGTGATAGTGCGCGCCTGCTGTTGCAGCAGGGTCTGCGTGTCCTTCGCCAGGTTCTCGAGGAGCTGCTGGATGCTCGCGACGTCGTTCGCGGTCTCGGCCAGGGCGCGCGAGAACTGTTGGATCGAGGAGTAACGGTCGAGCTCGAGCGGATCGAACTCGCTGCGGTGGCCGCCCTCGTCCTCGTGACGGTGCAGGATTTGCGCTTCAGTCTCGATTTCGAGGCTGCGCAACTGCTCCTTCAAACGGGTGACGGTACGGGAAAGCTCACCGAGGTTGAAGTCGAAGGAGCCGAGCTGCTGCTCCAACCGCGAGCGCGCGATGCTCGCCTCGCCGGAGATGTTCAGCAGTTGGTCGAGCAGTTCCGCGTCGACGCGCGCCATTTCCTGGCGCTCGACGGGCGCAACCGGCTCACGTCCTGGAGGCACGGGCGCTGGTGGCTGCAGGCCATCATCGCCGCCTCGTGGCTCGTTGCGGCGCTCGAAGCTGATGGAAACACTCCTGGATACAGCCGGCGCGGCCGGCTGCGGAAGAGGAGCAGGTTCCGCGAAGGATTGTTCGATGGGGGCCGTGTGAACGCCCGTGGCAGAGAGGTGCTCAATCTCGGGTGCAGGAGCGTCGACCACAGGCAACGCGTCGAAAGCGGACGGCTCCTCAACAACAATCATCCCGGCGTCGGCGTTACCGTTATCGCTGACATCGAGGTTAGAGGTGAAACCGACGTTACCTTCGGCGCCCACGTCGAGGTCGGATCCAAATCCGACCTGACCGGCCGTACCAACACTCAGGTCGGAGCCAAGCCCGGCGTCAGCGGCCGCACCCTCATTTTCGCCAGCTCCGCTGTGAAGGCCGCTGCTGAAATCGTGGCTTTGCCCACCTTCTCGCTCTGGCTCCCCTTCCGCATTGAAGGCGGCGCCCAGGAGTTCAGCGTCGGACGAGTCATTCGCGCCGTCTGTGAAATTGAGGAAAGCATGCGCGTTGGCCGCGTCGTCGAGGCTGGCACCGGTGCTCGTCAGCACATTCGGGTCGGCATCTTTAGATTGCAGGTCCGCGGGCCAGGGCGCTTGCGACGACTCGTTCAGCCAGGACTGCTCGGGCGGTTGAGCCTGCGGCGCGTGTACATCAGGTATGGCGCCGGCTCCGAGTATCTCGTCGAAAGACGCATCACTCTCGCTGACCACGATACCTTCACCAACCTCGATGGCTTCGCCAACATCGCTGCCTTCGAGGTCGTCAGGTTGGGTGAGCGCCTCTACTGACTCCAACGGCGGAGTGAATATGAGGGCGGCGCTCTCTGCGGTCGGGTCAGCGTCGTCGATCAGGTCGAACGACTCTTCGGTCGGCTGCTCGGACGCAGGCTCAGGACCCGCGTCCGGCGCTCGCGGCGTCAGCCGCGCGATCTCGGCACTGAATTTGACAATATCAGTGTCGAATTCCGGGATTTCGGGCTTAGTAGGCTCTGGAAAAAAAGGGGGGGCACTCGCAGGCGTCGGGGCAGCCGCACGAGCAGGTGTGGCGGCGGAAGCGGCCTGCGCGCTCTTCGGAAGTGACAAGGATTTGATGCGCGCAATCATCGCGCGGGCCGGCGAAACGCGGCGGCCGTTAGCAACCATCTCGCGCATGCGAGCCAGCTCGTCCAGGCTTGCCTGCACGACTTCAAACAGCGCGTCATTCGGGGCGACCGTACCGTTGTCCACCTGCATGACCAGGGTTTCCAACTCGTGGCTCAGGTCGCCCATCGCCATGATGCCCGCCATGCGGGCTCCGCCTTTCAACGTGTGCAGTGGCCGCTTGAGTCCCGAACGGTACTCCGCGCTACCCGGCTCCGAGCGCCAGTCGCCCAGGGCCTGCTCGGACGCTTCGATAAGCTCCGTCGCCTCTTCGGTGAAGATCGCCGCGACTTCGGGGTCGAAGTCTCCAGCATCCTCCGACGACTCAGGCTCTTCCTCCGGAACCATGTCTTCGGACGCCGCTTCGTCGGTAGAAGCTTCCTGCGCGGCGCGTGCCGCTGCAGCAGCGGCCAACCGTTGGTCGAGGGCCTTGTCAGCCTCGGCAATACGCTCTTGCAGTTCCCAATGGGTCACGAAATACCCCGTGGGTTCGTCGAGGTGAGTTGCGACGGACTCCATCGCCAGCATGCAGTCCGCGAGGAGAGTTAGGTCCTTTTGCGTCAGACCCAGCCCACTACTGAACACGCGACGCAGCCAGTGATCGAGCGGTTCGGCGACGCGAGTGCCATGGCGCGCCTGCGCCATCTTCGAGCTACCAGAAAGGGTGTGACACGCGCGATAGACGTCTTCGGGGAGCACGTGTGGCTCCGCCAGCCCCGACTCGCGTTCGAGATAGGCACGGACGGTCGCGACGTGAGTGTTCGTTTCGCGCGCATAGATCTCGCGCAGCACGTCGTCGAGGCCTGACGGCCTGCCCGCATCGGCAGGCGGCGGTGCGGCCGCGGCAGGTGCGGAGACCGCAGCAGCAGGGGGCGTCGCGCGCGGCGCTGAAGGTGCAGTGGGTCCCGACGTCTGGGACGAAGGCGATGCCACCGAAGCGGCGGCCACTGCATGTGCTAAGAGCGCAGGCGCCGACCCCGAAAGTCCGGACGATGCCGCCGAAGTACCCGCTGCGGGTGCGCCACCATTGGGAGACTGTTCGCTAGCCCCCGCGGGCGCGCCATACGGAGGTGACCCAGGCGCAGAACCCGACGCCCCGGGCGTCGCATAAGGCGGCGTAACAGGCGCCCCGTTAGGCGATCCTGACGATCCATTAGCCGATCCAGCAGTCGGCGTCGCCGAATGCGTGGGCGCCGGCGTAACGCTCGTGGGTGCGCCATACGGAGGTGCAGCAGCCCCCGGACGCGTGGATGTGGGAGTCCCCTGCGATGAACCGGGAGCCGCGGACACTGTCGGCGCACCCGACGCAGTCCCCGTGAACGTGGACGACAGCACTCCAGAATCCGCGCCGGAACCCGCAGACGTCGGCGCACCAGGTCGAGCGGCGGCCTGTGGAGCACCCGGGAAATTCGTGATAGCAACGGTCGCCGTGCCGCCAGTGTGATGCTCCACAGCCTCACTAGGTGGCGCCTCAACAGCCGCCGCGCGCGCAGTCGTAGTGGGCGTCTTTCCGGCAGCAAGGGCGTGGGCGCGCGAAGCGATCTCGATCATATCGGCGCGCGGTTTGCGTGCCGTTTCGAGCTGCTCGATGAGCTCGGGCAACGCGGCGACAGCCTCACGCAAGACGGTGAGGATCGCCGGCGTTCGGGTGAGCGTATTGTCGAGAACGCGATTCACCAGGTTCTCAATCGACCAGGCGAACTCGCCAAGCTCGCGCGCGCCGACCATACGGCCGCTGCCCTTGAGGGTGTGGAACGAGCGGCGCACGGTCACGAGTGCCTCGCGGTCCATGGGATTCTGATCCCAGGCCGGGAAATAGCGCTGGATCTTGGCAAGCTCTTCGTGCGCTTCCTCGATGAAGAGTTTCACGAGCTCGGGGTCGGCGTTTTCCGCCAACGCACGCACGACAGAGGTCCGCGAAATCGGAATGACGGGCGGAATCGCGGATCCGCCGACCATGGTCGCGCCCGGGTCGCCGACGTCGATGATCGTTCCGCCGACGGTGGAAATCTGCACCGTCTTTGCAAAGGCGGACGGATCCATCGCCGGCACCGTTGGCACGGCCGGTGTTTGTTGCTGCTCGAGCGCCTGAACACACGCCTGTGCGTTGTCCAGCATGTACCAGGGATCGCTGCGGCCGGCCTGCAGCGTTTCCATGTAGTACTCGACGCTTACGATGGCATCGGCGAGACGGTCCATGAAGCCCACCGGCAGAGCGCGTGCGCCCGGCTGCATCACACGCTTCAACTGCGTGGTGATGGCTTCGATAACGTCCACAGCGCGGGACTTCCCGAGCATCAGCAGCCCGGCCTTCATACCGCGCATCAGGTCGTGCCAGCTGTCGAGGCCCGCCGCATCCAGCGTGCCGCCTACATTCTGTGTGATGGATTCCTTGATGCGCGCGAGATTGAGAATGCACTCGCGCAGCACCGCGGCCTGCACCTGTTGGAATTCAACATCTTCGTCAGGCTCGGAGAGATTGTCGGTCTTCGGCCGGATCATGCCGACCAGGCTGTCGTCGAGCCGGTCCTCCACGCTGATCAGGGTCGCGGCGATCATAACGAGCGTGGCTTCGTCGGCCTTGAGCTCGCCCGTGGTGATCTTCTGCAGCCGTTCGGTCTCACCCTGCACTTTGCCGCGCAGTTCACCCAGGCCGAGCACGCCGAGAGTGTCCCCGATCTTGCGCAACAGCTCGACCTGCGGAGCTAACTCCTTCGGCTGGCCGGCGCCACGTCGGACGAAGATGTCCAGAACATCTTTGACCTTCGATAGATCCTCGCGGATGGCCGCGGCGACCGTCTGCATCAACTTCACGCTCGGAGCGGAGAGGTTCTCGCGCTCCTGCTCGATGCTCTCGTCGACCGGCAGTAGTTCGGAGAGACGGAAGGACGCACGCACGGCCGTGACGCGCGGTCCCGAGGACTCGGCGCGACCGACGTAATACAACAGGTTGTTGAGAAGCTCGACGGCGGGCGACTGCGAGTAGCGCGCCTCGCCTTGCTCATAAAGGCGGCGGATTTCGCGATCGCCGAGACCGAGGAGGCGCTTCACCGAAACGCCGCCTTCGATGCCATTCTCCTGCAGGGCCTCGATAATCGCCCCGATGACCCACCAGAGCTGGAACACCGGCTGGCGGGTCGCGATCTGCTCGAGCTTCTGGGCAACAGCGGCCAGGATGTCGAGATTTTGCTCGGTACGCTCGCCACGGATCCAGCCGATGAGGCCGACCTGGAAGCGGGCGCGCAGACGCCGGGCCCACTGCTCCACTGTCAGTGGCGGCTCGCCAGGCGCGGCCGCGATCGGCTGCGCCTGTTTGTCGGACTTCAAGTTGAGCAGCAGCAGTGTGCCTTCGGACAGCAACGCGCTGCCGCGCACCGCGCGCAGGTCATTCAACAGAGGCAGTAATACGAGTGCGAGGTCGCGGCCACCGGCGAGCACGCGCTCGAGATAGCTTGGCAACTGCACCATGGCGCGCATGAGCGCGTCGAGACTTTCTGCCTGGCTCTTACGCTCCGTCGCCGTGGCAAGCAGGTAGCTCGCGACCTGTTCCATTTCCTCGGCGAGCAGTGCCGCGCCGTAAATTTCGAGCACGCGCAGGACACCCTGCACCTGGTGCAGCTCTTGCGTGCAACGCTCGAGCAGGCTGACGTTGTCCGGCTGCTCGACGTAGTTCTCGAGCGCGGTGCGGGCCTCGGCGAGCGTCAGGTTCAGCTCGCGGCCGACAAAATCCAGCGTCTGGGAAGCGACTTCCGGCATGAAAAGCTCTTAGAAGAAGGGGCTCAGGTGCCGCCGAAGGCGGACAGGGGCCGCCCCGGGGGTGCGCTCACCGCAGCCTTGGCGTTGTCGTCCAGGCGCTTGAACGCACCGGTGGATCCGATCGGCTCGGTGCTCGTCCCGGGGAGACGGAAGCCGGCAGCGGCTTTACGCAGCCCGGCGGAGAGCTCGGCCAGCTTGGCGATAGCGGCGGAGGTTGCGTTGGTCGATTCCGCTGTCTGGACGCTGATCTCCTTGAGGACTTGCATGTTGCGCGCGATGTTCTGGGCGGCCCCGGTCTGTTGGCGGGAGCTGCCGGAAATGTTCTGCACGAGGCTGGCGATCTGGTTCGACACCTGCTCGATCTCCTCCAGGGCCGCACCCGCATTCTCCGCCAGTAGCGCGCCGCCGACCACGTCCGTCGTGCTGCGCTCCATCGAAACCACGGCCTCGTTCGTGTCTGTCTGAATCGTACGCACCAGGACTTCGATCTGCTTCGTGGCATTCGCCGCTCGCTCCGCGAGGCGTTGCACTTCGTCGGCGACGACTGCGAAGCCACGGCCCGCGTCACCTGCCATCGAAGCCTGGATCGAGGCATTCAAGGCCAGGATGTTGGTCTGCTCGGCGATGTCATTGATGAGCTCCACGATGTTGCCGATCTCCTGGGAGCTCTCGCCGAGGCGCTTGATGCGCTTCGAGGTCTCCTGGATCGTCTCGCGGATGGTATTCATGCCGTCGATCGTACGCCGCACGGCATCGCCACCCTTGTGGGCGACTTCCACCGAGTGGCGGGCGACGTCGGCCGCGCGTTCGGCGTTACCGGAAACCTCCTCCACGGAGGAGGCCATGCTGCCCGCCGATTCGGTCGCGGACGAGATCTGTTTGGATTGCGCGCCGCTGGCCTTGGCCAGGTGTTGGGAGAGCGCCTGGGTCTGGCGGGTGGCGCTGTCCAACTGGATGGCCGACTGGTTGATAGTGGTGACGAGGCCGCGCAAAGCGTCGACCGCGTAGTTGATCGAGTCGGCGATGGCGCCGGTGATGTCCTCGGTCACGGTTGCCTGAACCGTGAGATCGCCGTCGGCGAGACTCGAGAGCTCGTCGAGGAGGCGCAGAATCGCCTGCTGATTGCGGTCGTTTTCCTTACGTTGCGTGTCGACGGTCACGCGTTGCGTTTCGACAGTCTTGCGCACCCGCAGGGACGAGATCACGCCCAGGACGAGAAGGATCAGCGCGCCGATAAGAAGACCACCCGGCACCCACGCCGGCACCTTGCTCGCCGTCGGAACGGGCTCCGCGGCCTTCACAGCATTGGCGATGGCACGCGCGTCGGTGGTGACGTCACGCGCGGCAGTTTGCGCAGCCGGCAGCGCGGGAGCGGCCGTTACGGCGCGGCGAACGGCGCTGTTGAGATCGGTGTAGAGCGTATCGAGTGCCTTCAGCCGCTTCTCGGTGTCAGGACCCGGCGGCACCTTCGGCAGCGAAAGGCCGGTATTGGCCCCTTGCAGGCCCTGGATGACCTGACCCAGGTAATCGTTGTTCTCGGCGAGGCGCTGCGCCGCCTGGTTGGTGGCGCCCCCGGAAGCCAGGGCCATCACATCGAGTTGCAGACGTTGCGCGCGCAGATCGAAGCGCTCCAGGGCACGGCTACCGATGTCGACATTGGGTCCGGTCAGGTTGCCGATGATCGCGCCCATCTCGGTGGTGAGGCGCGGCACGAGATCGCGAGTCTCGCGGGCGGCATTGCCCGCGTCGATCAAGGCGCCCTTGGCTTCGCTCACCGTCGTCGCATCGCTTAGAAGTCGTGCGAAGCGGGCGTCTTTTGCAAACGGAGCATTCGGATACGCAGCGGCGACGTCTTTGAGCTGTTGCAGCTGCGACTGGAAGCTCGCAACGGCGGCCTCGTTACCGGCTACGGCCCCTTCTGCATCCACTGCGATGCCATACAGTGCATCGACAGGGGCTGTCTGGGCGCTCGGGGCCGAAGCGGGGCCCTCCTGGGTGAAGTACAAAACGCCCGCGACTGCCAGCAGCAGCGTCGCTATCGCTAGCAACGCTGCGAGGCCGCCGCCCGCGCGTGTCGAGGATGCCGAACCGCTCATATAGTTAAGGCCTTCGGACTTGTGCGCTTCATTAGGCTGCTGCCTCGGAGAACGCCGAGCTTTCCAGCACGGACCGCAAACTCAGCACGGGCCACTGCTCGTTGGCGCGGCGGAATGCCCCCGCCAGGTAGCGCTCGCAGCGCGCCACCGTCGGCGGCGCGTCGCCCGAAAACTCGCCTTCGGCGAAACGCCGGAAGCCGAGGACTTCATCGACGAGGAGCCCGGCGGGTATTTCGCGGTGATTCACCACCACGACGCGGGTGTTGCGGGAAATCGGGGTCGTACCGCTACCGAGAAATTGCCGCAGGTCGATGACCGGCAGGAGCTGGCCACGGACGTTCGCCAGGCCTTTGATCCACTGCTTCGCGCCCGGGACCCGCGTCAGCGCCGGCGGCAGGCCGAGCACTTCACGGGTCTCCTCACGAGCCACCAGGTACAGGTCGCCGGCCATGCGCAGAGCTACCCCGACCCACTCGCGGCCGGTAGTGCCTTCCTGGTTCACCTGCGCGGAAACGGCACGTCCACGACGCTCCAGCTCCGCCAGGAGCTCGAACGGCCGGTCGCGCAATGTCTTCAGAGGGACTTCGTCAGCCATGGTCAGTATCCGTTGACTCGTGCTGCTGTGGGATAGACAAGGGCATGGGCTGGGTACTCACGCGGACAAGGTCGCCTGGGCCTTGGCGACGAGCTGGTCGGGAGAGACCGGCTTCACCATGTAGTCCACCGCGCCCTGGCGCAGGCCCCAGATCCGGTCCGTCTCCTGGCCCTTCGACGTCACCATGATGATCGGGATGGTGCGGGTCTTCGGGTCGTTCGCCAGTGCGCGGGTGGCCTGATAGCCGTTCATACCGGGCATGACGATATCCATGAAAATCAGGTCGGGACTCATCTCCCGCGCGAGACGCACGCCCTCGGCACCGTCCGCGGCGGCAGCCGTACGGTAGCCGTGCTTCTCGAGTGCCTTCTGCATGACGTGCACTTCGGTGGGCGAGTCGTCGACGATCAGTATCAGTGGCATTCCCTTATCTCCCGATATGCGTCTCGATCGCGCTCAGGAGCTCGTCCTTCGTGAACGGCTTGGTCAGGTAGTGCTCCGAGCCGACGATGCGCCCCCGTGCGCGATCGAACAGGCCGTCCTTGGAGGACAGCATGATCACGGGAATCGAACGGAATACCTTGTTGTGCTTGATGAGGGAACAGGTCTGATAGCCGTCGAGACGCGGCATCATGATGTCGACGAACACAATGTCAGGCTGGTGATCCGCGATCTTCGCCAGCGCGTCGAATCCGTCAATCGCCGTGAAGACCTCACAACCCTCTTTCGCGAGCAGGGTTTCCGCCGTGCGACGGATCGTCTTGCTGTCGTCGATGACCAGAACCTTGAGACCCTGGAGTTTCGTGTTGCTGCCGGTCACGGTCAGGCAACTCCTTCCTTAACAGCCTTGAACGCGCCACACACAGGTGGCGTTACGAGGAGCAAATGCAGCGCGGGTTTTAACATATCGGTAGACCCCTCGCTATGCAACGCGCGTCACGTTTTTTGCGATCGGCTCCGATGAACCCTGTATGGGGGCGCGTTGTCGGACATATTCGCGCCGTACGAGCATAATCAGGCCCTCGAAGCGTGACAGAGGAAGCAGGATGACCGACCGCCCCCGTCTCGGCGTCGTGATGGATCCCATTGGTGCCATCAAGTACGCGAAAGACTCCACTCTCGCCATGCTGCTCGCCGCCCAGGCGCGCGGCTTCGAGTTGGCCTATCTCGAGATGCAAGATCTGTTGCTCCGGGATGGGGTGGCGCTCGGGCGCGTGCGACCGCTGACGGTGGCGGCCGATCCGAAGAACTGGTTCACGCTCGGCGAGCCCCGCATGGAGCCTTTGGGCCAGCTCGATTGCATTCTGATGCGCAAGGATCCGCCGTTCGATACCGAATACATCTACTCCACCTACATTCTGGAGCGGGCCGCGGAGCAAGGCGCTCTCGTCGTCAACCGCCCGCAGGGACTGCGGGACATGAATGAGAAGGTATACACGGCCTGGTTCCCGCAATGCTGTGCGCCTACTCTGATTACGCGCGATATGAGCGAAATGGGCGCCTTTTTGCGCGAGCACGGGCGGATCGTCTGCAAGCCGCTCGACGGCATGGGGGGACGTTCCATTTTTGTGCTCGAGCGCAATGACAAGAACGTCAACGTCGTGTTCGAGACACTCACACAATATGGTCAGCGCTTCGCGATCGTGCAACGTTATATTCCGGACATCGTCGACAGCGGCGATTCGCGAGTGCTCGTGATCGACGCAGAGCCGGTCCCCTACGCGCTGGCCCGCATCCCGTCGGCGAACGACAATCGCGGCAATCTCGCGGCGGGCGCCCAGGGTGTCGGGCGACCCCTCAATGATCGTGACCGCTGGCTCGTCGGACAGATCGGCCCCGCGCTCGCGGCCAAGGGCATGCTGTTCGTGGGGCTCGATGTCATAGGCGGCTACGTCACGGAAATCAACGTAACGAGTCCGACAGGCATTCGTGAGCTCGACAAGCAGTTCGGCATCAATATCGGCGACCTCTTCATCCAGGCGGTGGAGCGTCGCCTCGCGGCGTCACCCCGAGCCTCTTGAGCGATGCGCGGGTAAGATTCGCTGATGGCATCAAGAGCTCTGAGGCTGCGTGAAGGCAGGGCACCGGTTCGGGACCGGCTGTTCGTTATGCTGTTTCTCGCGGCATTGGCACACGGACTGATCATCCTCGGCCTCACCTTCAACTCATCGCTCGGAGACAAGGGCGGCGCGCCCGGGCTGGAGGTGCTGCTGGTCTCTGACGAGGTTCCGGAAGCGGACCGCAATGACTCCGCCACCTATCTCGCGCAACGCACGCAGCTGGGCTCTGGCAACACGCGCGAGGCCGTGGCGCCCCGTAATCGTGCATCGTCGGTCCCTATCCCACAGCAGGACGGTGTTACCGATGGCAACGCGTTGGCACCGAAGGGCGACGTGGCCGGAACGGACGAAGAGCGAGTCCTGACCACAACGGGCTGGAGCTCCCGCGTTCAGTACCTAGCCGACGAAGGTAGCACCGGACGTTCGAACGACCGTCCACTACTGCTCGATCAGAAGGCGTCCGAACAACCGGGTCCCGAAGACGACCAGGGACCGGCCGAATTGCGCGGCCCGAAACGCGACGAGCTGTGGACGACGCCGGATACGAAAGCTGCCGAGCTCGCGCCTTACCTAGACGCCTGGCGTCACAAGGTGGAGCACGTCGGAACGATTCATTTTCCAGCCGCGGCGCGCTCGGTGGGTCCAAAAGCCAACCCGGTCATCGAGGTCGGAATCCGCGCCGATGGCTCGCTCGACAAGGCCGAAATCCGCCGCAGCAGCGGCTCAGATGAACTGGATAACGCGGCTCTCCAGACGCTCAAGCTCGCCGCTCCCTTCGATCCGTTCCCACCCGACCTGGCGCGCCAGCACCAGGTGTTGCGTTTTGTCTACGAATGGCAGTGGACGCGCCGCGGCGGCGTCACAGCCATTCCTTGAGCCCGCCGCGGCTCATCCCCATACTTGCGGCATGGGCGGCAAAAGCATCACAGTCACAGGCGTTCCGGGCATCGGCGGCTCGCCTTTCGCGGAGAGCGCGCAGAACAGTCTGACGAATCATCTGCTCATCGCCATGCCGTCCCTGTCGGATCCCAACTTTTCGCAGACCGTGGCCCTCATCTGCGAGCACACCGAAAAAGGCGCCTTGGGAATCGTGCTCAATAAGCCGCTGCCGATGCGGCTCTCCGATGTCCTTTCGCAGATGAAGCTCGAGCCGACCACGGAATACATCGCCGCGCAGCCGGTACTTCGAGGCGGCCCCGTGCACACGGATCGCGGCTTCGTGCTGCATCGGCCGGGCGGAAAATGGGATCACACTCACAAGGTGTCGGACACGATCCAGGTCACCACCTCCCGCGACGTGCTCGCGGCGATGGCACGCGGCGAAGGTCCCTCCGACGCGTTCATCGCTCTCGGTTACGCAAACTGGGATTCTGGACAACTCGAGCGCGAGATGCGTGAGAACGCATGGCTCACGGTACCCGTCGACGCGCGCTTGGTGTTCGACCTGCCTTTCGAAGAGCGTTGGGCGGGGGCGTGGCGACTGCTGGGCATTCAGCCCGAGAGGCTGAGCCCGGTGGCGGGCCACGCTTGACGAGCGTCCAGACCGTCCTCGCCTTCGATTTCGGATTCAAACGTATTGGTATCGCCGCTGGAGACACTCTCACAGCGACCGCCGCGCCGCGTCCTGCGGCCGCGGTTCATCAGCAGGGCCCCGACTGGGACGCCATCGCGCGTGAGGTGCGGATGTTGAGTCCGAGGTTGCTCGTGGTCGGAGCGCCGTATAATGCGGACGGTACCCCCGGAGCTCTCGCGCCGGCAGCACGTCAGTTCGCGGCCGAACTCGAACGCCGCTTCGGTCTACCCGTGAACATGGTCGATGAGCGCTGGTCGTCTCTCGAAGCGACCGCGACGCTCAAAGCGCAGCGCGCCAGCGGCGAGCGCAAACGGCGTGTCCGGAAGGAAGACATCGACAGCGCTGCGGCGGCGGTGATTCTGGAGCGATGGCTTACGGGTGAGGGACGGTGAATGGCTGCCGGCTTGGGGCGAAACGGCTGAAGACGACGCCGGTGGCGCGACGGCGATAGCAACCGCCACAGCGAACGAACGACGAACGAACAGCAAGGCGAAGAGATGGGCATCGAGGGTAATCAGTCATGACGAGCGCGGCGACAGGCCAACATCGAGCGGACGGGTCTTTGCGGCATTTGTTGACCCTCGACGGCCTGCCGCGCGCCGACATTGAGCGACTGCTGGAGCGCGCACAAAGCTTTGTCCGACCGCTGGGTGACAAGCCGCCCATCAGTACGGCGCTCGCGGGCGTCACCGTCGCCAACCTCTTCACTGAGCCTTCCACGCGCACGCGCGTCTCATTCGAGCTGGCGGCGAAGCGGCTCGGTGCCGATGTCGTAAACCTGGAAGTGCAGCTCTCGTCCCGGGTGAAGGGCGAGAGCATGTTGGATACGGTGTTCACGTTGCAGTCGTTACACGTCGACGTCATGGTAATCCGCGACCCCGAGGCCGGCGTTCCCGACCTCGTGGCGACGAACGTGGCGCCGCATGTGAGCGTCTTGTCCGCGGGCGAGGCGCACGTATCCCATCCCACGCAGGGATTGTTGGACGCGCTGACGGTTCGCCAGCATAAGAAGCGCTTCGACAAGCTCGGTATCGCCATCGTGGGCGATATCAGACACTCGCGTGTCGCCCGCTCCTCCTATCACGTGTTCCGCACGCTCGGGGTACCGGATCTACGTATCGTCGCGCCCGAGGCGTTGATGCCTTCGCCCCAGGAATTCGCCGGGTGCAGCCGCCATACGACGCTCGAGTCGGGACTCGAGGGCGTCGACGTCGTCATGATGCTGCGCATCCAGAAAGAGCGCATGGGTCAGGTGGATCTTCCGGACGCGGATCGCTACTTCTCCATGTACGGCCTGAACCCCGAGCGCCTCGAACTCGCGCGCCCGGACGCAATCGTGATGCATCCCCAACCGATGAACCGCGGCATCGAGATCGCCTCCGACGTCGCGGACGGGAGGCAGTCCGTCATTCGCGATCAGGTGCGCAACGGCGTGGCCGTGCGGATGGCGGTTCTGGCGGATGTGATCGAGTCGCGTGGCTGACAGGCCACGTCGGCTGTTGATTGGCGAGGGGGCTGGCATCGGGTCCACGTTGTTTTTGGCGGAGCAGATGCGGGATCAGCCCACCTCCCCCGCCGCGGCTCTGAAGCCGCTGGTACTGTTAGGTTCCGACACCGCCTTCCCATTCCGCCCTCGCCCTTCCGTCATCATCGTGCCCGGCATTCCAACAGGCGTCATCGCGTGTATGCCCCTCCTCGAAGAATGGGGCATCGCCAGCCGCCTCGCCAGCACAGCCGACCTTCCCGGCTGTTTTGAAGGCACGGTGACCGCCCTGGCGGACGCCTGGTTAAGCTCACTCAACCCAACCGACCTAGCGGAAGTTGAAATTTTCGCCCACGGCCCGGCGGCTATGCTGGAGGCCACCGCCAACCTCGCCCGCCGCTACGCCGTGCCATATCAGACGTAGGATCACACGTCAGGCCCCGACGCTCACGTACGAATATCTGCACAAACTCATAAGATTTGCGGGCTAGCCGCACGCGGTCTCATGGACCAGACTGACACCCATGAGAACCAGGGACGGTATCGAATGGAGCGCAACTCGCTTTCTCGGCTGTGGAGTAGCGGAAACTCCCGCCGAGTATGTGGTCGCCCGGCCAACGGTTTATCTGGACACAACCATTCCCAGTTTTCTAACAGCGTGGCCAAGTCGCGACGCCGAGAAAGCACGAAAGCAACGCATTACGCACGATTGGTGGAATTTGTATCGTTGGCAGTTCGATGTCTGCTCCTCCAATCTTGTAAGCGAGGAGGCCCGCGCGGGTGACGTGATCGCAGCCGATCTGCGGCTCGAAATCCTGGACGCGTTCAGGAAGGTCGAAGTGGAAGTGAGCGCGTATGAACTGGCAGCAAAGCTCAAAAAAGGGTGCGGACTAACGGAGAAAGCGAACGCCGACGCCGAACACGTCGCAGTTGCCGCAACACACAGCCTGAAGTTCCTGCTCACCTGGAATTGCAGGCACCTCGCGAACGATGTGTTGCGCCCAAATATGATGCATATATGCCACAGAGAAGGTTATACTTGCCCCCGAATCGTGACGCCCGATGAGATCATGAGGCTGCGCACACATGTTTAACCCTAAGGTTGAGAGGAGCTTGCTCACCGGCGAATGGACGGAAGAGTCTTTCGCTGAATGGGATGCCGACGACGACCCCATCGTCGCTGAGGTCCGTCGGCATCGGCAAGAGATTCAGGCGGAGTACGGCTTCGACATGAAGCGCCATTGCGAGGCGCTGAAAGTCATCGGCTACGCCTGCGGACACAAGTACGTCTCGTACGATTGGCGTGACCCTCACGGGCCGCGCGAAGCCGAACTGCCCGCCGACCTGACAGGCCTGATCCCCAACAGGGAGAGATTTATCAGGGACGTTCGAAGGGAACGAAAGGTAGCCGCGATGCGCGAGCCCGATCTCGCCACCTACAACGAAGACGCCCGCCGCCGCGCCCTGGTGTTAGGTTTCCCGCCCGAATCCTTCGTCGTAACGGCGGAGGAGGTCAAGGCCTTCGCAGATCTGCCACGCCCGTGGTTTCAGAAGAACCCCGGCAGCGACTAACCGAAATTAATCTTCGTCTCCAGATTCGCCCGCGAATCCGCATTGACGAGCGCTTCCTCGAGATTGATGCGGTTGTCTTTATAGAGCGTGCGCAAAGCACTATCGAAGCTCTGAATGCCGCGCTCGCCGCTCAGGGCGATGGCTTCCTTGATGCCGACGACGTCACCCTTCTTCACCAGCTCCTGGATATGCGGCGTGTTCAACATGACTTCCACGGCCGCGCAACGCCGGTTGTCCTTACCCATGACGAGACGCTGAGCGAGGATCGCGCGTAGATACTGCGACAGATCGAGGAAGATCTGGTTGTGCTGCTCCCGCGGAAACATGTTGATGATGCGATCGAGGGACTCGGCACTGTTGTTCGCGTGCATGGTCGCGAGCACGAGGTGGCCGGTGCCGGCGAGATGGATCGCCGCCTCCATACTTTCGCGGTCACGGATCTCACCGATCAGAATCACGTCCGGCGCCGCGCGTACCACGCCACGCAGAGCGCGCGCGTAAGTCTTCGTGTCGAGGCCGACTTCACGCTGGTTCACAATCGAGCGCTTGTTCGTGTGCAAGAACTCGATCGGATCCTCGATCGTGACGATGTGATCGGACGCGTTCTCGTTCCGGTAATTGATCATCGCAGCGAGCGACGTCGACTTGCCCGAGCCCGTTGCGCCAACCATCAGTACCATGCCGCGCTTGAGCATGATGAGGTCGGTGAGAGTTTCGGGAAGACCGAGGTTCTCCATCCGTGGCATGTCCGCGGTGATATACCGCAGGACCATGGCCGGATAGCCACGTTGCATGAAGACGTTCACACGGAAGCGACCGAGTCCAGGCTCGGAGATTGCAAAATCGAGTTCCCACTCGTTTATGAAATGCTCTCGCTGCGGGTTGGTCATGAGCGCGTAGGCGGTCTGCTTCACCGTCTCGGGGGTGAGCACCTGCTTGTTGACCGCCAGAATCTGGCCTTCAATCTTGATCTTGATCGGCGCATTGGAGGTGAAGAACAGGTCCGAGGCCTGCTTTTCGACCATCAGCTTGAAGAGGGGCTTGGTGTTGAGTGTCAGGCCCCCGGCGATGGCTTCAGCGCCGGCGCCCGCGAGCGCTGCCTGTGGACCCGTAGAGGACAGCGCGTCCGCCGTTTCTTTCAAAGCATTCATATTTCTTCGCTACCTCGAGACGAGCTATAGGAGCCTAAATGCCCCGTCCCTCTTCCTCTTCCACAATGTGCAGGGCGCCGCCGTCGTCGATGTTCTTCACCTCGCGCTTGCTCTCGAGCTTGATGCGCAGGCGCAACTCATTCTTGGAGTCCGCGTTGCGCAACGCATCCTCATAGGAAATGAAGCCGGTCTCGTACAGCTCGAACAACGACTGATCGAAGGTCTTCATGCCGAGCCGGGTCGAGCGTGACATGACTTCCTTGATCTTGGCGACCTCGCCTTTGAAGATGAGGTCCTGGATGAGCGGCGAGTTGAGCATGATTTCCATGGACGCGACGCGGCCTGAGCCGGACTCGCGCGGAATGAGCCGCTGCGAGATGAGCGCCCGGATATTCAGCGACATGTCCATCAGGAGCTGCTCGCGCCGCTCGTCGGGAAAGAAGTTGATGACACGGTCGAGGGCCTGGTTGGCGCTGTTGGCGTGCAACGTGGCGAGCACGAGGTGACCCGTTTCGGAGAACTGGATGCCGTATTCCATCGTCTCACGGTCCCGAATCTCACCGATGAGGATGACATCCGGCGCCTGGCGCAGGGTGTTCTTCAGCGCCGCCTGCCAGGAGTCCGTGTCGACCCCGACCTCGCGATGCGTGATGACGCAGCCTTTGTGTTGGTGAACGTACTCGACCGGGTCCTCGATGGTCACGATGTGGCCGCGGGTCTTCTCGTTCCGATAGCCGATCATCGCAGCGAGCGAGGTGGACTTACCGGAGCCGGTGCCTCCGACGAGGAGGACGAGGCCGCGCTTCGTAAGGACGACTTCCTTCAGAATCGGCGGTAAATCGAGCTCTTCGAAGGTGGGAATCTTGGCGTTGATGAGACGGATGACGCAGCCGACAGCGCCCTGCTGCACGAAAGCGCTCACGCGGAAGCGGCCGATTCCAGGCGGCGCGATCGCGAAATTACACTCTTTGGTAGCGTCGAATTCCTTCGTCTGGCGGTCGTTCATGATCGCGCGCACGAGCGTCGCCGACTGCTCCAGTGTCAGGGCACGCTCGCTCTGAGGGCGGATTTCACCGTCGATCTTGATAGCAGGCGGAAAGCCCGCGGTAATGAAAAGATCCGAGGCCTTCTTTTCGGTTACCCGCCGCAGCAGGTCCTGCATCAGCTTGATAGCTTGATCGCGATCCATAGAACAGCTCCCACCCGCGGCCCGTTGGAACGGGCCGGAGCAATTTAAACAGCGTCCTTGTTGTGCGCTTTATAACGCGCTTCTTCCTTACTGACGACGCCCTTTGCAACGAGCTCGGTGAGGCATTGGTCGAGGGTCTGCATGCCTGCGGACTGGCCGGTCTGGATCGCCGAATACATCTGCGCGATCTTGCCCTCACGGATGAGATTGCGGATCGCGGGAGTGCCGATCATGATTTCGTGAGCCGCGGCGCGACCACCGCCGTTGCGCTTCAACAACGTTTGCGAAATGACGGCGCGCAGCGATTCGGACAACATCGAGCGCACCATGTCCTTCTCGGCCGCCGGGAACACGTCGACAATGCGGTCGATGGTTTTCGCGGCCGAGCTCGTGTGTAGGGTTCCAAACACGAGGTGGCCTGTTTCAGCAGCGGTAAGGGCGAGGCGGATCGTCTCCAGATCGCGCATTTCGCCGACGAGGACGACATCGGGATCTTCACGCAGTGCCGAGCGCAACGCTTCCGTGAATCCCAGCGTGTCGCGGTGGACTTCACGCTGGTTCACGAGGCAGCGCTTCGACTCGTGCACGAACTCGATCGGATCCTCGATCGTGATGATGTGATCGGGCCGGTTGTCGTTACAGTGGTTGACCATGCCGGCCAGGGTCGTGGACTTGCCCGAGCCTGTCGGGCCCGTGACGAGCACGAGGCCGCGCGGCAACATGCACAGGTCGCGGAAAATCTTGGGCGCGCCCAGGTCATCCAGCGAGAGAATGACCGAGGGAATATTACGGAAGACGGCGCCGGCGCCGCGATTCTGGTTGAAGGCATTGACGCGGAAACGGGCCAGCTTGGGGATCTCGAACGAGAAGTCGGTTTCGAAGAACTCCTCGTACGCCTTGCGCTGCTTGTCGTTCATGATGTCGTACACCATGCTGTGTACTTCCTTGTGCGACAGCGGCGGCATGTTGATGCGCTTCATGTCACCGTCAACGCGGATCATCGGCGGCACGCCCGAGGACAGGTGCAGGTCGGATGCGTTGTTCTTGACGGCGAACGCGAGAAGTTGCGCGATATCGACGGCCATTCAAGGCTCCCATGAGGGCGGAAAGAGACTTCGCGAGCGCACGCAAGCGGTCGTGAGCACTAAGGTCCCGGGTGCGGGGCAGTATAACGGAGGGGTTCTACATCCAATATGTTAATGGGTCCGCAGAATTTGCCGGAACGCTTGGTGGAAGTTCGCGAACGCATGGAAAAGGCCGCCTTGGGGGCGGGCCGGTGTGTCGACTGCATCACACTCCTCGGAATCACCAAGGGACAACCGGCCGCCGCGGTGCATGCCGCCGCTCGCGCCGGCGTGAGGAATTTCGGTGAGAGTTACCTGCAGGAGGCGCTGGAGAAGATCGCGGCTGTGGAGCAACTGCAGGCCCAGGGGCCTCCGCCGGGCGCGCCACGCGAGCCTGAGCTGACCTGGCATTTCGTCGGCCGGCTGCAGTCCAACAAAACGCGGCCGGTCGCGGAGGGTTTTGCCTGGGTGCATGCGGTGGACCGGCTGAAGATCGCCGAGCGGCTGGCGGAACAGCGGCCTTATTACGCGGCACCGCTGAACATCTGTTTACAGGTCAATGTCGCCGGTGAAGGCAGCAAGGGCGGCGTGGGCTTCGCCGAGTTGCCCGCCCTGGCAGCGGCGGTAGCGGCGCTGCCGCGCCTCAAATTGCGGGGACTGATGTGTCTGCCGCCGGAGGAGGACGATCCGGCGCGCCAACGGCACTGGTTTCGGAGGCTACGCGAAGCTCTCGAGGGGCTCAATGCAGCAGGGCTGGCCCTGGATACCTTGTCGATGGGTATGAGCGGGGACCTCGAGGCGGCGATCCAGGAAGGCGCCACCATAGTGAGGGTCGGGACGGCCCTGTTTGGGCCGCGACCGCCCTGAACGGGCCGGTTTAAACGCTTCCAGGCAACTTTTCCTCCAATAATGACCTCTGCTGCCGTGCGCGTGGCCGATGCCCGCCCGTGAAAACTGTTTAGCCGGCGCGGCTCTAAGGGTTCGAATAAGCTCGATCAGGCTGAAGTTAAAGGTAAGACCTCAAAATGCGGCTGGCATTCCTGGGCGGTGGCAACATGGGGAGGGCGCTCATCGGCGGTCTTTTGCGCCGGGGCACCCGACCGGAACAGATTTCGGTAGGCGAAAGCGTCGAGAGCGCGCGTTCCTCCTTGGTGCGGGATCTGGGAATCACTGCCACGGCGGACAATGTCGCGGCAGTTGAAAACGCCGAGCTGATCGTGCTGGCGGTAAAGCCGCAGGACGCGGCCGCCGTGCTCGCGTCACTACAGCCGTTACTGGCACGTAACAAACCCGTCGTCCTGTCTGTTGCCGCCGGCATCCGTACCTCCACCCTGGAAAGCTGGTGCGGACCTGAGATTCCCGTGGTGCGAGCCATGCCTAACAGGCCCGCGCTCGTGGGCGCCGGCGTGACCGGTCTCTACGCGCCCGCCCATGTAGGTGCCTCACATCGCGCCGCCGCGGAACAGGTCATGTTGTCCGTTGGCGAGGTTGTTTGGGTTCCTACAGAAGATGCGATCGACGTCGTGACTGCGCTCTCGGGCAGCGGCCCGGCGTACTTCTTCCTCCTGGCGGAACTCATGGCGGAGGCCGCGTCGGACCTGGGACTCGAGCCGCAGGCGGCACGCCGCCTTGCCATCGCCACGCTCCACGGCGCGGGTCTGCTAGCAAACTCCAGCGACGGCGATCTCGCCCGACTGCGAGCGGAAGTGACATCGAAGGGCGGAACGACCGAGGCCGCGGTACGTACGATGGACGCTGCCGATCTCAGGGGAATCATCTCGCGCGCGCTGGACGCCGCGACTCGACGGAGCCGCGAACTCGCCGCGCAATTTGGCTCGTAGGATCCGCGCCCTGCCATTTCCCGCATAATGTACCCGGCTATACGGGCTCACGAGCGAACATGGCATGAATGCGATCATCTACGTTGTCGACACGCTGCTGTCCCTGGCGCTGTTTGTCGTCCTGGCGCGACTGCTGCTGCAATGGACACGCGCCGATTTCCGCAATCCGCTGTGCCAGGCCATCGTACGACTCACCAATCCCCTGATTTTGCCGCTGCGGCGCATTCTGCCGCCGATTGGCAAGGTCGACACCGCTTCGGTCGTAGCAGTCCTCATCGTGGCCACCGTGGAGGTCGCCATCGTTGCGGCGCTGCGGGGCGGCAGTTTTCCGACACCCTTCTTCTGGTTGCAGCTAGTCGCGCTGGAAATCGCGCGGACGCTGTTGTGGACGTACTTCTACGCTATCGTTCTCTACGCACTGCTGAGTCTCATCGCGCCGGGTGGGTATTCCCCGATGCAATCGGTGCTGGCGACGGTATGCGAGCCGGTGTTGCGTCCGTTCCGGCGCCTGATCCCCTCCGTCGCCGGACTCGATCTATCGCCGCTCTGGGCGTGCATCGCCATTCAGGCGACTCTGATCCTACTTCATTGACACAGTCAGTTTCGTGCTCCGTCCGCGGTGCGGTATCGCGTCGCTTGCCCTGACACAGGGCAGACCCTGGACTGGGTCCTAAGGTCCCAACGCGCCGGATGACGTTTTTTGACTGTATTTTCAGCCTCGGCGTGCTGCACGAGGAAGTCGAGCGAGCGGCGCGCGCGGTTATGAAACACGCTCTTAGCGTTCACATCGCAACGAGAATGAGAGCATTCGCGCGCGTTCCGACTACGCTCGCAGCGACGTTTGGCCCGCGTGAAATACGCATGCGAACGGTCGCGCTGAGGCCCTTACGCGCGCCTCACAGGCGCAAAACACTTGAAAAAAAGGCATTTCAGCGTCACCGCGCACTAAATAATGCTTGCGAAAGCACACGCATGTGCTATTTTCCGCGCCGATTCTCTCTACGCGGAAACAGTGGCACCGCGTTTCACACTGACAAAATTTTTCTTGAGGAGTAGCGCAATATGGCGAAAAAGGGTGGCGCACCGACGAAGTCGGAAGTCCTGACTCAGATTTCCAAAGACACAGGTCTCTCGCGCAAGCAGGTCGGAGGCGTCTTCGACTCACTCGGCGGCGTGATCAAGAAGAGCCTGCGCGGTAACGGCCTGTTCACCTTGCCCGGCCTGCTGAAGATGAAGGTCGTCAAGAAACCCGCTACGAAGGCACGTGAAGGCGTGAACCCCTTCACCGGCGACAAGATGACGTTCAAGGCCAAGCCCGCAAGCAAGAAGGTCCGCGTGTTGCCCTTGAAGAGCCTCAAGGCGATGGTCAACTCGTAAGGCGCTGTTCTTAAGCCAGACCCGTCTTGCGTCTGACTGAGGCCCGAAAGGATCGATGATCCTTTCGGGCCTTTGCTTTTTAAAGGGGCGCCCCTGGGGGTTTGCCCGACAGGCTTCAGCGAATGCTGAGAAGCTCAACGTCGAACAGCAGTGTCGCGTTCGGAGGAATGACACCACCGGCGCCACGCGCGCCATAACCGAGTTCCGCCGGAATGACGAGCCGGCGCTGGCCACCGGCCTGCATGCCGGCGACGCCCTGATCCCAACCCTGAATGACCTGTCCGCCGCCAACAGGGAAGCTGAACGGATCATTGCGATCGAGCGAGCTGTCGAACTTCTTGCCCTTGTGATCCGGGGCATCCTCCACGTACAACCAGCCCGTGTAATGCACGACGGCGGTCTGGCCCGCTTTGATGGCGGGTCCGGTACCGGGCTTCAGCTCTGTGATAGTCAGTTGGGCAGTGGGCACAGTCGACTCCTGGGTGTTGGCACTGCAGCCGCCCAGGAGGACGGCTGCAGCAAGTAGGGCCTGTATTGGACGAAACAGTCGAGGACGAAACATCCGGGGACGGAGCATGCGGATAGCTGGTGCCGCCGTGCCTAGGCGGCACCAGGCTGAACGCCAGCCAGGCGCACCAGCAGGCGGTTCAGCCGTTGCACGTACTCCGCCGGGTTGGCGAGTTGGCTGCCTTCGGCCAGCGCCGCCTGCTCGTAGAGCACCTGCGCGAACTCCTTGAATTGTCCCTCGTCCGTGACACTTTCCAGGTACTTGACCAGCGGATGTTCGACATTCAGCTCGAGCGTGGGCTTGGATTCGGGCACTTTCTGCCCCGTGGCCGAGAGGATGCGCCGCATGTTGGCACCCATGTCGTGCTCGCCCAGGGCGAGGCAGGCGGGCGAATCCTTGAGGCGCAAGCTGACACGCACTTCTTCGATCCGATCGCCCACAGCGTCTTTTACGCGCTTCAGGAGGCCTTCGCTCTCCTTCAGCTCCTCTTCATGGTGCTTCTTCTCTTCCTCGGATTCGAGGCCGCCGAGCTCCAGATCACCGCGCGCGGCATCCTTGAGTTTCTTACCTTCGAACTCGTCGATCTGTCCCATCACCCACTCGTCGATACGCTCGGCGAGCAGCAGGACCTCCAGGCCCAGCTCTTTCAGCCGCTCGATATACGGGCTGGAGCGAGCCGCGTCGACGCTGTCGGCGATCACGAAATAGATACGGTCCTGCCCGGGTTTCATGCGCTCGATGTACTGCGCAAAGCTCACTGACGGCTCGTTGTTCGACTCGTGAGTGCTCGCGAACCGCAACAACGACAGCAGTGTGGCGCGGTTGGCATAGTCCTGACCCACGCCTTCCTTGATCACGGCGCCAAACTCTTTCCAGAACGTCGCGTACTTCGCAGCGTCGTCCTTCGCGATGCGCGTCAGCATGTCGAGAACGCGCTTCGTCAGGCCATTGCGGATCGCCTCGACTTCGGGCTCCTGCTGGAGCAGTTCGCGCGAGACGTTCAACGGCAGATCGCTCGAGTCCACCACGCCCTTGACGAAGCGCAGATAGAGCGGCAGGAACTGTTCCGCGTCATCCATGATGAAGACGCGGCGTACGTACAGCTTCAGGCCTCGCGCAGCGTCCCGCTGCCACAGATCGAACGGCGCACGGCCGGGGATGTACAGCAGGCTGATGTACTCACGCTTGCCTTCGACCTTGTTGTGACTCCACGTGAGGGGATCGGTGAAGTCGTGGGCAAGGTGCTGGTAGAACTGGGTGTACTCCTCATCCTTGATCTCGGTGCGCGGCAGCGTCCAGAGGGCTTTCGCCTGGTTCACCGTCTCGTATTCGAGGGAGGCCTCGCCCTCCTTGCGCATGCGCACGGGGAAACCGATGTGGTCGGAGTACTTGCGGATCAGGGACCGGAGTCGGAAGGAATCGGCGAACTCCTTCGCATCATCTTTCAGATGCAGAGTCACGGCAGTACCGCGGTCGGCGCGCGTGATCGTCCCGACAGTGAATTCACCGTCGGCGCGGGATTCCCAATGCACGCCCTCCTCGTCCGGAGCGCCCGCCTTGCGAGACTGCACTTCCACGCGGTCGGCAACGATAAAGGCCGAGTAGAAGCCGACACCGAACTGCCCGATGAGCGCGGAGGCCTTCTGCTGGTCTCCCGAAAGGGATTTGAAGAACTGCGCGGTTCCCGAGCGGGCGATGGTGCCGAGGTTGGCAATGACCTCTTCCCGATTCATGCCAATGCCGTTGTCGCGAATGGTGAGCGTGCCGGCCTTCGGATCGGCGTCGATGGTGATCTGCAGATCCGGATCCTGCGCCAGCAGCCCGGGATCCGCGATGGCCGCGAAACGCAGCCGGTCGTTGGCATCCGAGGCATTCGAGATGAGCTCGCGGAGGAAAATCTCCTTGTGGCTGTACAAGGAGTGGATCATGAGCTGCAGCAGCTCGCGGACTTCCGCCTGAAAGCCGTGGGTCTGCTTATCCGTGCTCTGTTCTGGCGTCTGTTCTATGGTTGTCATGCTGGCCCTTCCGTTTTTTCTGCCCTGTATCGGAAGGGAGCGATGATGGTCATCAGATCAGATTTTTCAAGCTCCAGAGCCAGCCCAGCGGTACGGTGGCGACGAGGGCAACCAGGGGCCGGACTACTTCGGCCGCTTCCAGGGCAACCGAAGTCGCGATGTGGCGACAGGCGCCGGCGAGATCATCGAGCTCGTCCCACAGATTCAGAAAGATTTCCATGTGCGGACGACTGTACGCAGCGCACCCCGGGCGGGGCGTGCTGGAACTCACAGACGGACCAGTCCGGACCGCATGTGAGATGCGTCAGCTTGCAGGAGGGCCGGGGGCTGCGTAGTCTGCGGAGAACCTGTTCAAGGGCGCATTTTTCATAAAATGAAGCGGATTGTCGTCATGAACCCCAAGGGCGGTTCTGGCAAGACGACTATCGCAATCAATCTGGCGAGCTATTTTGCCTCCCGCCAGTTCTCGCCGGTCCTCATGGATTTCGATCCGCAGGGCTCCTCCATCCGTTGGGTAAAAAAACGTCAGCCGACGCAGCCCCATATTCACGCCATCGCGGCGTTCGAGAAGGACGGGCGCACCACGCGCGCATTCCAACTGCGAGTACCGGATAACTCGAGCCACGTGATCGTGGACACGCCCGCTGCCATTGAGTCGCGCGAGATGCCGGACATCACCAAGGATGCCGATAAGATCCTCGTGCCGGTGTTGCCGTCAGATATCGATATCCATGCTTGTTCACGCTGCATCCGGGATCTGCTGCTGGTCGCGAAGATCCGCCGCGAGGACGACCGGATCGGTGTGATTGCCAACCGCATCCGTCGCAACACCCTCACCTACCAGACGCTGATCCGCTTCCTGCAGACCTTGGGGATTCCCATCGTGGCCACGATACGCGACTCGCAGAACTACGTGCGGGCCGCGGAGCTGGGAATCGGGGTTCACGAGATGAAGAGCTACGTAGCGGCGGCAGATGTGGAGCAGTGGGAACCGCTGGTGGAGTGGCTCGACAAGCCGAGCCGCACCCGGGCGGCGAGTCAAAGCCCGCCGCCCGCGATTGTGACTATCTAACATCGGCCGTTTGCAACAGGCGTTATTTATCCTTCGCCGGCGCGCTCGCGGTCCGCGTTTCAACGCTTGCGTTGAGATTGTTGGCCAACTGTTCATGCTCCTGCAGAGTCGGCAGAGTCTTCTTCGCGAAGGCGGCCAGGTCGGGGTCGCTGGATTGTGAAGCTGCCTCGAAGAGCGCCACTGCCTTGGTGTGAGCCTTGGCCATGTGCGACGCATACGCAGAATCGAACGCCGCGCCGGATTTGGCGCTCAGCTCTTTCACCATGGCCTCGTGTTTCGCATCCAACTTGGTGGGCGCGGACAACCCCTTCGAGCGTGCGACCGCGGCCAGCTCCTGATTGGCTTGTCCGTGATCCTGCACCATCTTTTGTGCGAACCGTTTGACGTCACTGTTACTCGATTTGCTCGCCGCCAGCTTGCCGAGCTCCACCTCCGTCATGCCATCGAGGGCCGCTGTCTTGACGAATGTGGCGGGGTTCGACCCTGCCTGCACCGCGCTGTCCGATTCAGCTTTCGTGGAGCTCTTCATCGCCTCATGCTGGTGCGGTGAGGAAGCGGAGCTAGGGTCCGCGCTATCGCTGGTTGCTGCCGCCTCGTTCGCGCCAGTGTTCGTGGATTGACGCTGATGCGGACTGGAGGCGGCGCTGGGATCCGGAGAAGTTTGCGTCTGAGTTTGCGCCGCAGCTCCCGCTGCCGCCCCCGCGGCCAGCAGTGCGGACAGAGTTACTGTTGAAAAGGCGTTCATGCTCGACTCCCTCGCTGTTGACGATAGACTCGCACACTGGGCTTTTCCCCAGGGCGACGCCATCCGCCGATGTCCGGAAAGGCTGTCAGCAAGGGCTTACGATACGTTGCGGCTGAAGCTGCAGCCGCTTTCCCCGGTCACCGCCGCAGCGTCCCCGTCACCGCGTCAGGGTTGATGAGACTCCACTCGGTGAGCCCGACGTAGCCGTCGACGACCGCCACCACGAGCGACAGGCTGTTGGCATGGACCACCGTGCCGGGTGGCACCCTGTGAGATTCCGTCCACCCCACGGCGCGACGCACGAAGAGAATCGTACTGCCCAGGTGCGCGATGCACTCTAACGGCCCGAAGGCACGGGTCCGGCGGAGGACCTGCTCCACTGTCTGAGCGAAGTCGAGTTGCCGCTGCGCCTCGGTCCACTGCGGATGAATGCTGCCCCCTGCCTGTGGTGTCGCCGCGTTCCAATAATCAATGAAGTGATCAGCGACATCGGCAGTCAATTGCTTCGCCGCCAACTGCAATCGCAGGTCGAGACTGTCATGATCTTCCATGGCCGACAGGGGGAACTCCGCGGTTTTCAGAACGTCGCCGCTGTCGAATTCATGCTCCACCTTGTGGCAGGAGATGCCCCAGGTCGCCGCCTCGTCCAGAATCGCAGCGGGCAGGGGATAGGGACCGCGCCCGCGGGGCAGCGGCGCCGGGTGAAAGTTGATGGCGTACTTCAGGTACGGACGCCAATCGCTGATGCGCCACGCATAACTCGCCACGACGAGTGCCTCGCAGCCGAGATCGTGAAGCTCGCGCAAGTTGGTCTGCGTCAGGCGCGAGATCTGCACGTCGAGCTTCAGCTGCTTCGCGTAGTCGATCACCGCCGTATTGCGGTGGATGCGGTTGTCGACCTTGCCCGTAAATACTTTCAAGGGCGTCCAGCCGCGCTCGACCAGGGTCTGGAAGATGTTGAGATAGCGATCGGTGGCGGTTACAGCGAAACGCATCAGGGGTCTCTCGCGCACGTCCCGTTGCCGTGTACTGGCGGGAAGTATATGTTAATCCGCCCCGCCTAAACGCCAGGAACGAAACCATGCCCCGCTACTATTTCTACAGCGCCGATTTATACACGCGCGAGGAGACGCAACTCACCGGCGGCTACCACGGCATCATGACGATCGATGACGACGGGAAGTCGGCAAGCGAGGTGTTCGGTGAAGTCGCGGACATGCTGCAGGGGCAGACGCAGGAGTACATCCAGGAAATCGCGAAGAACAGTGGGCAGCCTGCGGATCCGCAGATGTTTTATTTTATTGTAAAACAGTTTTACAAGGTCGATTGAGCGGGCGATGCCACGGCCGGCGCCGCGGGTTGCTGCGGCTGCGGCTTGCGGGCTGCGAAACACGTCCAGGCCGCCGCCGCGAACACCAGTGCGTTCGCGGCTATGACCGGCGTGGCCTCGATCAAAAAGCCGTAGACGATCCACAGGGTCGCGCCGACCATCTGCATGGCACGCAAGGCCGCGGGCCGTGTGAAGAAATACGAACCCACGAATACCGCGGTAGCCACCCAGCCGAGAATCTGCGTCACTTCTCATCTCCTCTCAAAGCATCGCCGGCATCGGCATGGCCGCGGGTGTTTCCAGAATCATTACGCGGTCGGTGCGGGCTCTTTCCCAGTCATGCAGCACCATGCCATTGGCTTCGAACAGCTCGCGTATTTCCGAAGTCCGCAATCGCAACACCTGGTGGAGCACCGGGACGAGCACGCTGAAGGCGTTGTCGCTGATCACCTTTGTCTTCGCGATCCGCGAGAGCTGGCGGTTTTCGGAAACAGCGATGGTGAACCCGTCGCCGTGATTGACATGCAACATCACATGGACGTCCGAGCTGCCATCGCCGACGTAGATGACGCGGTCGGTGACAACGTTCAGGCGCTCCTCTAACTCCTCGAGGACCGCGACCTTGCCGTAGCCGGCGGGGACGCGGGTGATGGCACGTACTTCACCGGTGTGCGGGTCATGATCGAACTCGGTCCCGTAGATGTGATCGGGCGGCACGATCCCCGCCAGCGCGGCGACCACAACCGCGCGCGGCGCAGCGGACACAACATAAAACGAGAAGCGGTAGCCGTCTAACCCCTTCTCCAGAAAGTTCACCAGCGCCGGGAGCGCCGCTTTCATCCGCACACGGCGCCCGGTTTCGACCAGGTGCTCGTGGCGCACGCCGCGAAAGTCAGGATCATGGCGGATGAGATAGGCGAGCTCGCCGCCTTGCTGCACGAGGTTGCTGCGGCTCAAGCCGGCAACTTTGCGCTCGAAATCATGCACGCCGAGCAGCTCGGCCAGGACGTGGCCGGAGTCGTTGAAACTCAGTGTCTGATCGAAATCCGACACTACGAGGTAGTGTTTGGGGGTTGAGGTTCGCAAGGCCGATCTCCTTCCGTGTTTCCCCCTCGTTGACCGCATTCGCTCGAGACGTACCATAGCAAACCCGCCATGACCGATAAGCGAACTGTGTCACTCTAACGGCTGAGCATTTTTCACGCTGACCCGTGAAAAAATTCGTGGCTCATCTGTCATGAGACGGCAACTTACGCGTGGCACGCCCCGCGGTGATCGAGGCGACGAAATCGAGGAAGGCGCGGGTTTTGGCCGGCGGATGATGTCGGGACGGATGTAACGCATATAACGAGAAGCGCTCGTCGGGCCAGTCGGGAAACAGGTCGACGAGCCTCCCATCGGCCAACATCGACTCGGCACCCAACTCCTTGATCTGCGCTATGCCCTGGCCTGCCAGGCAGGCGCTGTGCAGAGTCCCGACATCGTTGACTGTCAGCCGGCCGTGAACGGGCACCTCGAGCTTGCGGCGTTTGCGGTGAAACTCCCACGCCCAGGGGTGGCCCGTGTTGGGATCCGTGAAGTGAATGCACTCGTGCCGGGCATCGCCCAGATCTGTTGGGTCGAGTGGCCGGCCACGACGTTTCAGATAAGACGGTGCGGCGACGGTCACAATGCGAGTATCGAGCAGTTTGCGCGCCACCAGGCTCGATGCGCCGGGCTCGCCGAAGCGGACGGCAAGGTCGAAGCCTCCGGACACCAGGTCGCCCAGGCGATCCTGGGTGACCAGCTCGAACTGCAGCTCCGGATGACTCTCCAGGAAGGTTCCGAGACGCGGTCCGAGAATCAGGCGCGAGAAGTACGGGTCGGCGTTCACGCGCAAGCGTCCGCGGACCGCCGTCGCGCCATCGGCAGCCGTCGAGGCCGCCTCTTCGATGCCTGCCAGCAAAGGCAACACCTGCGCATGAAAGCGACGGCCTTCCTCCGTAAGGGATACGGCGCGGGTGGTGCGATCAAACAGGCGGATGCCGAGCCTCGCCTCCAGGCGAGACACTGCCCGGCTCACGCCCGGCTGTGACATGTCGAGTAGCTCACCGGCCGCGGCGAAGCTGCCGGCGGCGACGATCGCCGCGAACACACTCATGCCGTTCAGGACGCGCTCATCGAATCGGATCATGATGCCACTTCGTCATGAATGAAATGCTATTCATGTTATCGAGAAATGGGGCAGGAGGCTACAGAATGGCCTCCATCGCGGCCCGGGCCGTAAGCCGATGGGGAAAGTCGCATGTTTGCCATTACAGGAATCACAGGCCAGGTGGGCGGAATCGTGGCCCGTACATTGCTCGCTGCGGGAAAGAACGTACGCGCGGTAGTCCGCGATGCACACAAAGGCGCAGCGTGGGCCGGCCAGGGGTGCAAGGTCGCATTGGCCGATCTAAACGACGAGGACGCCCTCACGAAGGCATTCACCGCAGCGGAGGGAGTGTTGATTCTCCTGCCTCCCAACTTCGATCCCGCGCCGGGCTTCCCGGAGGTCCGGGCGATTCTGCGCGCGTTGCAAGGCGCGCTGACGCGGGCGCAACCCGCCCGGGTTGTTAGCATCTCGACGGTAGGGGCCGCGGCGACGCAGGAGAATCTCCTCAGCCAGCACACCCTTCATGAGAAGGTGCTGGGCGAACTCCCGTTGCCGATCACGTTTCTGCGGCCCGCCTGGTTCATGGAAAACACGGCATGGGATGTGGCGCCCGCCCGTGATACAGGTGTCATACATAGCTTCCTGCAACCACTGGAGCGGCGAATTCCCATGGTCGCGACGGCCGACATCGGCCGGGTCGCTGCGAAATTGCTGCAAGAGAAAGGCGACGGCCGGCGTGTCGTCGAGTTGGAAGGACCCCGTTCGGTGTCCCCCAATGACATTGCCGCCTCATTGGGACGCTTGCTGGGACGAAGCGTGAGCGCGCAGAGCGTGCCGCGCGAAACGTGGGAAACGCTGTTCCGCGGGCAGGGAATGCGCAATCCGCTGCCGCGGATCCGGATGTTGGATGGATTCAATGCGGGGTGGCTGAATTTCGAGCATCAGCCGATGAAGGGTGAAGTCGAGCTCGACACGGTGTTACGGGGGCTCATCGAGCGCGGCTGAGGACCCGCGCACCCGTTCCTCGCTCGCCGCGGTTGCCGTCAGTCGCCCGGGGTGAGCGCCACCCAGCCGTGGCCGGACCAGGCGAACAATTGCATGAGCTGTTGGTTGCCGGCGTTATCGATGATTCGTGCAATCATCGGAAAGACCTTGCGCACCTCGGGGTCCTGGGTCCAGTCCGCGGCCTTGGCGATCCGGTACGTGTATTTCACGGTAGTCTGGGTCTTACCGTCCACCACGCTGGGCGCATCCCAGGCCACCACTTTATCGAGCTCGAGTTTCGCGGGGCACAGGTCGCCCGGATGCCGGATCTTCTGACCGGCCGAATTGACCGTGATGGTCTGCTTGGTGAGGTAGTACTTCTGCCCCTCCTCGGTCAGAGAATAATTCTTGATGCTGGGATCGCCCGGTGAGTCGGACGCTACCACGAGGCCGAGCTTCTCCAGGACGGGCATCTGCAGGGCGTTATTCGTGCCGGTCTTACGGTCCTCATCGCTGACCGCGATGGGCCATTCGAACTTACCGAGGCAGAAGTTGCCCTTCTCCTCCAGGTACTTTCTGACGGCGGGCTTCAGGCTTTTCTGACTCGGCGCAGCCGGAACGTTCGCATGGGCCGCTGCGACGGCAAGCAACATGGCCAGGGTCGTCGCTGCCAGGTTCGTCAATGGTCGGGTCATCGTCACTCTACGGGTCATCATCGGCGGCTCTTCAGGGTTGGTTGTTCGCCTGTGTGGGCGTGTAGTCATCCGTCAAGGTGTTCAGGAACGCGATCAGATCGTCGATGTCCTGGGGGCTCAGCGGCGGCGAGCTGCCCGCCGCGCGGCCGTCGAGCGGCCCCTGCTTGTCGAGATTGGCGCGAAACAGTGGTGGCAGGTCATCGAACTTCTGCACGACGCCTCTGACCCGCGGATACCAACGCTCCGGGGTCGTATCGCGGGTGTTATAAAACTCGATGGCCTCGCGCAGAGACTTTATCTGGCCGTTGTGGAAGAACGCCTTGCGCGTGGCGACGTTACGCAGTGTTGGCGTCTTGAACATGCCGCAGAAACGCTGACTCGCCGCCGGCGGATGATCCGGTCGGTCGCAGATGCCGAGGTCGTAATGTTTCGGGTTGCGATTCGCGGCGATCGCGGCATTGCGGGGTACGCCGATCGCCTCATAGGAATAATCGGTGAACATGGCGACACTCCCGTTCAAACCGGGGCCGCTGTAGTGACAGGCGAAGCAATTGCCCTTGTTCGGATTGCTGAACACCGCGAAGCCGCGGCGCTCCGCCGCGGTCAGGTCGCCGCCAATCTTGTTGGCGGCATAAAGGTCATACTTGCTGCTGTAAGGATGGAAGCTGTAGTCCTCCATCTGAAAGGTTTGCAACGCCTCGCCGGCCTTTTGCAAGGCAGCCTTCGAATCGGCAAAGATCTCGGCACCGAAGGCCTGCCGGAACAACTCGGCGTAGGCTGATTTGCCGATTTTCGCGACGACGTCGGCACCGTCCTTGTTGGCCATCTCGTTAGCGGCCAGCAGCGGGATTTTCGCCTGCTCCGCGATGGTAGCGGCGCGGCCATCCTGCGTGAAACCGCCACCCGGTCCCGGAGGACTGATCCCGTCGGGATTGTCCAACAGGTCGGCGTAGGGCGGCATGTATTCCTTGTAGCGCAAAGAGGGTACCGCCCGGGTACCGAACTGTTGCAGCGACTTGCCACCCACTTGAACGGCCAGATCGTTGGCCGGCGCGTAGGCATGGTCCGGATCGTGGCAGCTACTGCACGCTAGTTTGCCCGAGCCGGACAGAGACTTATCGAAGAACATCTTCTGACCGACTTGCGCCGCGAGGCTCAGCGGGTCATGACTATGCAGTTTGTAGGCGAGGCTGTTCGGGTCGGTGACCGCGAACGCAGGATTCACAGCACTGCCGACGGCAGCGGCCAGCAGGGCGAGAAATAGGGGTAAGCGGATCTTCACTTCATTATTTTCGTACGATCACCGGCGGGCTCTTCCCTGAGCCCGCCCTCATTACACCAGCCTAACGGACTTCGATTACCGAATTACTTCAGCGCCCAGACATTGACCTGGTTCGCGTCCGGACCCACCTGCGGAGGTATCGCTCCGGCGGGGTTACCGGTCTGGCCTGAGCCGACCGGGAACGAGCCCGCGGTGATGGTGAAGTCGCTGGACTGCTTCTCCACGTAGTTCGCTGGGATGACGAACTGGTGGTTCATCGGTCGCACACCGTCGAAGTGGGTGTCCGCGGAGCCCGCGTATTCGGGCAGGCTCAGGATATTCGCCGCGATGAAGCTCTCCGTGTACTTGCTGCGGTTCATGTAAGAGCCGTCGCTCTTGGGGTCCGAGACCCCGAACATGTCCTGAAGTGTGCGTACGAAGGAGAAGTGGCTGTGCGCGTCGCTGTCCTTGATGCCCTTCGGCGCGCTCGGCTGATTGGTGATCACAGCGAAGATGCTGTTGCCATGACCACGGTTGCCGATGGTGTAATTCGCAACCGAATTGTCGACCGAGAAGGTGCCGTCCGGGTTCTGGATCAGCGGCTTGGACACCGTGCTGTTGCCAGGATTCCAGCCGCAGCAGGAGTTGAAGCCACTGGTGGCGCTGCCTTCGTCGAACATCAGCACGATCGCTTCGCGCTTGCTCGTGTTCTGCCAGACCGGCGAAGACTGGATCTTGGTCACCAGGTACTTCACGTAGTTGTCCCCGCGAGTCAAGATGACGTCGTGCGAGTCGTTCGGCGCCGCATTGTTTCCGCCCGCGACGCCACTGCAATCGCTCGCCGTGATCCCCGCTCGGGTCACCGAGTCGGTGCCAGTGACCGAGATTGAATGCATGTCATCGCACTGGTCGGGAATGACGTAGTTCAACTGGCCCACGTCGCCGTTCAGCAGGTCGGTACCGAATTGATCCTTGTCGAAGCCGGCCGGAATCGCGTACTTCGAGCCGTTGACCATGAAGTTATCCCACTGTCCGCCACCCAGGGTGCGGTTGCTGGACTTGAACTCCACCGCGCTGCGCACGTTCTGGAATGCCATCGCAGGATTGTGCTTGGTTTTGTACGTGCCCGCCGGCAGCGGAATCAAGCCGGTGGGATCGCCGACGACCGTCGTATTGCCATTGAGTGTTCCCGGCGGATAGACGTTATCGGGAGCAACGATGGCCGGGTCCGCCACGCTGTCGGTGCGGAAGTCCTGTCCCGGATTCGTCGACTCGTTGTAAGTCCTCCAGGTCATACCCGCCGTGGTCAGCGCGTTGAACAGATTCGGGCGATTGATGATGTTGTGATTCACCCCCGCGGTATCCGTGCAGGTCGCCGTGAACGGCGAGCTGGCGAGCCCCGACACCGTGCTCGTCGGCAGCGGCAGGTCCTGCGGCGCGTTTGTGCCCGTGGCGTTGCAATTCCACTGGTTGTCGTTGGTGATACCGAAGTCGTCGGCACCGCCCAGCGCCGTATAGTTCGGCTCGCTCGGATTGCCAGTGGCGTAGTAGTTCGTGAACTGGTTGTTCGCCGCCAGGTACGCGTTGATGTTCGGTGCGTAGGGCGAATTCAACATCGCGGCGGTCGACTTGTTCTCGAGCATCACGATGAAGATATGATCGTAGCGCGGAATGCCTTCGAGGTTCATCGCGCCCTGCTGGGCGGCCGGGATCGTCGGAAAGTCGCCACGATCGACGGCTTTGGCAGCGAATCCGAAACGATTCGTCAGCACGACAGACTCGGCCTCGACGGCCTTCAACTGCGCGGGATCGGCAATGGTGGTCGGCGAAGCCGTCACGGAGGATGACTCGACACCGATGCGCTCCGACAGCGTGGCCACAGCGTCACTGTAGCTCAGGCCGTCGTTTTCCATCATGCGCACGAGCTCGGTCGTTAGCGGCGTGATCGTGATGGGAGCCGGGGCCAAGGGGGAGATCCTCGACGCGGCCACTTGTGCGGCAGACGTGCGGAACACGTTACGCTGCGCGACGGGTTGTCCGCCGTTGGTCGCCGTGGTCGGGATTACGGCGATGACGGTCGCCGGCGTCGGGCTCGTGAGCACGAAGCTGCCGGTGCTCGACGTCGTCGTGCTCGGCTCGCCCGCGTCGCAGACTCCGTTGTTGTTGAGGTCGAAGCAGACTTTCGCGCCGGCATAGACCGAGGGAACCGTGACGCCAGCCGTTGAGCTGGCCGGGTTGGTGGCATTCACGGGAGGCGTGAACAGGGCGCCGGCCACAACGCCGCGCACCATGACGGGCGAGGCGGCGTGAGCCGCGGTAGAGAAGAGTGCCGTCGCGACGGCGACGGAAACCAGGGATCTCCGCAGGGAGAGTTTCCCGGATGAATTCGAATCTGCGTGCATGTATTGCTCCTGAAATCGTCGAAGTTTGTACGGGGCCGCGTCGACGCGGCTCACTCGGTTTTAAGCGGCGGCGGGCTGGCGGCGGCGCTTCGCGGCGGCCAGGAGGCCAAGGCCGGAAAGCACCAAGGGCAGCGCGGCGGGCAGCGGCACCGGCTTCAGTGACCACTGGCCAACGCCGTTGACCTGCTCGTTGTCGTAGTCGCTGGGACCGGCGTTGGTCGACACGTTCGCTTCATGGCTTCCAAAGAAGTCGGGAGTGGTGCCATTGACCAGGTAAAAGGAGTTGGTCGAATTGTTGTTGAGCGGGTCGGACGAGTCGTTGATGACGAAGTTGTTCAGGGCCGCGTTCGTGGAGACGACCGCGGAATTCGCGGCGTAATTGAAGCTCCCGTTGCCCGCATTGCCCGCCGGGTCGAACGAGCCGATGAACAGCGGACCGCTGAAGGCGACGCCATCGAAGGCGGCGCTGACGTTCGAGACGTTGGTGACCAGATCGCCACTCAGGGTGCCGTCGAGCGACCCGGTAACTGCCTGCCCATCGGTAAAGGTGTAGGAGAAATCGAAAGTGCTCGCGTTCGCGGCACCACCGCAGACGGCCAGGAGCGCCGCTGCCTGGATGAGTTTCTTGATCACGGGAACCTCTTCATCGGTAATAGACGGGATATTTTTTTGATCTTCGCGACCAGGCCCCGAAACCAAACGTGCACGTGGTGCGCCGCAATCGCGAGATTCCCGAAGCCTTACCTTTATGTATGACGGTCCGGTTAAGGTAATGTAAAAGCGGTTACAACTCGCCGACGCGGCGGGTTCCTGTCATCTGCATGTATGACACGACGCTGACAGTTCAAAGAGGCAGGCAATAAAAAAGCCCGGCGGTCGCAACCGCCGGGCTTGTCGAGTCAGCGAACGAAGTGTTGGTTAGAGCTTGCCCGTCGCACGCCAGCCGCCGTCGGCATACTGAGTGCGCACCGAAGCGACATACGGCACCGGGCACACGATCGCCCGGATCTCAACCTGCTTGTGGCTCTCGACCGTCGGCTTCTTCGAGCCGCCGTTCTCTTCGCCCCAAACGAACGTGACTTCCGTGCCGGGCTTGGCGTACTCGGGGTCCAGCATCGCCAGGGTCAGCATCTTGCGCTCGTTCGAGCTGTAGCCCACCCATGTGGAGACGCCGGCCAGTTTGCCGTTCTTCATGACACGGTCGAACGGATACATGGAGTACACGGCCGACGGGAAGTCGATGTACTTCGCGCGCTCGTGCTCCTTGCCGAACTGCGAGGCGATGGTCTTCGTCACGTCCTCGTCGTTCAATTCCAGGGTCACCTTCACCTTGTGCGGCTTGCCCGCCATTTTCTCCAGCGCCTCGCGACCGATGAAATCATGGTCGAACTTCACGAACGCGCCGTAGCCCAGGTCGTACGGCGTGAGGTAGTAGTCGTCGATCTTGTTCGAGTAGTAGCTGCCGCCGAGTGAGGCATTGCCCTCGAAGCTGTTCGCCTTGAGCCACTCGCGGTACTTGTTCATCCGCTCGTCGCCCGAATAGATCGCCGGCATCGGCGACGGTACCCAGCCCGACTCGAGCGTATTAGAGGAGTACGCACGCGCGCCCACCAGGCGCAGGCCGAACTCATGCCCCGCCACGACGAGCGCGTCCTTGACGGTGTCACCCTCTTCCGCGGGTCCGAACAGCTCGAAGCCCGGCTGTCCCGCCATGCCATGGCGCAGCGCCCGGACTTTCTTGCCGGCGATGATCATCTCGCACATGTTGAAGAACTTCAGTTCCGGCGGCGCCTTGCCCAACACCCGCTCCATGATCTTCATGGCGTTCGGGCCCTGGACCTGGAAGCGGTAGGTCTTGCGGGCGACCGGATTTACGCGCGCGGCGGAGCGTTCGTCACGCTCGCATTTCACGTTGTAGCCGCCGGTCTCGGCGTGGTATTGCACCCAGTTGTGCACCGACGGGCGACCGATGAGGTTGAACAGATCCTTGTCGAGATAACACAGCACCACGTCGCCGATCACATAGCCGTCCCAGCTCACCGGGACATACTGCTTGGCCTTGTTGACCTCGAAACCCTTGAAGCTGTTGATGCCGAGCTTTTCCAGGAGCTTGAACGCGTCCGGGCCCGACACGTACATGTCCGTCATGTGGTAGGACTGGTTGAACAACACGGCGGTCTGTTGCCACGCGCGCTGCTCGTCCCGCCAGTTGGTGTATTCGGCTTGCTTCACCGGATACGGGTTCGGACCGCTCTGCGAATTACGCAGGTGATTGACGGGGCCGCCGTTGGCTTGCAGCAGCTCTTCGAGGCTCTTATAACTCATCATGTCTCCAAGTGGTGGACTCATTCGCCGCTGCCCGCCACCCGGGCCATTGCGAATCGTCCGACGGTTTCGCCCGCCGCCATGGGCAGCGCGGCAAGATTGATGCTTTCCTTCGCGGAATTGGCGTGCTCGCGCATCAGCGCCTCGGCGCGCGCACTCTGGCCGCGCTCGAGCGCTTCGACGATGGCGTAGTGCTGCCGATGCGCGAAACGCAGCATGTCGTACATCTGTTCCAGGTTGCCCTTGTCGAACGCGAGGGCTTGCGGTCCGGCGAAGGGAATACGGCTGTTCCGAGCCAACGTCTCGGATAACAACGGACTGCCGGCTTCCGTGAGAATGAGGCGATGAAAGCGCTCGTTCATCTCGGCATAAAGCCCTTCGTCATTTTCCTCAACATGGCGCTTGTTGAGGATGGCATCGCCGTCTTCGAGGCAAGCACGCAATTCCCGCAACAGCGACTTAGGGGCACCCCGCTCCGTCACCCGTCGTAGCGCGAGTCCTTCGAGCACCCCGCGCAGATCGATAGCATCGACGATGTCGGCGGCAGTGAAAGAGCGCACCACGTACCCGCGCGTCTCGTGCTCCGACAGCAGCCCTTCCTGTGCAAGCAGCGGCAACGCCTGTCGTACCGGGGTACGGGACACGCCGAGCAAATCGGCGAGAGGCGCCTCGGCGACGCGCTGTCCCGGTCCCAATTCACCCCGCAGGATCATCTCGCGGATCCGGACAATGGCTTGGCTGAGCTGTGTGTTCATTGGGAGGCGATCCTCCGCTTTGGATCCCAAAGGGTCAAATTGGGATCCAAAACTGCCCGTCTGGTGGCCATTTTGCACCGCGATAGGTCAGATTTAGGACACTTGGGATCCCGCGCGGTGCGGAATGGGTGCGAAAGCGAGGCGCCTGCGCCTTGGGCGCCGCTTACTTCGCCTGGGATTGCGCGGGCAGGCGAATGAATCCAATATCAATCGTTTGTTGCAGTCACGAGAAACTCTTCCAACTTGCCGTCGGGGTAGCCTCTCTCGAGCGCCTCGAGCCGCTTCGAGCGACACAGAATCTTCCAACGGCGCGTGATCATGCCACCCCGTTTGCCTTCATGCTCGAGCTCGATCAGGCGCGCCGGTCCGAGCGGCCCCAGGCTGGCCTTCATGTCGGCCAAGGCCTGGGCAGTGAGCAAACTGTTGCCGCCGTCCGTGAACAGTGCGCGGTCGATGCTGCCACTCTGAAACTGCGCAAACACGTTGCGCGCGCGGGCCTCCGGCGGATTGGGACTGAGGACCGCAAAGGCGATGCGATTCACCAGGTCGTCGGGGGCCGCCCAGTCGTTGTTGGTCAGCACCACGATGGCCAATTTCTCGTCCGGCCAGATGCGGTTGGCCGCCAGAAAACCGGAGCCTGCGCCGTCGTGCCCGATGCGCGGCCGGCCGTGGGCTGTCTCGATGTCCAGGCCGAGACCGTAGTCCTTCTTGGTGCCATTCTTGAGCACGACGGGGGTGAGCTCCTCCTGGTAGGAACTCGCCGTCAGCAATGAGCGATTCATCAGGCTGATGTCCCACAGGGCGAGCTCGCCGGGTGTCATGGCCAACTCGGAGGCCCCGAACAGCCAGCCGGCGCCCTCTTTCGGCGCAGCACGCACGGGTCCCAGTCCTTGACGCGTGTAGGCTGCCGCGTCCGCCGACGACAGCGGATGTGTGTCATCCTCAGTGACGTGATCCATGTGCAGCGGGACAAAGATCTGTTGTTGCAGGAACTCCAGCAGCGGCTGCCCGGCCACCTTCTCGACAATCGCCGCCGCCAGAACGTACCCGGTATTGGAGTATTGCCAGTCGGTGCCGGGATCGAAGTCGAGCGGCCGGCGGGCCCACTCATTGAGAATGGCTTCGATCGAAGTGGGATGCAGCATCTCCGGGGGCACAAAATCCTGCGGCCAGAAATCACGCAGTCCCGAAGTGTGGGTCAGCATCTGGCGCACGGTCACTTTGGCCGCATCGCCCAGGTCGGGAAACCATTTTCCTGCCGTGTCGTCGAGCGACAATTTACCTTTCTCGACCAGCAGCAGCACGGCCGCCGCGGTGAACTCTTTCGACACCGAGTCGACGGCATAACGCGTGGAGGTTGTGGCGGTGGTCACGGGTGTGAGTCGTGCCTTGCCGTAGGCATGCGCGTAGGTAACTATGCCATTTTGTACCAACGCGATGGAGGCGGACAGCGCACCAGTGCTGACTAGCCACTCTTGCGCCACGGCGTCGATCTGACCGACTGTCTGGGAATCAACGGCACCGTGTGCCGCGGCGCCGTATGTTAGGATGAGCGAAAAAAGCGTAAACGGCGCCATGCGCATGGTCGGAAGTTCCTACAGCATTTTTCTTCCATCAGTATAGACGACAACATCATGTGGAAAGGGCTGACGCGAGTCGCGATCGTTGGGTTCCTGTTTGCCATTGCGCACGCACACGACGCGTCCCCTGCGCAACCGGGACTCGCATCTGTGCAAAGACCGATCGCGGGGCTCAAAGCGGTCGCGACAATCCAGGTCGGTAAGACCGCTGACTGGGTTGCCATCACCGCGGACGCCGTCTGGGTTGGCAGCACTGGACCGAACGCGGTCCATAGAATCGACCCGACGACGAACCGTGAAGAGGCGCGTGTGGCGCTTCCCGGCAAGGCTTGCGCCGGATTGGTGCCGGGATTTGGCAGCCTCTGGGTGCCACTCTGCGCCACCAGGCCCGCACTGGCGAAAGTCGCTCTGAGCTCGAATCGCCTGGTCGCCGTGCTCGGATTCGGTACCGCGGCGGAATGTGGGATCACCGCTTCCGAGGACAGCATCTGGTTGGTTGTCGACGACCAGGGCACCCTGGCCCGGATCGATCCGGTCAAGGAGTCGATCTCTCAGACGGTAAAGCTGCCGCCCGGATCCTGCAATCCGCGCTACAGCCATGGAGTTGTCTGGGTGACGAATGCGAAGGCCGCGGAACTGACTGCGGTGGATGCGAAGAGTGGCGCCATCCTCTCTACCATTCCAACGGGTCCCCAACCCCGCTTTCTCACCGATGGAGCCGACTCCATCTGGACACTCAACCAGGGTGACGGATCACTGACACAAATTGATATACGCACCCGGCGAGCGACCGGATCGGTCGCCCTGGGCACGCCCGGGCACGGGGGTGACGTAGCGTTCGGCGCCCACATGGTCTGGACCACAATGACCGGGACGCCGCTGACAGCAATCGATCCAACGACCCGTGGCGTCGTTCGTCAGTGGGTTGGCCCCGGCGGCGATTCGCTGGCATTCGGACACAACGCCGTCTGGCTCACCAACTACGACAAGGGAACGATCGCGCGGTTCCGCATCGAAGACGCACTCGGTCCTTAGGAGCCTAGAAAATTAGTGGGCTACTGAGCCGACACCGGCAGGTATTTCGCGTACCAGGCGATATACCGCTCGGCCCGATCCTTCAGGAAACTCGGCCGGGTGAACAGGTGGAACTGTCCCGGGTAGATCACCAGCTGCGTAGGCACGCCGAGAGTTCGCAGCGCCAGATACATCTGCTCACCGCCCGCGATGGGCACGTTGAAGTCTTTGTCGCCCCCCATGAACAGGGTGGGCGTGTGTATCTGGTCGGCATGATAGAACGGGTAGGACAGCTTCAAGTAGAGAGCCGTGCTCTTCCAAGGCGGCCCGAGCTCCGCGTTGTACTGCAGGGCGTATTCGTCGAGTCCCCACATGCCGGTCTGGTTGCCGCTGCCCGCGCCCGCGATGGCGGCCTTGAACCGGGTGTCATGCGCGATGGTGTAGTCCGTGAGAATCCCGCCGTAACTCCAACCTCCAATGCCCAGGCGCGCGGGATCGGCTATGCCCACACGGACAGCGTAATCGACGCCCGCGAGAAGGTCTTCAACCTCCTTGTGACCCCAGTCGGCCTCGATACTGCGCGCGAACTTGGCGCCCCGGCCGGTACTGCCGCGATAGTTTACGGCCAGCACCACGTAGCCCTGCGCCGCAAGGAGTTGCCGCTCGAGCGGCGGACAGTAGCTCTCGGGCACCAGCTCATGTTGGTCCTGCCCATTGGGGCCGCCATGGATCCAGAGGATGGTGGGGTATTTGCGGCCGCTCACGTAGGACGGAGGCTTCACGATCTGGCCGTGGATCTGCGTGCCATCCCGGCTCTTGAAGCTGACGTCCTCCACGGCACCGAACTTGATTTCGGCCAGCAGCGCCTCGTTGTGAGAAGTCAGCATTCTCAGCTCGTGATTCTCGAGAGCGAAGACCTCGGCGCTCTGCGTATCGCTGGAGGCGAGTACGGCCGTATGCCCGGATGCCACCGATTGGTCATGCGCGGTAACGGCGCCCGGTATGAGGCGCTCGATCTCCCCCGTACCCACATCGACCCGGGCCGGATAGTTGGAACCGTCATCCTCCACGAGGACACTGATCGCCTTGCCGTCCGCGCTGAAAAACGGTGCGGCGACCGCCCGATCCAGCTTGTCCGTCAGGGGGCGCAGATGGCCGTCGCTGACAGATACCACGGCGAGCCGGTCCGTGATGTAGGCGTTACGTCGGGGCTCCAGGCCCTGCAGGAGGGAGAGCAGCTTGCCGTCCGGACTGAACGCCAGGCGCTGATGATTTGGCGAGAACACCTCGACGAGCCGCCGCGGTACCGCCCCGGCGCGAGCCTCGACCAGGTAGATCTCATCGACACCGCTCTGCTCGGGGTCCTTGCGGTGATTACTCACGTAGGCGATGAGCTTCCCGTCGGGCGACCACGCGGGTACGTCATCGTTGTATTCCGAGGCAGTAGTCAGCGCCGTCAGCGCCCCACTTCCAACCTCGAGAAGATAGAGATGTTTGCGCGTCTGCGCTGTCATATAGCCATCCACGTCCTGCTTGAAGTGGAAGGTATCTATGACGATGGGTTTGGGTGTTTTGCCGCCCTCTTCGGTTCCGCTCATCACCAGGGCGATCCGTTTACCGTCAGGCGACCACGCGTAACTGCTGACCTCACCACTGACATGAGTCATTTGGCGCGGCTCGGCGCCCCGCATGTCGAGCAACCAGATCTGGCTCTTCGAATCGGCCGGACGCGCCGAGACAAAACTGAGGTATCGGCCATCGGGACTGAACTTCGGCTGGCTCGCGCTTTCGCCGCGCGTCAGTTGCCGATGCTCGGTGCCTTCCCAATTCGTGAGCCAGATGGCGTCCTTTGGCTCATCCGAATCGCGGTCGCTCGTCGTGACGACGTACGCAACCGTCGTACCGTCAGGCGACACTTGTGGAGCAGTAACGTCGGCAAATTTCAGGTAGTCGTCAGGGACGAGCCCACGCTGGCCGGCGTGGGCGGCGCCGGCGAGAAAGGCGGCCAAACAAAGCGGCATGAAGGCGAAGGAGGCTTTGATGCGCACTATCCGGGACTCCAGTTTGCGGCGGTTTGACGTTATGCTCGAGAAAATAACATCTGCGGATCATGCCGGCGAGGCCGGATTTCGAGCGGCGAGCGCGAGCAGCCAGCTTTCCAAGGAGAATGGATGATGTCAGTGTATGCCTCGCTGCTTGCTTTTATCGCCGCGGCCAGTCTTTTGACAATCACGCCGGGCCTGGACACGGCGCTCGTCCTGAGGACCGCTGCAACACTCGGGCCCCGGCGAGCCTCGTTGGCCGGCCTTCGGGTGTTTGATCATTGCCACCCGGCCGCTGGCGCGATTCCTGGAGAAACCTTCCGTGGTACAGAGCTGCGACCGCCTCACCGGAGGTATGTTCATGGCATTCGGCGTGGGGCTGGCGCTGCACTCACGTCGCGGCTAGCGAGTGCGCCGGCTGCTATCTTATGGCGCCGATATTCTCGAGGAATGACATAGCCTTGCTTACAGCAGAACATCCCGGGCGTACTGACGTAGTGCCCCCCATGCCAGTCATGGCTTCCAATGGCATTGGCGGCTTTCGGGTACTACTGGCCCTGCGTCGCAACGCTTATCGCGCGTTCCCGCCTCGTTGTCTCGATGAGCCGGTAGTCACGCTGCGCGCGGCAGGGCGTTCCCTGGTTCTGGCGACTGCTCCCGATGCGATCCGCCACATTATGATTACCCAGGGGGAGGACTATGTACGGCTCCCATTGGGGCGTCGCGTTCTGGGCCCGATCGTCGGACGAGGATTGCTCGTCAGCGAGGGCGAGACCTGGCGGGAACAGCGGCGCGCGATGGCTCCGGCGTTCACGCCGCGCAACGTTCCCATCATGGCCCGACACATCATTCGATGCACCGAGGCTTCCTGCGAGCGTCTGGAGCGCTCCCGTGGAGCCGAAGTCGATCTGCTCAAGGAATTGCAGATGTTGAGTCTGGAAATCGCCGCGACTTCGCTGTTCTCGATGGAGGCTGCGACTTTCGGCGCCGAGCTGCGCGCCGTCGTGTCCGAATACATGCATACGGTCGGTCGCCTCTACCCGACCGACGTATTTCTTCCCGAGGCCATACCAACTCCGCTACGGGCGCGCCGTGCGTCGTTCCGAAAGCGTTGGACGCGGCTCATCCGCTCGATCATCGATGTACGGCGCAAGGCGGAGAACACCGGCTCGCCGCGCGACCTGTTCGATCTGTTGTCGCAAGCCCATGGGGCGGATCGCGAGGATCTGCTCGTCGATGAAGTATCCACCATGATCGTCGCCGGTCACGAGACGACCGCGCTTACTTTATTCTGGGCGTGCACTCTGCTCGCGCAGGCAAAACAGTGGCAGGAGGCGCTCGCCGCGGAAGCGCGCCAGCTCGATCTGTCCGTCGACGGCGCCGCGGCCAGTCTGCCGAAACTCGAGCTGACTCGCGCGGTCGTGCAGGAAACACTGCGGCTCTATTCGCCCGCGTTCATGACCGGCCGGCTGGCCACGCAGACGCATGAGATCTGTGGCACCCGGGTCCCCGTGGGCTCCATCATTCTGCTGCCTTACTGGATGCTCCACAGGAGCCGCCACTGGTGGTCGCATCCCGAAGCCTTCGATCCTTCGCGCTTTTTGAATGGGGCGGAGCCCGACCGGCTCACCTATCTGCCCTTCGGCGTCGGACGGCACGTTTGCATCGGGGCGCAACTGGCGATGTCGGAGGCTGTCCTCGCCACCGCGCGGCTGGTGCGGCAGTTCAGTATGGAGCTGACGAGCACACGTCCGGTGTTGCCTGTTGGAACCCTGTCGACCCGGCCCGATTACTCGCCTGCTTTCGTGCTGCGGGCTCGCGCCGCCTGAGGGCGGGAAGTGACGAGGTAGACGAGCACGCTGATGCCGATGAGCGTCGCCAGGCCGGCGATTTCCTGCCAAGAGCCCAGCGCGATCAGTGCCAACATGCCGGTGACTCCCACGAGGGTAGCAACGCCGAGCCAGCGGAAATTCAAAGGCTCGCCGGCCACCGCAACCTTGCGACGAGCCAGCAGCCAAGCGGCCACGCAACCCACTGCATAAAGAGCGGCAGTGGTGAGCGTGGCCAATACGGCGAGCTCGGTGAACGTACCCGTCAGCGCCAACACCATGGCCAGGGCCGCGTAGGCCAGAATCGCGACGTATGGAGTCTGGGTACGGGGATAGATGAGTCCGAGCGGCCGGGGCAGCAATCCATCCCGCGCAAACGCGAACAACATGCGCGGACTACCGAGGACATCGCTACTTATCCAACCAAACATCGAAACCGCGGCGCCGGCGAGCATGACCGCGCGCAACGTTGGACTGATACGGCCCATGGCATCGGCGAGCGGCGCATTCGAGTGTGCCAACGACGCGCCCAGAATCCCCTGCGCGATGACCTGAACAGCGATGTAGATGAGAGCGACGGACACCATTGCCATCGCCAGCGCGCGCGGGATGGTACGAGACGGTTGCGCCACTTCCCCGCTCGCCGACAGGGGTGACTCCATTCCGATGAAGGAGAACAAAGCCAGGATCGCCGCGCGGCCCAGTCCGTCGGTGCCTGGCTGTGCAACTTGCGTGAAATTGGCGCTGTCGATTTTCCCGCAGCCCACGACAATAAAAATCGCAAGCGGGATTAACTTCAAAGCGGTCGTCACGCTGATAAAGCGAGCGGCACGTGCGACGCCGGCAACGTTGATCAGGGCCACGCCGCCAATCACCCCAACGATCACGACAGCGTGCACCGTGGTTAGCAGCGACTTGGAAGCCAGACTCGCCGCAACGTCCGCCAAAGCTGCCGCGACACCGCCACAGGCGAGTACATCACCAAACCAAAGCAGTGTGCCCGCGACGTAACCGACGAGTGGGCCGAAGGCAGCTTCGATATAGCCATACACCCCACCGCTTGTCGGAATGCGGCTGCCACCCTCAGCGAAACAGATGGCCACCGATCCAACCGCCAGTCCGCAAACCAAAAATGCCAACGGCGCGTAGGGACCTACCGCCGCGGCAAGCGCACCAGGCACCGCGAAAATACCGGCACCCACCACGATGCTGACGATGCTGGCGGCAAGTCCCCAAGGACCCACCTGGCGTACCAGCCCCGCGTCGCGCGACGTTGAGTTCATGACTGGAACGGTAGCATAACGATCTGAATTGAACTGACCCGCGGAAGGTTCCGAGCTACACTGCGAAGCCAAGGGGACACAACTCTGACGCCCAGCGGAGAGATAGATGGCTGAACTATTGCGGAAGCAGGTCTCGGCACGATCAACGCGGGTCTGGCTGCTGGCGTGGGCGCTGGTCGTACTCCCGGCGCTGGCTGCACTTCCGGCGTTCGCCGCGGTGGAGTCGTTGCCCGCCAGCGTGCGGGCTTGCGCGGCGGAGACTGATTCGCTGCGACGGCTCATGTGCTACGACAGAGAGGTCGCGCGATTCCCGGCACCCGTGGCCAAGGCAGCGCCAGCTCCGCAGACGGGAGCAACTCCCGTCGCTCCGGCGCAGGCTGCACCAGCGCCCCAGGTCACACCAACACCGCCAAACGCGCCAACGACGCAAGCCGCTGCCACGACGGGCGCGCCGCCGGCGGTGGCTGCTTCCAGCGCGTCCGCCGGCGCCGGAAGTGCCACGAACAGCGACCCGCAGCACATCACGGCACGCGTCGTCAGCATCGATCACCGGCCAAACGAACTGACTTGGCACCTGGACAACGGCCAGGTTTGGCAGGAGATGCAGGGGGTAGCCGGTGACTTGAGCCTGCGGGAAGGGGACACCGTCAAGATCGACAAACACATGGGATCGTACTGGCTGTCCGGCCCGCACGTCGCGTCCATGAGGGTGAGACAGAAAGACTAGGCCGGACACATCGCCGCGCGCGATCGTTTAGGCGATACTTTCGCCCATGGTCTACCAGGTTGCACGGTCCGCTCTCTTCCGCCTCTCTCCGGAGAAGGCTCACTCACTGACGCTGAATGGCGTCCGCATGCTCGGCAGAATCAAGCCGCGGCCGCGGGCGACCGAGCCGCCCATTCGAATGATGGGCCTTACCTTCAGCAACCGTGTCGGGTTAGCGGCGGGCTTCGACAAGAACGGCATTGCCGTGGACGGCTGGTTCTCTCTCGGCTTCGGCCATGTGGAGATCGGAACGGTCACTCCAAAGCCCCAGCCGGGGAACCCGCTCCCGCGTGTTTTCCGCCTGCCAGACCACGAGGGCATCATCAACCGGATGGGATTTCCCAACGATGGCGCCGAACGCGTCGCCGCGCGCTTGCGTTCGCGACGAACGTCCGGAGTGGTCGGCGTCAATATTGGCAAGAACGCCGTGACGCCACTCGATCGCGCCATCCACGACTACATCTTCTGTCTGCGCGCAGTCTTCACTGTTGCCGACTATGTTACGGTCAATGTGTCGTCGCCCAACACCGCCGGCCTGCGATCGCTCCAGGACGTCGACCATCTCGTACCTCTTCTATCCGGGATTCTCGAAGAGTCGCGCGTGTTGGAGAGCCGGCACTCACGACGCGTGCCCCTGCTGGTGAAACTGTCACCAGACTTGAGTGATGCGGAGCTCCGTAGAAGCGCCGCCGCGGCGGCCTCCGTGCCGGTGGCCGGGATCATCGCAACCAACACCACCGTGTCTCGCGAGAGTATCCCCGGCCACCCGCTGGCGGGTGAGACCGGCGGTCTGAGCGGCCGGCCCCTTTTTTCCAAGTCATGCGCCGCAGTGCGGATTCTCAGGGAAACCGTAGGCCCCAAGATGCCTATCATCGGTGTGGGCGGCGTAGCATCGGCCGCGGATGCCACGCGCCTGCGCGAGGCGGGCGCCGACTTGGTACAGCTCTACACGGGCATGATCTATCAAGGCCCGCGATTGGTGCGAGAGCTGGTCGAAGCGCTGCGTTGACGAGAGCCCGCTCATGATCAATAAAGACCGCCAGCTAGGCATGCACCTGCCGATCACGCGACGTGACTTCGTCAATGGAGTCGGCGTCGCACTCACAGGGTCGATATTCGCAGGTCACCCAGCGTGGGCCGACGCGGCGTCTGGACCCGCCGCGCCACTCAACCCCTACCCGCCACGACGAACCGGTATGCGCGGCAGCCACGCCGGCTCCTTCGAAGTCGCGCATCAGATGCGCGACGCGCGCGCCTGGGATCTGGGCTCCGCGATCGACTCGAACGAGTCGTACGATCTGGTGGTTGTCGGTGGCGGCATCAGCGGCCTTTCCGCAGCCCACTTCTTCTTGAAAAGAATGGGCGGCAACGCCCGCGTCCTGGTGCTCGACAACCATGATGACTTCGGCGGACACGCGAAGCGCAACGAGTTCGAATACAACGGCCGGCTCATGGCGCTCAACGGAGGCACTCTCAACATCGAGTCACCGCTCCGCTATAACGCGCCCGCGCAGGAGTTACTACGCGACCTCGGAATCGACCTACCCCGTTATGTAGCCGCGAATGCCAAGAACCATACCCTGTACGATTCGTTGGGTTTGCGCGAAGCGTACTTCTTCGACCGCGAGACCTGGGGCCACGACCGGCTCCTGGTGGGCGCGCCCGGGGAGGGCAGCGGCTTTACCACAAAATTCCTCGGCCAAAGCCCGCTGACCGAAGCCGCGAAACGCGACCTGCAGCGCCTCTACGATCCCCATCAGCCGGATTATCTCGCGGGCTCGAGCGACGCCGACAAGAAGCTGCAGCTCGCGCGCATGAGTTATCGCGATTACCTTCTGAAAGTCGCCAAAGTTGATGCATCGCTATTGTGGTTTTTCGCGCGGGCGACGGAAGGATGGTATTGCGCCGGGCCCGATGCGGTGCCCGCCTTGTTCGCGTGGAATGACGGCTTGCCCGGCTTCGACGGCCTGGGCCTACAGCCTCCGCCCCAAGGCACCCTGGAGGATCTGCCGGGCGGACAGCACGGTCGGCAACGCATGGACGGCGGCGGCGGCGAAATTCATTTTCCCGATGGCAACGCCACGGTCGCCCGCCTTCTGGTCCGCTCTTTGATTCCCGGCGCGATTCCCGGGAGCACGATGGAAGATGTCGGCGCCGCAAGAGTCGACTACTCATTACTGGACAGGGAAAACCAACAGGCGCGCATCCGCCTGAATAGCACTGTCGTGCAAGTCGAGCATGACGGCGATCCCACGCAAGCGCGAGAAGTGAAGCTCGCCTACGTTCGCGACGGCAAGACCTATCGCGTTCGCGGACGCGCCTGCGTGATGGCATGTTGGAACATGTTCATCCCATATCTGGTTCCGACGCTTCCGGCGGCCCAGAAAGAGGCCCTGTCCTACAACGTGAAGCGGCCCATCGTTTACACGAGTGTCGCCTTACGAAATTGGCACAGCTTCCACAAGCTCGGTGTCAGCCACATCAACACCCCAGGCATGTACCATTCGGAGGTGTCACTCTCGGAGGCCGCGTCCCTGGGTGGTCTGCAACATCCCCAGACTCCAGACGAGCCGATCGTGGTGCATATGGAGCGCACCCCATGCGTGCCCGGGCAACCCATCAAGTTACAACATCGCCTCGGTAGAGCCGAGCTCCTAGCCACTTCGTTCGAGACGTTCGAGCGAAGCATCCGCGAGCAGCTCACGCGAGTACTCGGACCCGGCGGCTTCAAAGCGGCGGATGACATACTGGCCATCACAGTCAATCGCTGGCCACACGGTTACACTTATTCGTACAACAGTCTGTACGACCCGCTGGAGTGGGTGTTCACCTCGACTCCCAGCCGGCCGAACGTCGTCGCACGCCAGCCCTTTGGCCTCATCTCGATCGCCAACGCCGACGCGGCCGCGAGCCCACACACCGATGCGGCGATACTCGAGGCGCATCGCGCCGTGATCGAAGTTCTGGATCGGCGCGCGATGCCTCGCTTGGGCTAGCCCTTGATGGGATGCCAGAGCAGGTTCGGAGGATAGTCGGCGGAGATTTCGTTCGCCGCCACTGTGAATGTGCCGGGCACCAACCCGACACGCTCCGGAGAGTTGCGGTAGAAACGGTTGTGGTTACCGTCAGCTACGTAGCTGCCGCTGCCGCCGATGTCCTCGAGTGTGAAGCCACGGGTCTTGAGAATGGTGGGAATCGTGACTTCATAATGCCCGCTCCACCCGTCGCAGTAGGCCTCGTGCAGGGCACGGAGTGCGGCGTTGGAGAGCCGGTACAGCGGGAATAGAGCCCGGACACGCTCCTGGTCCGGAATATGCCGCGGACTTTTCAGTGTGCCCCAATTGTCCCAGCCCGGGCGAAAGTTATAATCGAAGATCGTGGTCGCCAACAGGTCGCTGCGATTGGCCGCGAAATGGCGGAAGAAATCCGGCCACTCGCCGGTAAACCGGACGTCGTACTCCATGACCCAGTAGTAGTCGTACTGGGGATTTTCATGGAAATACCACATCAGTGGCAGATCGATGTTGCGTGACCAGAAGGTTCCCGGGTGCTGACTGTGCTTTTTGCGATAGGGAAGCAGGCGGGTCACCTGCGCGCACGTGATGCTGCGCGCCCCGGCAATGTAATCCACAGGAAAGGACTGCTTCGTCTGATCGAACAGCGGCACCACGGTGAAGCTGGACCCACACTGCCGCATGAGTCCAGCCAGGGCTGTCATCGCACCGGGCTGCGTGTGGTGCGCCAGAAACAGGAGGCACTCGGCCCTGCCGGCGGACTTTTGTTTCTGGCTATCTGACATCGCTACCGTTCCAGGAGGCCGGGCTAGACGCCCACCGCTGCTCGTTCCACCAACATGCGACGTGCTGCCTCCAGGATTCTCGCGACGGGTGCGCGTCGAAACTCCCAGCGCTCATCCGCAGCCGGCGGATGGATGGTCATGGAGGCGTTGGCTTCGAAAAAAAGCACATTGCCCTGGTCGTCCAACCCAAAATCGATGCCCGCATAGTCGAGGGCCAGCCGGTCGCGGATGTGCCCGAGCGCATTCATGGCGCGCGCACCGAGTACCGCAGGCATGTCCCGCAGGAAGGCTTCGTCCTCGGCGCGATGCTCCGCGTTGTCGGCCATGTCGGCGCTGAAGTAGTGCACCTTCCACTGATGCGAGACGGCCAGGTGCGCCGGATAGAGTTTGCCGTCGATGATCATCACCCGGAACTTCCGGATTTTTCCGTCCGCTGCGCGCGCATCCAGATAGCGGATCAACGCCAGGCTCTTGCCCGGTAGCGTTGCGGCCGCGGCGGCGAGATCGCTCTCATTGGCAATGAAGTTGAAATAACGGCCGATATGGAATCCAGGTGAGCGCAACAGGAAGGGATAAGTAAATCCCAGAGCGGCAACAACGCTGTGGGCGTCCGACTGGGTCAGGGAGTCTTTTGAGACGCTCACCGTGACCGGTGTAATCAATCCCGGTATGTCGGAAAGTCGAGCAGCGTTGTCGGCACGTCCGGTCACGAGCACGGCCGAAGGTGCGTTGACGACCGGCGCTTTTGTACGAGCCACTATTGCAATGGCGGACTTCAGGGCGGCACCGCAAAGGTCCGCGTCCCCAATGGCGTTGACGATCATCCGATGCGGCGGCAGCGGCTGCGCGGGATCGAAAAAATCCGCCACGATCACGATGACCCCGAATATCCGCTCATCGAGCAGATGTTGAAAAGGGGCATTACCCATAACGGCGGAGACCAGCAGGAGCACAGGCACCGGCGGCTGTTGCCCCCGATACGGCAACACGGTCGTGGCGCCCGCGCGAAATCCCTCTCGCAGATGCGCGTCGGCCGCAGCCTCGTCGCCGATCTCGTGCAGGATCAGGGCCATGCCGCGATGCGCTTCCGCGTGATCCGGATCCAGCCGCAGCGCCGCCTCATATTCCGCGTGCGCTCCTTCCAACTCTCCCGTTTCCCGAAGCAGGTTGCCGAGATTGAAATGTCCCAGCGGATTGTCCGGATTTCGCGCGATGGCTTCGGCATATGCGGAGCGAGCGGCGGTGCGAAATCCGCCCGCATGGAGCACTCCGCCGAGATTGTTGAGCGCGCCGAAATGTTCCGGCGAGCGCTTGATGACCTCGAAATACGCGGCGCGCGCCTCCTCCGGCCGACCGAGCTCGCTCAGCAGACGCCCGCGATCGAAGTGAGCCTCCACATCCTCCGGGTTCGCGGCCAGGCGCGAGTCGGCCCTTTGCAGCGCTTCAACCCGCAGCGTGTATTGCGGCCATGGGGTCATGCTGGGGTAGCTCCCACAGCCGAGCTAAAGAATGTAGGCTTCAGGGCCACGGACCGTGAGGAGTGCTCTACCTTGACTCAGTTCAGCTTGCCACGACTCATTGGCTGTAGTGTTATTTTTCTACTGGCCGCGACGGCCGGGGCGGCCCGGGCGCAGACGGCCACCCTGATCCTGGTCGACGGCCGGATCTGGACGGAGAATCCCGCATCGCCGGAAGCGGCGGCGGTGGCCATCGACGGGCCGCGCATTATCGCTGTCGGGCCCACGGCGACCGTCAGGAAACTGGCCGGACCGGGCTGCAAGATCATCGATCTGCGCGGACGCCGCGTCGTGCCCGGCTTCAACGATTCGCACGTCCATTTTCTCGGGGGTGGCAACTCCCTCATCAGTGTCCGACTCGGCGACGCCAACAGCGCGGCTGAATTCCGGCGCCGCATCGGGGACTACGCCAGGAAGTTGGGCAAAGGCATCTGGATCCGGGAGGGCAACTGGGATCATCAACGCTGGACGCCCGCGACACTACCTACGCACCAGTTGATCGACCCCGTCACACCCGACAATCCGGTATTCGTGTGGCGGCTCGACGGTCACATGGCGCTCGCGAATGCCAACGCCATGAAACTGGCAGGCCTGGATCGCAACACCAAGGACATCCCCGGCGGCGAGATTCTGCGTGACGCCGACGGCAATCCAACCGGTATTCTGAAAGATGCGGCCACCGCCTTGGTGGAACGGATCATGCCGCCTCTTTCCGGCATGGAGCTCGACGCGGGAATGCAGGCGGCGATGCACGAGGCTGCGCGACACGGCGTCACCAGTGTGCAGAACATGGCTGATTCGTCGACAGACGCCGCCACCGCCTCGAAACTGCGCGAGTTTCAAAAGTTTGCCCGCAACGGCGCGCTGACCGTCCGCATTTACAACGCCAGCCCGTTGCGCGACTGGAGAAATCTCGCGGACCTGGGCGTGCAGGCCGACTTTGGCAACCCGATGTTGCGGATCGGCAATTTGAAGAGCTTTGCCGATGGCGCGCTGGGCTCGACGACGGCCTGGATGGATGCACCCTTCGCAGGTCTGCCGGGCAACAGCGGACTGGCGGGCGCGGACCTCATCGACGCTGCCAGAATGTACAGCGACATCCGCGGCGCCGATCAGGCCGGCCTGCAAGTCTCCATCCATGCGATCGGTGATCGTGCGATCCATACCATCCTCGATCTGTTCGCGCGGGCGGAGCGCGAAGACGGTGCCGCTGACCGTCGCTTTCGTATCGAGCACGTTCAGCATTTGCGACCCAGCGATATAGCGCGTTTCGCGCCCCTCGGCGTGGTCGCCTCGATGCAGCCCTACCACGCGATCGACGACGGCCGCTGGGCCGAAAAGCTGCTGGGGCCCGAGCGCATCAAATCGAGTTATGCCTGGCGCTCGCTGTTGGACCACGGCGCCGTGCTCGCCTTCGGGTCCGACTGGCCCGTCGCGCCACTGGATCCGCTGATGGGCATCTATGCCGCCACCACCCGACGAACGCTCGACGGCAAAAACCCGCAAGGCTGGGTCCCCGAACAGCGCATCACCGTAGCGGAGGCCGTTCATGCCTATACCGTCGGATCGGCCTTCGCCGAGCACCAGGAAGGGGTCAAGGGCTCACTGGAGGCGGGAAAACTGGCGGACCTCGTCGTTCTGTCCGACGACATCTTTCACATCGCACCCGCGGAGATAGAGAAGGTGCATGTGTCCATGACCATCTTCAACGGCGCCGTCATCTACGACGAAGCGTCTACCAACTCGCCCACCGGCCGATGAAAACGAACGCGAGCGCGGCGATCAACTCCGGAGAGTCGAGATCCTGACCAAAGTGCACCCCCCAGGCGTCATGGCGCCTCGCGCGGACGGCCACGGCTCCTGCGTCGTCGGAGATGCCGTAGAAGAAAACACTATACATGGGTGTAAACAACACCCAGCCAGGACCGGTTGCGAATTTCAGGTAGTAACGCGTCCTCAACAGGTTGAGACCGGAGACGGTGCCTACTTCGTGGCCATCCCGGATGATGGCGTAGCGTAGACACGGAAAGCGGCGCACCCTCTGCACGGCGAAGAGCGGATTTTTCCCCTCGCGGGAAAAGGTCCACTCATGCAACCCGCGACGCAGGTCGGCCTTGGAGCGCCGGCGCAGACAATACAACGTCGCGCCGGAACGATCCCGAATGTCGGCGGACTGGCGGCCGGACATCGCGAACCAATAGTCATTACCGTTTGCCATGCGCTCCTTCGCCGTCACCTGTCACATGGGGCCTGTCACATGGGCCTGTCACATAGGCTAGTGCGCCCCCTGGAGCACAACACCGACTTTAGCCTGCATGCATGATCCACCACATGCGGATGTTACCGGGGCCTCGACAGTACAGTCTGCCGACGGTCCGAAACGGTGTCACTCACCTGTTTGGTGTAGCGGTCCCGATGTGTGTTCCCGCATCGCGTTCGGCGAGAAGATCGACATAGGCCCGATCGATCAGCTGCGACGGGCTCACGCCCAGTCGTTGCATTAACTCTTCGGCCTCGCGAACACCGGCCTCGGTGAACTCATTTTCACGCAGGACGACCTCGAGCTCGAGGAAGTGCCCCAGGTTCTCGACGATATCGAGATGGATACGCGTTCGACCGGCGAGAAACAAAGTTCTGTGCTTACGTACGCGGCCCGTCTGCCCATAGGCGAGCGTGAGGGCCTCCCGCAACGAATCGGGGGCGGCGGTCGGGGTCCGAACGTAGAACGACTCTTTTGGGCCCTGCTGATCGCTGCGACGATAGAAGATCAGCTCACCCTCGCCGTTAGCGAAGGTCCGCAGTTTCAGGCGCCCCGCGTCACACCGGAAGAACGTGTCGTCCTGGTGGATCTCTATCGGACCTTCGTCGGCAAACGCCGCCGCACGCTCGCCAAGTGTGGTGACGCTGTCAATGTGGGCCTTGATCTCGATGTTTCGGGCCACGACGGGCGCGCTCGCCGGTTAGTGGGACGGACGCTGCGGCGGACAGGAGGAGTCCTTCACAGCGCTTACCGCCGCAAGTCGCTTCTCCCGGATTCTCTCGCCAAGGAAAGGACCCTTGAGTTGGGCCCGCTCCTCGTCGGTAAGCACAACAGCAGCGGCGGCGTCCCGGGCGCGGAGGAGATATTCGCGCTGCGGGTAGGGCTGTAATTCGAGGCCGGTGCGACCCCGGGCGTCGGACTCGCAGGCCAGCAGGAGCTCGCCGAACCGCTCGGGTCGGCGGAATGCATCAACGGTTTCCAACAACTTCAAAAGCGTCGCGGGACGAGCCTCGGCAGCCCGGTGGACGGAGGCGTGATGCCGGGCGGTGAGTATCGCGAGCTCGCGATACTCGTTGGGGACCCGCAGGCGATCACACAAGTCGATGATGAGTGGTACGCCCGCTTCCTCGTGACCATGGTGACTCGGCCACTTTGCCGGCGGCGAGAGCGCCTTGCCGAGATCGTGCGTAAGCGCCGCGAAGCGCACCACATTCGGCGCACCGATCTGCGCCGCATAGCGCACCACCAACATGACATGCACACCGGTGTCGACTTCCGGATGCCAGCGCGGCGGCTGGGGAATTCCGTAGAGCGCGGCAAGCTCCGGAAAAATCTTCGCCAGCGCCCCACAACTGCGCAGCGTCTCGAAGAACACGTCGGGCCGGGACTCGCCGAGCGCGCGTTCCGTCTCTTTCCAAACGCGCTCGGGGACGAGTGCATCGACTTCACCCGTGGCGGTCATGCGCTCCATCAGGATGAGAGTGTCTTCGGCCACACGGAAACCCAGATCGGCATATCGAGCAGCAAAACGAGCGACGCGCAGGACGCGCACCGGGTCCTCCACGAACGCGTCCGACACGTGACGCAGAACACGCGCCTCCAGGTCACGGCGACCCCCATAGGGATCGATGATTTCGCCCGAAGGCGTCTCTGCCATTGCGTTAATGGTGAGATCGCGGCGGCGCAGATCGTCCTCGAGAGTCACGTCAGGGGCAAACTGCGTCGTAAAACCCCGATAGCCGAGACCCACTTTGCGCTCGAGGCGGGCGAGCGCGTATTCCTCGTGCGTTTTCGGATGCAGAAATACGGGGAATTCGCGCCCGACAGGCTCGTAGCCGTCACGCTCGAGTTCCTCGGGACGAGCGCCCACGACGACCCAGTCGCGCTCGTGCACCGGGCGCCCGAGCAGGCGATCCCGAACCGCGCCGCCAACCAAGTAGACTTCCATACCTGCAATTTTACCCGAGAGTGCTCATGCGTTGCGCGGAGGACCGCGGATTTTGCCTGGCCCATTTCCTCGGCCTGGCCCATTTCGGGCGGCTCACCACACGACTGTGGCTCGCCATGACTCTCCTGGCCACCCTGCCCGGTTGCGGCACGCTGTATGTGATGCAGGCGGCCCATGGTCAGTGGCAGGTCATGGATGCCCGCAAGCCCATCGACAAGGTGCTGACCGACCCGAATACTCCTCAGACACTGCGCGACACCCTGACGGAAGTCAGCGCGGCGAGACAATTCGCCTCGCGTGAGCTCAAACTTCCGGACAATCGGAGCTATCGGACCTACGCCGATGTCCACCGGTCCTACGTCGTATGGAATGTGGTTGCGGCGCCGGAATTCTCGGTGCATCCGAAACAGTGGTGCTTCCCCATCGTGGGATGCGTCGCTTACCGTGGCTATTTTGTGGAAAAGCGCGCGCGCACCTTCGCGGCGAACCTGGAAATGAGAGGATTCGACGTGACGCTCGACGGTGTGCCCGCCTACTCCACGTTAGGTAAGTTCGCGGACCCGGTGTTGAGCACGATGCTTCCTTACGGGCCTGACGAACTCGCCGCGATCATCTTTCACGAGTTGGCGCATCAGTTGCTCTACGTGAAAAACGACACACAGTTCAACGAGGCCTTCGCGACCACTGTGGAGAACGCCGGGCTGCAGCGCTGGCTGACACTCAACGGACATGCGGATCGGATCCAGCGATTCCACAAAGACAGCACCCGGGAGCGGGAGTACATCGCGCTGTTTGATCGCACTCGTGCGCAGCTCGCGAGACTTTACGCTTCCGGAGCGCCCGCGGCGGAAATGCGCGCGCAGAAGGCCGCCGCGTTCGAGAAACTGACGGACGAAATACGCGATCTCGAAAAGCGGCAGGGCTTGAAGTCCACGGTGTACGACGAGTGGATCAAGGAAGGCTTGAACAACGCGCGACTCGCATCCGAGGCGAATTACTACGATTGCGTGCCGGGATTCGAGCGCCTGCTCGCGGAGCAGGATAACGATCTGCCACGCTTCTACGCCGCAGCGCGGGAACTGGCGCGGCTGCCGATGGCGGAGCGCCACGAGAAGCTTTGCAAGTCGCCTGCGGGACCGCAGGCAGTGACGGCGGGTGTGGCAACACCCTGAGGGAAGCGGGTGCTTCCGGGGAGGTGGTTACTTCCTGGGAATCGGGGGCTTCGGGCCGACGAGCGGAGTGGCGCCCTTGGCGTTCGGGTCCTCGTCTTCCCAGTTGTCGCGCATCTTGTCGGCCCAATTCTTGTAGTTGGACCACGTGTAGAGATTCTTGGTGATCGCCGCGTGGCGCGCCCGGGCGCGCTGCATGCGATCGAGCCAATTCGCATACGGGTCCGCGGCATCGGCCGGTCCCGGTGGGGTGGTGCCGGCAGGTGCCGGGTCGTGTCGCGAGCCTGGCGCATCACCGCGCCCTCTGTCCGAAGAGCTCATAAGAGCCTCCTGAATATTTCCACAAGCCTACGGCCTTCGGGCTGCGGAGGCAGGAACTGCTTCACACGCGTGTCGCCGATTACATACGGTGCGACGCAGCTTCGGTAAAACGTCACGTGTTGTTAAATGGCCGTGGCGTTATGTAATGCAAGAAGTTAGGAACAACGTCTCAGGCGACGAGACGATACACCGGACGGTACTCCGTACCCGGCAGTTTCATGCGCCGCTGAGCCACGAATGCGGCGAGCAACTCATCGAGCAGGCCCATGATCGTGGCATCGCCCGCGAGCTCGTACGGGCCATATCGATCGATCGCCTTGACGCCGTATTCCTTGACGTTGCCGGTCACAATGCCGGAAAACGCACGGCGCAGATTGGCCGCGAGATCGTGCATCGGCTGATCGCGATGCAACTGGAGAGCACGCATCGACTCGTGCGTGACTTCGAACGGCTGTTGGAACTCCGGTTGGATGGACAGCAGCCAGTTGAAGTTGTAGGAGTCGTTATGTTGTTTTCGGAACGCACGCACGGCCTCCATGCCGCGCACCATGTGACGTCCGACTTCGGCCGGATCGTCGATGATGACGGTGAAGCGGCGCAGCGCCGCCTCGCCCAGCGTACCGACGATGAAGCGGCTGACGTGCTCGAAGTACGAGGCGCTCTCGCGCGGACCGGTGAGCACGACGGGGAAAGGCTGCTCCCGGTTGGCCGGATTCAGCAGGATGCCGACCAGATAGAGGATTTCCTCCGCCGTACCGGCGCCGCCCGGGAAAACGACGATGCCGTGCGCGAGCCGGACAAAGGCTTCGAGGCGCTTTTCGATGTCCGGCATGATCGACAATTGGTTCACGATCGGGTTCGGCGGTTCCGAGGCGATGATGCCCGGCTCGGTGATACCGATGTAACGGCCGTGCTCGATACGCTGCTTCGCATGGCCGATCGTCGCACCCTTCATCGGTCCCTTCATGGCGCCGGGGCCGCAGCCGGTGCAGACATCGAGCGCGCGCAAGCCCATCTCGTAGCCCACTTTCTTCGTGTACTGGTACTCGGTGCTGCCGATGGAGTGCCCGCCCCAGCACACGACGAGATTCGGCCGCGCCTTGTGATCGAGGAGGCGCGCGTTACGCACCACGTGGAATACGGCATTGGTGATGGCAGCCGAATTCTTGAGATCGAAGCGACCGCTGTCGATGATCTCGTTCGAAATAAACACCACGTCGCGCAGCACCGCGAACAGATGTTCCTTGATGCCGCGAATCATCTGGCCATCGACGAACGCAGAGGCCGGAGCGTTGTGCACTTCGAGCTTGATGCCCCAGGCATGCCGCACGATCTCGATATCGAAATCCCGGTAGCGGTCGAAGATTTCCTTGGCGTTGTCGTTGTCGGCACCGGCACCGCTGTTGAGAACCGCCAGGGCGCATTGGCGGAACAGCCGGTACAAGCCCCCCTGCCCCGAGTCGAGGAGTTTGCCAATCTCGGCCTGTGAGAGGTTCTCGAGGCTGCCACGCGGGCCGACGCGGGCATCGATGAATTCGGGAACGACGATACTGCTGTCCACGAAAGGGGGTTCCCCGAATAGTTGTGTGGGACGCCCGCGCGGGGTGCCTGGGAGACCTATCCTACGGCACGCTGTGCTACGGAAGAATATCGATCGGCGCGTTATCCGGCGTCAGCAGCCAGACCTCCACCATGTCGGCGTTCGACAGGGCGATGCAGCCGTCGGTCCAGTCGGTGATCTCGTAGTACGCCGGCGCGTGCTTCAACTGGTTGGGGAGCCCGTGGATCATGATCGATCCGCCGGCGTCCCAGTGATTCCTGTGCGCCCGTTTCAGGTCGGTCTCGTTCGGATAGGAGACCTGGATCGAGAGAAAATAATCGCTGCGGGGATTCCGGCGCGAGAGAAAGTACCGTCCCTCGGGAGTGCGCAAATCGCCAGCGCGCTCCTTTTGCCCGACCGGATTCACTCCAAGGGCGATCTTGTACGTCCGTACCACTGTCTCTCCGTGCATGAGGACGAGACGCCGCTCGGTCTTATGCACTACGAGGCGATCGACGGCCGGAAGGCTCTCTGCCGAGCGCAGCGTAACGCGCTCCGCCTGCGGAAGCGGATCACCGTGGGCGGTGAAGGCTGCGCAGGTGAGTGCCAAGGCAGCTAGAGCTCTCTGCAGAGGGACCATCATCTTTCGAGTAAACAAGCACTTGCTATGCAATAAACGAATTATATGCGCTCGGGTTGCGGCAGGCGATGTACATCCGTCACACCGTCGCCGGGAGCAGACGGGGGAACTCCGAATGGGTTCGAGAGTTTGACTGTGCATCACACTTTGGGTTCTATAATCAGGCGGAACGGCCACTCAAGAGCCCGCCACCGAGACCACACGTGAAGCTCAGCAGTATCTCTGTAGCGATGGTGATTGTATCGCTCTGCGCCTGCGCGACGACGTCGCAGCCGGTCGTCGAGCGATTGGATCCGGACACGGCGACGACGCTGACCGTCATCGATAAGCCGGTGGAGCTCGTCGGGGAAGGGGCTCCTGGACCTACGGGGAATCCCTTCGCTTTCATCGCACCGTTCGAGACGAATCGGATGGGTGCCCGCGCGCTTTATCTGTGGATGTCGGCGCCTTCGATCCAGGGCGCGAACCTCCAACCCCAGCTCATTTGCGACGGTCATGTCCTGACCCTATCGCTGCTCGACAGCGACATCTCGCATATCGGCCTGGCGAGCGCTCCGTACACGCCACCCGTGCCGTGGAACATGCAGTGGTACTTCCAACTTCCAAAGACCAGCCTGGACTGTCTCGCGACTGCCCAGAGTGTCTCCCTCGAAACTCATGGGCCGAACGGCGCGCCCCAACGGTTCACGGTCGAGGGCAAAGAGCTCGTCCCTTTGAAGGAATTCGGCAGCCATTAATCATTGGCTGCCGAAAAGCATGCCGGTGGGGCGGGCCCGCTCCTACTCGCCTCCACCAGCGACGACGGGCTCAACTCGCGGCATCACGATCTGTGTACCAGGATGGAGGTCCGCGAGATCCAGGTCGGGGTTGTACTGCTGGATCAGCCACACCGGTAATTGCGCGAAGCGCTGGGTGATGGTCCACATGGAATCCCCACGCCTCGCGATGTAGACCTCGGTACCTACGATGCGATGGGACGCGAAATAGCTCGCCTGCAGCGTCTGGTGGTACTCACGCCGCTTTTGCTCGAACTCCTCATGCGTCACCCGGTGGAAATCCAGGTGGACCTTGCGGCCGACGATCACCGGCTTGCCGTAACCCAGTTTATTCAGCTGTCGAATATGCACCGCCGACACTCGCAGCCAGTCCGCGTAGTGTCCTAACGTCTCTGCCGTCGCCACAACGACAGTGTCGTCCTTCGAGACCGAGTAGTCCGTGGGGTCGGCGTTCTGCTGAGCGTCGTCAGCGGCTGCTCCCAGCGCCGGTCCAACGGCTTCAGCCTGCGCAGCCGACACCGGCTGCGATTTCTCAGCACGCGCGAGCGTCTTCTTCTCGGCGGTAGCGGCGGCGACGTCCTCCTTGCTTTCTTCCTCCGCCACGGCAACGGAGACGGCGCCCGTTCCGACGGGACCGCCAGAGTTGTTCGACGCAGTTGGCGCGCTCGCAACGGCAGCGGCGCCCGTCCGATCCACGACCCCGCTTCGGCCGCCGGTCTCCGTCGCCGAAGCAATCTGCTGCGCGGGCGGTTGCACGCCCGGTTTGATCGCCAGTTGCTGGCCCTCGAAAATGAAATCGCGATTGCGAATATTGTTGAGCGAGAGCAGCTGTCCCTCGGTGAGCCCAACCTTGGACGCGATATCCGCCAGGGACTCGCCGCGCTTCACGATATAGATGCCGTCCGCCTCCGTGGCGGCAGACGGAGCCGCTACGCCCGACGTGGTGGCCGGCACGCTAGGCATCGCAGCGGGCGGAGCACTGGAAGCGCCGAGTGTGACAGGCGACGGCGGCGGAGCCGGTGGCGCGGGAGTAATGGCGGCGACGAGTGGCGTGCCCTGTTGCTCCGGAAGGCTGATCGTACGACCCACCTTCAGCTTCCCGCTCGTCCTTATACGATTCACGCGCGCGAGGGTCTCCGGAGAGATGCCGTACTCGCCAGCCACGCTGACTATCGTATCGCCCTTCTGTACGCGGTAGTGCCGGGGCTGTGGCTGTCCCGCAAACATCTCGGACGGACTCAGGCGTTGCGCCAGCATGTCACTCGTCCATTTCTCCCCATCTATCGGCAGGCGCAGATGGTAAGCCTTCGGAACGTGCCTCTGGCCGTCCCAGACCGCGCGCAGCAGCGCTGGATTGAGGGCACGTAGTCTCGTTCCATCGATCTTCAACGCGCGCTCGAGCGAGTTGATCGAGACGTAACCGGGAATGACGACCTCCTGAAACCGGGCCTCGCTCAGCTTTTCGATCGAGCCGAAGTACTTCTCGGGATTGCGATCGACTTCGAGCGCCGCCAGAAATGACACGTAGAAATTCCTGGAAGCGAACCCGAACGTCTTACCGTTGTAGTTACGGACGATTTTGACGATGTCATCGGTTCCGAGCGTGTCCTTCGCATGCCTGACACCGGCGGCGCCATGGTTATAAGCCGTCAGAGCCAGCGGCCAGGTGCCGAGGATGCGGTAGTTGTAAGCCAGGAGTTGCGCGGCAGCCTCGGTGGAGCGAAACGGGTCGAGACGGTCGTCAACGGCGCTGTCGATGCGCATGTAGCGACGCCCGGTGGAACGCATGAACTGCCAAAGTCCGGCGGCCCCCACCTTTGAATAGGCGGCGGGGTTAAAGGATGACTCGACGTGCGGGAGCACGGCAAGTTCCGCGGGCAAGCCAAGATTGGCGAGAGTCTCTGCGATATGAGTCTCCCATGCACCCGACCGGACGAGGCCCTCGCGAAAGCGGTCCGCCTGCCCGAGCTGGAAACGGATGTCGTCGATAGCCTCGAGAAGCCTCGACGGCGTCCCCTCGGAGCCCCACATGTCTTTGATGCGCTGGTCGTCGTCGGATAGCGGGCCGTCCTTTGCGGCCGCTATACGCCGTAGCGCAGCGGCGTAGCGTGAGCGCGCCTGATCGACGGTGCGCTCGCGTTCGCGCGGGGAGGTATTCGATGTGAAGTGGAGAGTTTCATATACGACACCGAGGTTGTACTGGTCGTGCAGGAAACCTCCGTTCGTATCGACCTCGGAATAGACATGGATCCAGAACTGCACATCGCGCTCGAGCTCTGGCGGGCGTGGCATGACGGTGCCGCTGTCGGCCGCCCATACGCGCGCCACCGCGAGCCAGACGAGCGCTGCGCTCAATAGCCACCGGTACGCCGGCCACCGTAAGACCCCCTGTGTGGCCCCTTTGCCCCGTGTCGAGTTCATTTACACCCCGGATAATCGCAGAATCGACTGTACATTCAATGATTTGTGCACCGCGTACAGGTGGTGACGGCAACCGTTCCACCGCAAATACGTCGAGGATCTTGACAGCTGGCTGTCGCAGCCGTGTTGCGCTCCCTCGCTCCGGGCTCTTTTGCACGCCGCGGCCGATGTGAAAACTTCTCATAACGGGCACTGCGTCACACTTGAACCACGTCCCAGATACAACATGTCACATCCGGGGCCGCCCCGGGCCGGCTGGCATGCGTGTTGCTTATATAACAGGTAAGAGGGGCGAAGTTGCCCTCGGGAAGGAAGCAAGCAAGCGGGATCGATTCTAATAAAGCGTGGATCTGGAATGAGGCTGGAGAGTCCGTCGGATACCTAGCAGTGCCGGACAAAAATAAAAACACTCCTCCACACACAAGCAGGCGACAGATAACCCCGCGTAAGCGGGGTTTTTTTCGTCTGTCAGCCCCACGGATCCTGCAAGGATCGGCGCGGCTCGGCGCGACCTCCCGAGGCCCTGGGGACCCCGGGGCCGGATCAAGTCATCGGCGTGGTGGTGTTCAACGGCAGAAGCAGCAGCAGTTTCCCGCCGTACCGGTTGCCGACGACGACGTGTGAAGGCCGAAGGACTGTCGGTCAGGCCTCGACTCGTGCGGCAGGGTTGCGCTCTACAAATCTGCTCCAGCCTGCTGCCTGGGCAGGACTGGAGCGGGGATACGCTCTTGCGTCAGTTCTGGTTATTTCCATTCTGCTGCAGGCACGGATTGGCGAGTGGACCGCTGCTGTTCTGGCCGAAGAACCAGGACAGATTGGGCGTTCCATACTGCCGGTCGCGGCCGTAAGAGTTGAATCCGGGCCCACTGATATTGCCGAACACCAGCGTGCAACCCTGCTGCCGGCCGTCGTCGCTGTTTCCAACCGCATAGAATGGATAGAACTGCGCGCCGGTCGGCGGAACGACACACCCAACCCCGTTGGGCTGACACCCCGCTTCCGAGGCTGACACATCGGTTTCCCACTGGATGATCGGATATGGTTCGTTGAAGCCGTAGCCAGACTGACTGAGCGGACCGAGGCCGCCAGCCGGGTTGGTCACCAGCAGCGCGGTGGCGTTCCTGCGCGTACCATCGGGCCAATCGAACCGATACGAGGTGCCGTCGAATTCGACGTTCGCTCCCAGGCAACCCGGCACCGTCGGCCCGGGGAAGCAGGGGGCATCGTCGGCGTCGTGGTCACCGTTGGCGCCGGGCTGGAAGTGCCCGATCTCCACCGCCAGGTTGATGTTGGCCTGCAAGGCTGCCCACGGCACGAAATTACCGAATCGCGCCGTGTCATATTCCGGGTGAAAATCAAAACTCGTCCCGGCGCAGGTGTTTGGATTCGTGTTCTGAAACCCGTTCGCGGCGCTTGCAACCATGAAACCGGTCTGTCTCGTCGTCAAGTCTTCCACGCGCGTCAAGAAACCGTGTCCAGTGTCCGTGATCGTAATACGCAGCAGATCGCCCGGATTCATGAGCAGCGTATTGGCATTCGGTGTAAACGTCGCTGCTGTCGCACTCGGCGGCCCCGGTGGCCCCGCCGGTACGCCGTTCGTCTGAATGAATGCGAAATTGACCGGTTCCGTGCAATTGGGATTCAACTGGCCGGCGTTATTGCCGGTGGTGATAACCTCGAGGCTGTCGATATTGAGTGCGGCACACCAGTGCGCCAGATCGCAGCTGAGCTGCGTGATGAAGGGCGGGAACCCCGGCGGATAGAACTGAAGCTCGAGAAATGCCGAGCCCGCCTGGCTCGGCGTGTTCTGGTCACTGTCCGGGATGCAAGCCCCATTTGGAAAGGAATCGGGGTCACAGATCGCCATCGCGAACCAGATTGCCGGTGTGAGCTCGAAGGTCTGCACGGCGGGCAGCGGACGGTCGCGCGGCAGGGTCACGTACCATTGCACGCTGTTGCCCGAGCCCGGGACGTTGGAAAAGAAGCCGATACTCGGTTCGTCGTGTCCGATGTAGTGACCGTTGTCGTAACCTCGCTGATAGGAATTCGAAGCGAAGAAATCGCTGCAGGGAAGATACGTCTTGAGCGGCTTTTGGATCGCGCTGAATCCGTTGCAGTCGAGATTCCCCGCGGGTGCTAAAGATTGCGCATACGTGGCTGGTGAGCCCAGCACGAGAACCATCATTGTGAGCAGGAGCTCGAGGGCGTGAGCGCGAATCATGCGAGACCTCCCAGTCATTCCAACCGATCTGACCGATCTGGTAGAACCGGAACTTCGGCTGACCTTCACGCTTGGTGTCGGCCGCCGATGAACCTTATTCGCTGTGATATGTTAGGAGTACGCCTCAGGCGCACGCTTGTCAACATTTCTCGGGATGCGGGAGCAACTTTCCATCGAGCGGCGAAGTCGCGCGGGGCGTCCGAGATCTCAATGGTTATATCCTGACTGCGAACGTTGTCTCCCATGACGTGTACGCAGGCGAAAGTTCGAAAGAGATTGAGTCATGACAGGCAATGATAGCGGCCCTGGGTCCGATGCTCCGTTCCCGCGTTCCCTCAGTCGTGTGAGTACTCGATGCCTTGGCGGCCCTCATCACCTTCATCCTGGGCGACGCCGTGGAAGCCCTCCGTCCCAAGCAGGTACGACAGGCTCTGCAAATTGCGTGTTTGTTTGGGGGGCCATATGGCACTTATGGTCCCCCACAATCGGTCTCGAGCTTACGTGAGCCGAAACGTCAACCGCACTTCGAATCGCCGCAGTTCAGGCACGTCATGCAACCGTCCATCATGACTACCGCGGCGGTGCTGCACTTGCCGCACAACTGCGCGCCTTCGGGAAAGTGCGACTTCGAGAAAGCGTCCGTCTGTTTCGCGCGGGCATCGAATTCGGCGCGCTTCTCATCGACCATCTTCTGCTGATGCTCATCGAGTTGCGGCTTACGCATGAGTCCGATCATCTGCAGGTGGCGCTCGATCACATGACCCAGTTCGGCAATGATCGACGGCATGAACTTCCCGCCCGGCTGCCAATAGCCACCGCGGGGATCGAACACGGCTTTCAACTCATCCACCAGGAACGTGACGTCGCCGCCTTTGCGGAATACCGCGGAAATGATCCGGGTGAGCGCGACGATCCACTGGAAGTGATCCAGGTTCTTCGAGTTGATGAAGATCTCGAACGGCCGGCGCTGCTCGTACCTGGTGCCTTCGTTCAGCACGATGTCGTTGATGGTTACGTACATCGCGTGATCGGAGATCGGAGTTTTGATCTTGTAGGTCGAGCCGATCAGCATCTCCGGACGCTCGAGCTTCTCGTGCATCCGGATGACTTTGGCGGTGCGGCCATCCTTGTCGCGGAAGGTCTCCTCTCCCAGGATTGCGGGGACCTTGGCGTCCGCCGCCTTGTCGGCGGCCTTGTCGGCGGCCTGCTCGGCAACCTTGCCGGCGGCGTTGTCGGCCGCCTTTTCTTCCGGCTTCTGGACGCGATACTTGACGATCTTCCGGTCTATTTTGGTGCTGCTCACAATACGGATCCTCTGTTGGGAGTTATGTCAGGTCTTTCGGCTCGTGGCGTGTTGGAGCCGATTACCTACAGCTTCCCGTAGTACCCTTCCTTAAGCGCGTCGAACAAATTTGCTGCACTGTGTCGCTCGCCGTCGTACTCGATCTCCTCGTCGCCTTTCACCGCAACTTCGCTACCGTCCTCCAAGGTGAACACGTAGGTTGTGCTCTTGAGGTCGGCCTCCTTAACCAACACCCCCTGGAAGGCTTCGGGGTTGAACCGGAAGGTCGTGCAGCCCTTCAGGCCCTGCTCATGGGCGTAGAGGTAGATATCCTTGAACTTGTCGTACTTGTAGTCAGTCGGGACGTTGGCCGTCTTCGAGATAGAGGAGTCCACCCACTTTTGCGCGGCCGCTTGAATATCGACGTGCTGCTCCGGAGTGACTTCATCGGCGACCGTGAAGTAGTCCGGCAGCTTCTCCGCGGGAGCGGTCGCACCCGGGAAGGCCTTCTTGTTGACGAACTCGCGGTAGGCGAGCAATTCGAACGAGAAGACGTCTACTTTCTCTTTCGTCTTGCGGCCCGGGACGATGACGTTGCGGAAATAGTGGTGCGCGAATGAAGGCTCGATGCCGTTCGAGGCATTGTTCGCCAGCGACAGGGAAATCGTACCCGTGGGCGCGATCGAGCTGTGATGTGTGAAACGCGCGCCCGTTTCGGCGAGGTCGTGGACGAGTTGCGGAGCAACCTGCCCCACCCGCTGCATGTAGCGGCTGTACTTCGCATGCAGCAGCCGACCGGCGATCCTCGCGCCCGGCTTCCAGCCATCGCGCGCCATCTCGGGACGCTTTCTCAACATCTCCTTCGTGACCGTGAACTCTTCGTTCATGATCGGCGCCGGACCCTTCTCGCGCGCCAGCTCGAGGCCTGCTTCCCAACCGGCCACGGCCATTTCGCGTGAGACATCCTCGGTGAACTTCACCGACTCCTTGGAGCCGTACTTCATCCCGAGGCAGGTGATCGTGCTACCTAGACCGAGGAAGCCCATGCCGTGGCGGCGCTTGCGCAGGATCTCGCCCCGCTGCTGCTCGAGCGGCAGGCCGTTCACCTCCACGACGTTATCGAGCATGCGCGTGAAGACCTTCACGACCTCGCGATACTCGCTCCAGTCGAATTCGGCGAATTCGCCGAAGGGATGCTTCACGAAGCGCGTCAGGTTGACGGAACCCAACAAACAGGAACCATACGGCGGAAGCGGTTGTTCGCCGCACGGGTTGGTGGCGCGGACATTCTCGCACCACCAGTTGTTGTTCATCTCATTCACACGGTCGATGAGAATGAAGCCGGGCTCGGCGAAATCGTAGGTGGAAGTCATGATGACATCCCACATGCGGCGCGCCGGCAGAGTCTTGTAGATCTTGCAGGCGACCAAGCCTTCCTCGTTCACGACGTAGTTGTCGTGAACCGGCCATTCGCGCCAGACGAACTTCGTCGGGTCCGCCACATCGGGCGCCTCGGACTCGAACTCCGACTTCGACAGCGGGAAAGCCAGCTTCCATTCGCGATCTTCACGCACCGCATGCATGAATTCGTCGGTGATCAGCAGCGAGAGATTGAATTGCCGCAGGCGGCCGTTCTCGCGCTTCGAGCGGATGAACTCCATGGCATCCGGATGTCCGACATCGAATGTGCCCATCTGCGCGCCGCGCCGCCCGCCAGCGGAGGACACGGTGAAACACATCTTGTCGTAGATATCCATGAAGGACAGCGGGCCCGACGTGTAGGCGCCGGCACCCGAGACGTACGCTCCACGCGGGCGCAGCGTTGAAAATTCGTAGCCGATGCCACAACCCGCCTTCAGCGTCAGTCCCGCCTCATGGACCTTCTTCAGAATGTCGTCCATGGAGTCGCGGATCGTGCCCGAGACGGTGCAATTGATCGTCGAGGTCGCGGGCTTGTGCTCCAGGGCACCGGCGTTCGAGGTGACGCGGCCCGCGGGAATCGCACCACGGCGCAAGGCCCAGAGGAAGCGCTCATACCAATGGTCGCGGATGTCCTCGCGCTCCACATCGGCAAGCGCGCGCGCGACACGCTTATAAGTGTCGTCCATCGACTTATCGATGGGCGTGCCATCTTTCGCGGTAAGGCGGTATTTTTTATCCCAGATGTCCAACGACGCGTCCTGAAACGGAACGGCATCGATGTCCTTGGGTTCGATCTTCACGACGGTATTCATGGATGGGCGGCGCTCCGCATATTGTGCTCGTCTTTCCCCAGGCCCCATTCCACGGAACAATGAATCGGACGCTCGACGCGCCGGTCATCCCGTGAAACCTCCCCCCGACCTGCGATATTGCATCGCTTCAGCGAAACACAAGATCTTGTGTCGGGGTCAAAAGATTAGTGACGCTTATGGCCGACGTCAATAGATTCTGTAATGCCGATTTTGTCTTTTAAATACATATAATTACGGCGTTTTCGGCCGCGCCGACCCTGCTTGGCGGTGTCAAGGAGCTGTGCTTGGGAAGCGTGGGGGCACCCCTATATGTTGTGCCCAAGCGGTCCACAGGTTGTGCACAGCCTTCTCACAGGCCGGGGTCTGGCCGGAGCTGAGCGTGAGGCAAGTGCGCCGCAGCGACGTCCCTCGAAGGCGCCACCCCTCGAAAGCTGGGGTCCGCTCGAGAGCGGCAGCCCCCGAAAGCGGAGCGGCAAGATAGGGACGCCCGCGCCGATTCGCAAGCTGCGCCGTGAGAAATGCCTACGCCCCCGGGCAAACGCCCCACGTTGCCGCGCAATGTTGGAATCTTCATACCAACAACACTTGAAACCTACAGGCGGCATCCGCAAATCCTCCGTCATGCGCACTTACGCGCAATTCACTAGAAACTGGAATAGGAGGCACCATGACATTGGTTAGCTACGAGCCTTGGACATTCGTCAATCGCCTGCAGCGGCAGCTCGATCAGGCTTTCAACAAAACATCCGGCACCCCGGAAAGCGCGACTGCGCAGACTGTTGCGTGGATTCCGCGCGTGGATATCTACGAGGAAGCCGAGCGTTTCGTCGTACTCGCTGACGTCCCTGGCGTCGAGGCGAAAGACATCGACATCACGGCCGAGAACGGCGTGTTGACGATTCGCGGCGAGCGCCGCTTGGAGAAGAAGGCGTCGGACAAGAGCGGTTACGAGCGCGTCGAGCGCACCAGCGGCTCGTTCCTGCGTCGCTTCACTCTGCCGGAGAGCGCCAACACGGAAACCATCAAGGCCAAACAGACCAACGGCGTACTGGAAGTCAGCATTCCCAAGCACCCGCAGGTCCAGCCGCGACGCATCTCCGTCGAAGCAGCCTGAAGTCCCTGGGCCATCCCCGGTGAGGCGGGCCATCGATTGCGGTGGCCCGTTCTCATCGGCCAAGTCTGACCGGCTCGCACGCCCCACCCGGGGCGCAAGCGGGCTGGCCGTCTTTGCGCGATCGGTTGTCACCGGATCGCGCTAATCGCTGAGCCGCTGCAGGGTCGGCCTCATTGGGCGGAATGCGTTATTACGCACAGCGTCACCCCTGCGTGACCGCTGTAGAATCGGTATAGCCGCGTAAACTTCCCCGGCATCGTCCGACCGGAATCCACCATGAAACGTGCTGACCTAGCTCTCGCCGCGATCCTTGCCACCGCGGTGATAGCCCCGCCCGCTCCCGCTGCCATGCCGGCCATGGTGGGCGACACGCCCGTCCCTTCTTTGTCTCCCATTGTGAAGAAGGTGTCCCCCGCGGTGGTGAACATTGCCACGCGCGGCACGATTCGCGACCGGGGACCGCAGAATCCGCTACTCGACGATCCTTTCTTCCGTCGCTTCTTCGACGTTCCCCCGGACAGCGGTCCCCGGGAGCGCCCATTTCAGAGCGCCGGCTCGGGAGTCATTTTCGACGCCAAGGCCGGGTATATCGTGACCAACGCTCACGTAGTCGAGAACGCGAGCGAAATCACCGTCACCCTGCAGGACGGCCGCGATCTGAAAGCCGAAGTCGTCGGCAGCGACGAGCCTTCCGATGTCGCCGTGCTGAAAGTCAAAAGCGAAAGCACCCTGGTGCAGGTCGGACTCGGGGACTCGGCCAAGGTCGAGGTGGGTGATTTCGTGCTGGCCATCGGCAATCCCTTTGGTCTGCAGCATACGGTCACTTCCGGAATCATCAGCGGCCTGTCGCGCTCGGGAATCAACCCGGACGGCTACGAGGATTTCATCCAGACCGACGCCTCCATCAACCCGGGTAACTCCGGCGGCGCGCTGGTGAACTTGCGGGGTGAGTTGATAGGAATCAACACCGCGATTCTCTCCCGCAGCGGCGGCAACATCGGCATCGGCTTCGCAATCCCGGTCAACATGGCCCACAGCGTCATGGACCAGCTCATCAAGTACGGGTCCGTGAAACGCGGGCAACTCGGCGTGAGCATGTATACGGTCACCCCGGATATCGCGCACTCGCTCGGGCTGCCCAACGCCCTGGGCGCGCTCGTGTCACAGGTCGCCGACGGCTCGCCAGCCGAAAAGGCCGGCATTCATACCGGCGACGTCATCACTTCCGTGAACGGACAGCCGGTGAAATCCAACAGCGAGCTGCGCAACAGCATCGGTCTGATGCGGGTGGGCGACAAAGTCGAGATCGGACTGTTACGCGATGGCAAGCCGGTGAAGGTCACCGCCATCATCGCCGACACGACGGCGGCGACGCAGCCGGGGCCGGCGGAAAGCATACACAAGGCCTTTGAAGGTGCCACGCTGGCGGATGCACCCGATGGCGGCGGAGCGCTCGTGAAGAGTGTCGAACCGGGCAGCGCGGCCGCGCAGTCGGGTCTGCGGAACAACGATGTGATCGTCGGCGCGAATCGGGGCCGGGTGACCAACCTTCAGCAGCTGCGTGAGCGCGCCAAGGGTAACTCGGTGTTGGTGCTGGAAGTTCGGCGCGGTAATGGGATTCTGATCATCCCACTGCGCTAGCAGCTGCCAGGCGGCTAGCCGGAAATCATGGTGCGGACCTTCTTCACGAGGTCCGCCATCACGAAGGGCTTGGTGAGAATCGCCATGCCGGGCTCGAGATGACCGTTGCCGACAGCGGCGTTCTCCGCATATCCGGTGATGAAGAGCACTTTCAACTCCGGACGCGAAACGCGCGC
>JAQGOE010000106.1 GCA_028293725.1 Gammaproteobacteria bacterium | reverse complement strand
TTCCATGAGCTGACCGAGGCGGAGAAACAGCAGCTGGTTACTTTCCTCAACTCGCTGTGAGTTCCTGATTCGCATCGCACCGTGGCAGGCGGCACTCGAGCGTCGCCTGCCACGCGCGGTGTCGACTCGATGACGATGTGCTGCACGACATGCCCGTCTAATGAAGGCACATGCTCTTGGTGGCCATGGCGGCAATTCTCGTCACCAGCCATCGAGGCAGAAACCTGGGTAACAGCGTGCCGAGCCGCACGCTGATGCGTGTTGGATAGGCGACGGTTTTGCCCTGATCGAATGCATCGAGCGTCTTTCGAACGACTGACTGTGAACTGTCCATGTTCTTCGCGGACATCTTCGCCGTGGTTCCTGCAAAAAATTGGGTTGCTGTCGGCCCGGGACACGCCGCCATCACATGCACACCGGAGTCGGCGAGCTCGAAGCTCAGCGCCTCGCTGAAATGGAGGACGAACGCCTTCGTCGCGGCGTACGTGGCCATCGCCGGGAGCGGCTGAAAACTGGCGTTTGACGCAATATTGATGATCCCGCCCCGGCGACGATTTTTCATCCCTCTGCCAAACTGCCAGGCCAGGGAGACGAGCGCCTGTACGTTCACCTGGATTTCGGCTTGCTTCTGCTTCTGGTCGTGTGACAGAAAGCTGCCGGTCAATCCCAATCCGGCGTTGTTGACCAGCAGATCCACCTGAATGCCGCGGCGTTCCAGCTCGGAGGCAATCCAATGTGGGGCATCGGGATTGGCGAGATCGGCATTGAGTGCAACGCATCGAACTCCGTATTGATCGGACAAACGCTTTGCCAGACTCTCCAATGCATCCAGTGAACGGGCTACCAGCACGAGATGCGTGCCGCGAGCGGCCAGTTGCTCTGCGAAGGCCTCGCCAATTCCCTTGGACGCCCCCGTGACCAACGCAGTGGATCCGCGATAATTAAACATGTTGCATTCTCCCCAGTTGAACGACAGCGGTTCAGGAAATGATGAGTTCAGGGCGCGCAAGACTGCTGATCGGTGACCAATTCGATGACGATGCCGGGTGCCATTGCCACGAAGAGCTGCCGTTCACCCGTAAGCGGGACTTCGCTGAGGTGGTAGGGCACGCCGCTGAGCCGCATTCGCTCGAGCAATGCCGACCATTCGTGGGCGGTGTTGACGCGCAACCCAACATGATCGATGCGAGGGGAAGTTTGTCGCGCCGAGGTGGCGTCGGGCGCCTCGATCAAATGGACGGCAGGCTGACCATCCGCGTATAGCCAGTGGCCACCGATGCCGAAGGGCGGGCGCGGACCCTCGCTGAGTCCAACGATGGAACAAAGAAAGCTCCGTGCAGCTTCGAGGTCCGCGGTGACGATTGTTGCGTGATCAAGTTTCATGATGAGACGGACGGTGACTGTTCATGCGGCGATTCTGCGCCGGCTGCGTCTCTTTGATAATTGGCGTATTCTTTGAATGATTTTCAAAAATATTGGAAATATCATGGATAACTTGGGTGACATCCGGCTGTTTGTGGAGGCGGCAAATTTGGGCGGACTCACAGCTGCGGGCCGCAAGCTCGGGCTGTCCCCTGCCGCCGCGAGTGCGCGCCTGCTCAAGCTCGAATCCGTGCTGCATACACGCCTGTTCGAGCGCACGACGCGCCGCCTGCGACTCACGGATGAAGGCCAGGCGTATTTGGCCTACTGCAAGCAAGGACTCCAGGCGCTCGATGATGGCCATGCCTTTCTACAGGCCGGGAAAAGCGTCGTGCGTGGCAAGGTACGGATCTCGGCTACCTCGGATTTCGGCCGCCATGTGCTCAAGGACTGGCTCGATCAGTTCAACAAGCAATACCCTAACGTGACGTTCGCGCTGTTGCTATCAGACTCGCTTTCGAATCTGCTGCAAGACGAAGTTGATCTCATCATTCGATTCGGCGTGCCGGCTGACAGTTCCTTCATCGCGCGGCCCCTGGCGCCCAACCGACGCGTGTTGTGCGCGTCACCTCGATACGTGGCCAAACACGGCATCCCGGAAAACCCGCAGGACCTGGAGCGCTTCGACTGCATTGTCCTCAGCTCCGCCGCCGGGCCTGCGAACGACTGGCGATTCACCCGAAACGGCAAAATCGAGAGTTATACGGTCCCGCTCTCCGACGCGCGGGAAACCAACGACGGAGCGGTAGCGCGCGAGTGGGCCATCCGCGGTTACGGTATTGCGATGAAATCGATGTGGGACATCGGCGCGGATGTACGGGCTGGGCGCTTGAAGATTCTGTTGCCGCAATGGCGGTCGGCGGACGTACCGGTACATGCCCTGTATCAACGTAACCGTTACATGGCGCCCCGTGTACGGGCCCTGCTCGATTTTCTGATCAAGCGCTTTGCAGAAGGACCCGGCAATTTGATGGATTAATTTCCCTTGTGGGTCCTTTTTCCCTCGTTAAGAACGCAGCAACGATTCGAGGCCAACGACGTCGCCTCGTTCGAGCGCAGCCTCAACCGCGAGACTCTGACGGTCGCGGCCCACGGTGAGCACCGCCAGTACACGCCCAGCACGGCGATAAACCGCGGTGGCGTCCCACGTTGCAAGGCTACCGCTCACTTCAACGGTGTCCCATGATTCGGCGTGACCGACGTACGCCAGCCTAACGTCGTAATGCTGACTCCAGAAAAACGGCACATCGAGGAATGGCGCTCCGAGGCCCAGCATGTCGCGCGCGACCGCCTGTCCCTGACGTTGCGCGACGACCCAGTGTTCGATACGAACCGACACGCCAAGGTGCGGATCGGGATAGCGCGCCGAATCTCCTGCAGCCCAGATACCCGGCGCACTCGTGCGCAGATAGGTGTCAACGACGACGCCGTTCTCGGTGTGAAGTCCAGCCTTCTCGGCAAGATCGGTGCGCGGGCGCACACCGACCCCGAGCACGACGAGATCGGCAGGCAGCGTGCGGCCATTCTCGAGCTCGACGCCCTGCGGGCCGACGGCGCGCGGACTTGCCATGAGGTGAAACCGCACGCCATGTTCTTCGTGCAGTTGCTGGACGAAATGGCCGAGTTCCTCGCCAAGCACGCGTTCAAGCGGCCACCGGTCGCGGCTCACCACGTCAACTTCGAGCCCGCGCGTTCGCAGTGAGGCGGCAGCCTCTAGCCCAATGAAGCTCGAGCCGATCACCACGGCGCGCCGTGCCGTGCCGGCCGCGGCAATGATCTCGTGAGCGTCAGCAAGCGTGCGCAGCGTAAAGAGGCGCGGCGGTGACGACGTGTCGCCGAGGGCCAAGTGCACCGGCCTCGCACCCGTTGCGAGCAGTAGTGCGTCATATGAGAGTGTTTGCCCACTCGCGAGCGTAACCGTCTTGCGCGCTGGATCTAACTCGCTTGCGGCATCGCCAATTCGAAGGTCGATCCCGATCTTCTCGTAGAATTTCCGCGTGCGCAGCGGCAACCATTCTTCCGGTGCAGTGCCGGCCAGGTAATCCTTGCTCAGATTCGGCCGGTCCACGGGCCCGGGCGCTTCATCTCCGACCAGTGTGATCGTGCCGGTGCAGCCCAGGCGTCGCAGCCGTTCGGCTGCCGCGGCACCCGCTGCGCCTGCTCCGATGATCACGACGGCCCCAGGTGAGAACGGTGGCGGCTTCGGCTCCGGCAGGGACTTCTTCAGCCCCACCGTGAAGTGTTCGTCACGCCGATTTACCTCGTAGCAGGCAACCGGGTTTAGTGCCGGCGCGCCGAGCGCATCACCGGTGCTCAGGTCAAAACGCGCGTGGTGCCACGGGCAACGCAGCGTATCTCCGACCACAAGTCCTTCGCTGAGCGGGCCACCATAGTGCGAGCACGTCGCCCCCAATGCACGCACCTCTTCTCCCGCACGCACGAGCACGACCGCTTCGCCGCGCACGTGCCCCAGGACTGGCATGCTTTCAGGCAGATCGACCGCCGCAATGCCGACTTCGAAATCGGGCCCAGTCAGCGCTTCTTTCTCTGTCATGACACAACTCCTGATTCGCGGCTTGCGCCCCAGCCCGGCTGGGGATACCTCGCGCGAGTGTAAGTGCGGCTGTGGGAGATAGATTGTACGCCCAGCCCACCCTCGTTCCCGCGCCCACGAAGCACTGCGCTGGCGACGCCGCCCGGCTGATAGCTCGGAACTGCAACGCGTCTCATTTGAGGATCGGCGTATGATTTGTTGGCGACATGGACGATCCAAGATCCGCCGCCGAAGCACTAACGCTCGGGTAAGTCGACACTCAGCGGGCCGCGCTTGCGATTCTCTCACCAAAATTCGACGTTCGCCTGAATCCGTGCATTTAAAGCAAACGTCGTAACAGTTAACCGATCAAACCGCCGAGGGCGACCGCCATGCCGCTGCCAAGATCGAAAATAGAGACCGCGCTCGAGCGCGTGCTGTTCGCAAGTCGCTGGCTGCTGGCGCCTTTCTACCTGGGCATGGTCCTCGCGCTGGCTGTGCTGCTCTTCGTTTTCATGCGTGAGCTGATCGGCGAGTTATCCCACATCGGCGCCTTGGACGCCGAGGACGGTATCCTGCTCGCGCTATCTCTCATCGACCTGTCGCTCACGGGCAATCTGCTGCTGATCGTGATGTTTTCCGGCTACGAGAATTTCGTGTCGAAGATTGAAACCGAAAACCACGAGGACCGCCCGAGTTGGATGGGAACCGTCGACTTTTCAGGCCTGAAGCTGAAACTCATCGCGTCCATCGTCGCCATCAGCGGAATCGCGCTGCTACGCTCGTTCCTCACCCTGGGCGACCCCCAAACTGCGATCGACAGCCAACACGTCGGCTGGATGGTCGCCATTCACCTGACATTTGTCGTCTCAGGCGTCCTTCTGGCCGTGATGGACTGGCTCACTTCCAAGACCGAATCGCACTGACCCGGCTGATCTCTGGTGATCAGAAAGCGCGTAATTCTGGTGACGGCGCGGTTTGGGTATTGACCGCTCCAGCTTGATCGGCTTGACGAGAACCGGCGCCCAGATGGAGCGGCCCGGCGAAGGGCACCCGAGGGTCTCAGATCGGCCAATCCGGTCATTGGCCTGCCAAATTGACTAACCGGAAACCGGTCATTCACAATCTTTGGTAAGACTACAGTTTGAGCCTCGATAGGGGACAATCATGGCGTATGCGGTCAAAGCGGAGGTTGTCGATCCGCGCGCAAGGACTTTCGCGTTTACCGCCCACGAGACGATGTATGGCGGCAAGCTGATCGCAATCGCACTCATGGCTTTCGCTATTTCTGCGCTGTCTGCCGGATCCGCGGCGGCGGCGGAAATCAGAGTACTGGCCTTGCAGTCGCCACAGATTGTTATGGCCGAAGTCGGTGCCGAATTTGAGCGGAAAACCGGCCACACGCTCACACAGCTGTTAAGACAGACAGACATGCCACCGGAAGCCAACAGAAGGATTGAATCCGGTGAGGCCTTTGATGTCGCCTTCGTTTTGCCACCAATGGTGGATCTTCTGATAACGCAGGGAAAGATCGTTGCCGATACGCGAACTCATTTTCTCCGCATTGGAATCGGTGTGGCCGTGCGCGCAGGCGCTGTCAAACCTGACATCAGCTCAGTTGATGCGATCAA
>JAQGOE010000090.1 GCA_028293725.1 Gammaproteobacteria bacterium | reverse complement strand
GGAACCCCCAGCGGGGGCCAGCGAGGGAACCCCCAGCGGGGGCCAGCGAGGGAACCCCCAGCGGGGGCGACCGTTGCGAGGCCCGCCGCGACCGGCGTGGCCGCGGAGCTCATCGGACGATACTGCGTGTCGATGCTGCTATGAAATCGACGAACGCGCGGACTTCGGGCTGGGTTTCACCGAGGGCGCTGAGCTTTTCCAACGCCTCCGCGAGCTTCAGCTCGGACCGATAGAGAATGCGGTAGGCGTCGCGGACGTTGCGTACCTGCTCTTCGGTGAAGCCGCGGCGCTTGAGACCTTCGGAATTCACGGCGTGGGGTTGCGCGGGGTTGCCGGCGACCATGACATACGGTGGGACGTCGCGCTGGACGATAGCGCCTCCAGCGAGAAAGGCGTGAGCGCCAACCTTCACGAACTGATGGACTGCGGTGAGGCCGCCCAGGATCACCCAGTCGCCGATCTCAACATGGCCACCGAGCGCCGCGCAGTTCGCGAACACCGTCTTGCTCCCAACCTGACAGTCATGACCAACATGTGAGTAAGCCATGAAGAGGTTGTCGTCGCCGACGCGGGTGACACCCTTGTCGTGGACCGTACCGCGATTCACGGTGCAGTTCTCGCGAAACACATTGCGATCGCCAATCTCGAGTCGGGTCGGCTCGCCCTTGTATTTCTTGTCTTGCGGAGCGTCGCCTATGGAGGCGAACTGGAAAATATGATTATCGGCACCGATGACCGTGGGGCCGTTGATGACGACGTGGGGGCCGACAATCGTGCCGGCGCCGATTTCGACGTCGGGGCCGATGATGGAGAATGGACCTACCGTGACATCCGCGGCGAGTTGCGCCTTCGGCGAGATGATCGCCCGCGCGTCGATCACTTGCCGGTCTCCGGGGCCACCATGATCTCCGCGTGCGCGACTTCAATATCGCCGACGAGGGCCACGGTCTCGAACTTCCAGATGCCCTTGAGTGCGCGCTGTACCGTGGCCTTCAAAACGAGTTGATCGCCCGGGATGACCGGCTTACGGAAGCGGGCCTTGTCGATGCCGACGAAGTAGAAGCGAGTCTGATCCGTGGGAATGACGTTCGCGCTCGAGAACGCGAGGATGCCGGTGGTCTGAGCCAGGGCTTCGATGACCATGACACCGGGCATCACAGGGCGTCCCGGAAAGTGCCCGGGGAAGAACGGCTCGTTGTAGGTCACGTTCTTGAGCGCCGTGATCGACTCCCCGGGGATGCATTCGAGGACACGATCCACGAGCATAAAGGGATAGCGGTGCGGCAGGTACCGCAGGATCTCATTGATATCGAAACGGATCGGGTCAGTCATCGTCCTCTTCCTGATCGTGATCGTGCGGAGGAGCGCCTGCGGCGCCCGTGCCGGGTGCAGCCCCCATGCCGGGCGCAGCCCCCCCTTCGAGTTTTTTGAGTCGGGCGTCGAGCCGGTCGATGCGCTTGAAGCGCGCGACCATGCGGCGCCAGGTGGTGGCCTTCTCGAGCGGTATACCGCTGGAGTATACGCCGGGCTCTGTAATCGAATGGCTCACCATGGTGGTGCCCAGAAACACCACGTCGTCGCAGATCGTGAGATGGCCGCCAATGGCGACCTCGCCCGCGATCTGGCAGCGCTTGCCTATCGTCGTGCTTCCCGAGATACCGGTCAAAGCGGCGATGGCCGTATGCGCCCCGACGTGAACGTTATGGGCGATCATGATGAGGTTGTCGAGCTTCACGCCCTCTTCGATGACGGTGTCCTCGACCGCGCCCCGGTCGATCGTGGTGTTGGCGCCGATCTCAACGTCCGGGCCGACACGCACAGTGCCCACCTGGGGCACTTTTATCCAACGGCGCTGTTCGGAGGCGAACCCAAAGCCGTCGCCACCTATGACGGCGCCCGGCTGTACTACGGTGCGGGCGCCGATCTGCACTGAGCGGCAGAGCGTGATCCTGGCAGCGAGGTAGACGTCCGCGTCCAGCGTGACCTCGTCCTCCAGAACGCAATGAGGTCCGACGAAAGTCCGAGGACCGATGACGACGCGCTCACCGACTACACACAACGGACCCACGTGCGCTGTCGGGTCAACACGCGCGCTGTCGGCAACAATCGCCGTCGCGTGGATCCCCGCGGGACCGTGCGAGGGGGGATGGAGCACGGCGGCGATTCGAGCGTAGGCGGCGTGGGGATTTGCGCAGATCAGTGCGTTCGTGGGGCAATCCGATGCGGACGCTTTATCCAGAACGACAGCACCGGCCCGCGTCTGCGCCAACTGCGATTTGTAGCGAGGGTTGGCGAGAAACGAGAGCGAGTGCGCATCCGCGCCCGTCAACGTCCCGACGTGCTCTACGAGCACGTCGGGATCGCCGCGCAGTTCGCAGCCGAACCGAATCGCGAGTTCCCCGAGCGAGACCGCCATAAATAAGCCAATAGAGTGAGCGACAAGGGCTCCTCAACGGGCCCCGACGCTCAGTGCCCCTGCGGCTTCGGCGCGGCCGGTGCGGCGGACGTCTTCCCGGCAGCAGGCGCGTGCGACTGCAGAGCGGTGAGAATCGCCGGCGTGATGTCGAGACTGGGCGTCGAGTAGATGACACCATCGGCGACCACGAGATCGAAGTTCTGCGACTTGGCGTAGACACGCACTTCTTCGATCAACGTGCGTTGCAGACGCGACATTTCTTCGTTACGGCGCGCGTTGAAGTCATCCTGCACTTCCTGTTGCTTGCGCTGAAGTTCGCGGTAACTATCCCGCAGTTCCTTCTCGGAGCGCTGCCGCTGGTCCTCGGTCATGGTGGCGCCGTCTTTCTGCAGCTTGTCTTCCTTGGCTTTCAGCGTCGTCTGCTGATTCTGCAGGTCACGCTGGCGCGGAGTGAATTCCGTGCGGATGGCCTCTACGACGACCTTTGCCTGAGGTGACTCTTCCATGAGCTTGCCGTAGTCGACGACCCCGATCTTGAGATCGGCGGCCCACGCCGGCAGGACGGCACAGGTGCCGGCGATGGCAACGATCCAGGCCAGGGAATGGGTGCTGATCAAGCGCTTCACGACGATATCTACCTCAAATTGCCTTCGGAGGGGATTCCTGAACCCCCTATTATGCTCTATGCGGGCCTAGAAGGCCTGTCCGATCGAGAATTGGAACACTTCGGTCTGGTCGCCCCACTTGGTGACACCGTCGCCACGCTGGTGGTTCAAGGGCACGCCCAGGCTGAACCGGAAGAGTCCCAGGGGGGCCAACCACTGCACGGCCACGCCAACCGAGCGTCGCAGGTCGCTCCACTGGGTGAGGCGGTAGCTCTCGGGGGTAACGCCATCGGGGCCGAAGAACTGCAGCTTGTTGCCGGTTTCGTAGACGCCGCCCACGTCGAAGAAGGCGCTCACCCGGGCACTGCTGCGCCACTTGGCGGGCATCGGGAAAATGAGCTCGTTCTGGCTCGTGATGCGCATGTTGCCGCCATAGGGGTTGCCGAACTGGTCGGCCGGTCCGAGGCGGCTCTCGCGGAAGCCACGCACGTTGTCGGGGCCGCCGCCGAAGAACTGTCGGTACGGCGGGATGGCCGTGGTGTGGCCGAAGGGCTCACCATAATCAACGCCCGCGTTCGCCACGAACGCGAAGCCGTGAGTGATCGGGAAGTAGTGCAGGAAACTCGCGTTGGCGATGTAGTACTCAACATCGGCGCCCGGCGTCGTGGAGGAAATGGACGCGGAAAAGCGCGAGCCGCGATCGGCGAACAAGGTGCGGTTACGCGTGTCCCAATCCCAACCGGCGACGAGCTCGAAGTCCTTGAAGTTCGTTCCGTAGAAAACGAAGTCGTTGTTCGAGCCGTCGTCGTGGGCGATGCGCGAATACGGATGGCCGTTGTTCTGCACCCACTGCTGCGCCTGGAGGGCGCTGCCCTGGGAACTGGTGAGGAGCTGTGAGCTCTCGAACACGGCGCCGAAGCGAACGTACTGGAACTCGGAGAGCGGATAGGCCCAGGTGGGCCCGAGACTCAAGGTCTTCGACGAGAAGTTCGACGAGGACGAGACGAACTGCGTCACGTCGCGATAGGTCAGCGAGATCGTGCGCTGCAGGTTGTCGACCGTGGTGTACGGGTTCGTTTCCTGGATGCTGTAGACCTTGCTGAAAGCGCCACCATTCAACTCGATGGCGACACGCTGCCCGGTGCCGAGGAAGTTGGCATCCGAATAGCTGCCGTTCAACTGGAACTTGTAGGTCTCGGAGTAACCGATACCGCCGCCCAGCTGGGCGCTCGGGCCCTCCTCGATCTTGTAGTTCACGTCGACGAGGTCGGGCGCGCCCGTCACGGGAGTCGTCTCGAATTCGACGTTCTTTACGTACGGCAGGCGTTGGACACGCTGCTTGGAGCGCTCCAGCGAGGTGTTGGACAGCCAACCGCCCTCGAGCTGGCGCATCTCGCGGCGCAGGACCTCATCGTTGATGCGGTTCGAGCCGGAGAACGTGATGTTACGAACATACACGCGATTGCCTGGGTCGATGAAGAAGGTGAGCGCCACTTTGTGGGTCGCGTTGTCGGGCGTCGGGACCGGCTCGACTTTGGCGAACGCATAACCGTCACGCCCCAGGCGGTTCTGGATGAGTTCCTGGGTGGCGGTGATGAGCTTGCGATCGAAGATCTGGCCGGGCTGCACCAGCAGCAGGCCTTCGAGCTCTTTCTTCGGGACCACGAACGTGCCGGCCAGTTTGACTTCGCCGATATTGAAGACATCGCCCTCCTGCACGTTCACGGTGATGAAGATGTCTTCCTTCTCAGGAGCGATCGCGACCTGCGTGGACTCGATGTTGAAGTTCGCATAACCCCTATCCATGTAGAAGTTGCGGACCTTCTCGAGGTCGCCCTGCAGGGTCTCGCGCGAATAGCGGTCGTCCTGCTTGTACCAGGACAGCCAGTTGGGCGTCTTCAGCTCCAGGGTGTCGAGGATTTCCTTCTGCTTGTACCTCGTGTCGCCGACCAGGTTGATCTGGCGAATTTTCGCGCGCTTGCCTTCCTTGATTTCGATCTTGATCTTGACGCGGTTGCCGGATTCTTCGTCGACTTTTGTGTCGACGCGCACGCCGTACTTGCCGCGGCTGAAGTATTGGTCGGTGAGGTACTGGGTGACATCCTCGAGCACCGAGCGGTCGAAAGTCTTGCCGGTGGCGAGGCCGACGTTGCGCAGGGACTTCTGCAGATCCTCGGTCTTGATGTCCTTGTTGCCGGTGATCTCGAAGCTCTCGATGGAGGGGCGCTCCAACACCACGACCACCAAGGTGCTGCCTTCGCGGCGAATCTGCACGTCGCGGAAGAAATTCGTGGCATACAACGCGCGGATCGCCTCACGCACGCGCTGCGCGGTCACGTGATCGCCGATGTTCACCGGGAGGTAGTTGTAGACGGTTCCTTCGGAGACGCGCTGCAATCCCTCGACCTTGATGTCACCGACAGTGAAGTCCGCTTCGCTCGGCGAAGTTGTTTGTGTGGGCTGCTGGGTCTGAGCGTGCGCCAGCGCAGCGTGCACAAACAATGCGACCGAGACCATAACGACGCGACGCTTCATGCTTCAACCACCAGTGTCTTTTTTCTGTACAATTTTACGATCTGTTATACGCAAGGCCACCGCACTGCCGCTCGCTGCCGGGCAAGCACGGACCCTCGGTCCCCTTAGAGCATTCAACTGAACTGGCGCGCGATATCGTTGAAGAGCGCCACGCCCATCAGAAGGATGAGCAACGCTATGCCGACCTGCGTGCCAAAGGCCTGCGCCCGTTCGGACAGCGGGCTACCCTTCAGCCATTCGACGGCCTGGAAGACAATCTGCCCGCCGTCGAGTATCGGGATGGGCAGCATATTCAGAAACCCCAACGACAGGGAAATCAGAACCAGGAACTCCAGAAAGGATGCGGCGCCGGCATCCGCGGACTCGCCCGCATATTCCGCGATGGACAGCGGGCCGCTCAAATTCTTCACCGACACATGACCCGTGAGCATGCGCCCGACCAGACGACCCTGGATCAGGGTCAGGTTCCACGCTTCCTCCGTCGCCCGGCCCAAGGCACCCGCGAGCGTAAAGTCAGTGTGGACGAAGAAACTGTCAGGAAGTGTAACTGGGGGTTGCGCGACCTTGATGCGGCCGATGCGCTTGCCATCGCCGCCCTCATCGCTCGCAACCCGGACGTTAACGGTCTGGTCAACTCCGCCGCGACGATAAGTGATATCCAGGCTCTCACCGGGATGGGCCTTGATGCGGTTGGCGATGTCGCGGAAGTCACGTATCGGTGTGCCGCCGATCGCGACAATCCGGTCGCCGGTCTTGAGGCCGGCGCGGGCCGCGGGGCCCTCTGCCGTAACGAGGCCCAGTACCGGCGGAATCGGCGGAACCGAGAATTCAAAGCCAAGTCCCTTGAAGAGCTCCAAGGGCTCGGTCAGGCGGACCCGCTGCGCGCTGTCAGGCACGCTCAGGGTCGCGACGCGTGTGCCGCCATCGGCTCCACGCACCGAGAGAGCAGCGTCGCCTCGTGAGCTCATCGCATCCAGCAGATCGAACACGACGTCACGCTGGCCGGCGACCGGCGCACCATTAACCGCTTTTATCTCGTCGCCGGACCGCAGGCCGGCATGTGCGGCCACAGAGTTCGCCGTGACTTCGCCGACAATCGGCTTCGCCTCGTCCGCGCCCGTCCACCAGAACATGCCCCAGAGAACGACGATGGCAAACAGGATGTTGAAAGCAGGTCCGGCCACCAGGACCAGGATGCGCTGCCACGGCGGCTTGCGGGTGAACGAGCGATGCAGATCCGCGGCCGGCACGGGGCCTTCGCGCTCATCGAGCATCTTCACATAGCCGCCCAGCGGGATGGAGGCGATGACATATTCGGTGCGATCGGGACCCGCGACCTTGCTCAGCAACGGCTTGCCGAAGCCCACCGAAAAGCGCAGCACTTTGAAGCCGAGGCGGCGCGCGACCCAATAGTGGCCGAACTCGTGCACCGTAACGAGCACGCTCACGGCCACGATAAACCACAACGCTTGCCAGACCACACTCATGCGTGAGCGCCCCTCGCAGTCCCACTTTTTCTGACTTCAGCGGAGGAGCCCGAGATCTGCTCGTGGGCCCGCCGTCGACTCTCACTATCGGCGGCTAGAACATCCTCGAGCGAGCCGATGACCCCGCCGCCACTTTGTGCGACCACGGTTTCAATGACTGCTGCGATGTCGAGAAAGTTCAATCGGCGGTCCAGGAACGCCTCCACGGCAACCTCGTTGGCGGCATTGAGTACGGCCGGCGTCAGTCCACCAGCCCGTGCCGCCGCCTGCGCCAGCGCGAGGCAACGGAACTTGTCGGGGTCGGGCGCACGGAAGTCGAGGCGGGCCGTCCTGACGAGATCCAGGAATTCTACACCGGAGGCGATTCGATCGGGCCATGCGAGGGCGTGGGCAATCGGGGTCCGCATGTCGGGAGACCCCAGTTGTGCGAGCACGGAGCCATCGAGGTACTCCACGGCGGAATGGACGATGCTCTGCGGATGGACCACGACCTCCACCTGCTGCGGCGGCACGCCGAACAACAGACAGGCTTCTATGAGCTCGAGACCCTTGTTCATCAGGGTCGCGGAATCGACGGAGATCTTGCGTCCCATCACCCAGTTGGGATGAGCGACGGCCTGCTCGGGAGTCGCGGTCGCGATGGCCTCGCGAGTCCAATCGCGGAACGGACCACCAGAAGCGGTCAGCAGCACGCGCCGCACACCGGGCGGCTGCGTTCCGACACGCGTGTTATGCGGCATGCATTGGAAGATGGCGTTGTGCTCGCTGTCGATCGGCAGCAGCACAGCGCCGCCAGCACGCACCGCCTCCATGAGCAGCGGGCCAGCCATCACGAGCGACTCCTTGTTCGCGAGCAGCAGGCGCTTGCCCGCGCTCGCCGCGGCGAGCGTGGAGCGAAGGCCGGCTCCCCCGACAATCGCGGCCATCACGCTGTGAACCTCGGGCATCGCAGCGATCTCGATCAGTGCATCTGCGCCGGCGAGTATTCGTGTTTGAGGAGCCGAGTTGCCGAGGAGTTTTTTGAGCTCGCCCGCCGCCGTCTCGTCGGCAAGCGCCGCATAGGCGGGCCGATAACGCGCGATCTGCTCGGCGAGCTTCGCAGCGCTGCGGTTAGCTCCAATGGCTACGAGTTTGAATCGATCGGGATGGCGCGCAACAACATCGAGCGTGCTCTCGCCAATCGAGCCGGTAGAGCCAAGGATTGCTACGCCGATCACGCCACCACCCCCAGCATCGTGAGTCCGAAAAACAGCACCGGAGCGGCGCCCGTCACGCTATCGATACGATCCATTACGCCCCCATGGCCCGGAAAGAGAGTACCGCTGTCTTTGACGCCCGCGAAGCGTTTCAGAAGGCTCTCGGTCAGGTCGCCTACGATAGAGAAGCCCACCACCGCCAGACACAACGGCCCGAAGGCATACAGCGGCAGCGCGAACCATACGCTGCCGGCTACCGCTACGACGGCGCTCAGCGCGAAGCCCCCGGCCACGCCTTCCCAGGTCTTACCGGGTGAGACGGCAGGCGCGAGACGTGTATGGCCAAAGCGGTGGCCCGCAAAGTAAGCGCCGATGTCCGCGCCCCAAACCAGTAACAAGGTGAACAGAACCCAATACTCCCCGCCCGGGAGATAGCGTAACCACACGAGCGCGACCCACGCGGGCACCAACGCCAGCACACCCGCCAAACCGGCCGACCAAGTCGCCACGCTGCGTGGAGCGAAGATGATCCATCCCAACGCGACCAGCCACCAGATCAGGGCCGTGATGAGAATCAAGTGACGTCCGTCAGGGTCGGCCGCCAGGTAACGCGCGCCGAGCAACAACACCGCCACTAACGCAACATAGCCGACGCGCGCGACGCTACCCGATGGGCGCAGGAACGCTGACCATTCCCAGGCTCCCGCGAGCACCAGGGCCGTCACAACGATCACCGTCGCCCAGGCCGGGAGACCCAACAAAACTCCCAGGAACAGCACGACGAGGACGACGGCGGTGGTGATCCGCTTGCGCAGGGATTCGGTCATGAGAAATTGCTCGCTGACTCGACCTGCTCACCTGTCTGACCGAAGCGTCGCTGCCGGCTGGCGAAGTAGGCGAAGGCGGCTTCGAGATCCTTGACGTCGAATTCAGGCCAGAGCCGATCGGTGAAAAACAGCTCGGCGTAGGCCGCGTTCCAGAGCAGAAAGTTGCTGATGCGTTGCTCGCCGCCAGTGCGGATGAGCAACTCCGCGTCGGGAAGACCGGCGAGCTGCAAGTGGCTTGCGAAGCGCTCCTCGTCGATGTCCTGCGGCCTTAATGCGCCACTTGCACTTTCCCTCGCAAGCTTCTGAGCTGCCTGGACAATATCCCAGCGACCACCGTAGCTCATGGCAATCTGGAGACGCAGTCCGGTGTTCGCCCCGGTCCGTTCCTCAGCGCCGGCAATGCGCGCTTGCAGGCGGACCGAGAGGGCTTGGCGATCACCGATGAAACGCACCCGCACGCCATTGGAGTGCAACTCCGCGATCTCGCGATCGAGCGCGTCGACGAACAGACCCATGAGGCTTGCGACCTCTTCGACGGGTCGGCGCCAGTTCTCGCTCGAGAACGCGAAGAGCGTGAGCGCGGCGACCTTGCGACGCGTGCATTCCTGGATACACATGCGAACGGGATCGAGGCCGGCCTTGTGACCGGCCGTGCGGGCGAGACCGCGGGCGGCGGCCCAGCGTCCGTTACCGTCCATGGTGATCGCGACATGCCGGGGCACGATTTGGGGCACGGCGCTCACCATCAGATCTGCATGACCTCCTTCTCTTTCGCCGCGAGGTGTTGCTCGATGTCGGCGACGTGCTTGTCGGTCAGTTTCTGAATCTCGACCTCGGCACGCTTCTCGTCGTCCTGGGAGATGAGCTTTTCTTTCAACAGGTCCTTGATGTCCTGCATGACGTCGCGGCGGACGTTACGCACAGCGACGCGGGCGGCCTCGGCGTCCTTCCCGAGAATCTTGGTGATGTCGCGGCGACGCTCTTCGGTCAGCGCGGGCATCGGGATCCGGATGATGGTGCCGGCGGTCATCGGGTTCAGTCCCAGATCGGACTTGTGGATCGCTTTCTCGATCGCCTGGACCATGGTCTTCTCCCACGGAGAGACCACCAGCGTACGACCGTCCTCGACCGCGATGTTGGCCACCTGGTTGAGCGGCGTCTCGTTGCCGTAGTAGTCCACCTTGAGGTGCTCGATGAGGCTAGGGTGCGCCCGGCCCGTGCGTAGTTTCCTCATGTCAGCCTGGAAGGTGGCCACACACTTCGCCATGCGCTCGCGCGCGTCTTTCTTTATGTCGTCGATCATCGCCAACTCCTCACTAATCGAAGGTGACCGTCGTGCCCACGTCCTCGCCCTTGACGATGCGTGTCAGGTCACCCGAATTGTTGAGATTGAAGACCCGCAAAGGCAAGCGGTTGTCGCGACACATGACAATGGCGGTCGCGTCCATGACATTCAGCTTGTCCGTCAGCACCCTGTCGAAGGTCAGAGTGGCATACCGCGTGGCGTTCGGATTGCGCACCGGATCGTCGGAGTAGACGCCGTTCACTTTCGTCGCCTTTAGCAGGATGTCCGCGTTTATCTCGATCGCACGCAGCGACGCCGCGGTGTCGGTCGTAAAGAAGGGGTTGCCGGTGCCCGCCGCGAAGATCACGATACGGCCCTTTTCGAGGTGCCGTACGGCTCGGCGGCGAATGTAGTCCTCGCACACTTCGTTTATGCGGATCGCGGACATGACGCGCGCGTACATGCCGAGGCTCTCGAGCGCATCCTGCATGGCGAGCGAATTCATCACGGTGGCCAACATACCCATGTGGTCGGCGGCCACGCGATCCATGCCGGCGCGCGCCAGGCCGGCGCCGCGGAAGATGTTACCGCCACCGATCACGACGGCGACCTGCACACCCATCTGGATGATGTCCTGCAACTCACCGGCGATGCGCTTCAAAACCGCGGGGTCGATGCCGTAGTCGCCGTTGCCTAACAGCGCCTCGCCGGATAGTTTGACGAGAATTCGGGAGTATTTCGAGCTCATTGGAAGACCGCCATTTGAAGTGACTACCCCTGTGCTAAGGACGTTAGATGGAAAAAACCCCGCGCGGGGCGGGGTTTTCTCTCTGACCTGTCTGCCCGTCAGTGCTTCTGAGGCGTTGCACTCGACACCTGTGCCATGACCTCCGCGACGAAGTCCTCCTGCTTCTTCTCGATGCCGGCGCCGACTTCGAAGCGCTCATACGCGGTGACTTCCGCCTTCGCGCCTTTCAGCAGCTTCTCGATAGTGACATCCGGGTCCTTCACGAACGGCTGTCCCGCGAGGGTGATCTCACCTAGCGACTTGCGCAAGCGCCCTTCGACCATCTTCGCGACGATCTCTGGCGGCTTGCCCTCGCCCTGCGCCTGCTGGGTAAGGATGTCGCGCTCCTTGGCAACGACGTCCGCCGGGATCTGCGCCTGGCTCAGGTACTTCGGGTTGCTGGCCGCCACATGCATCGCGATGTCGTGCGCGAGAGCGGCATCGCCACCCTTCACCGCCACCAACGCGCCGATGCGCGTGCCGTGCACATACGCGCCGAGATGATCGGACGAAGTGAGCACCGCAAAGCGACGGACGCTGATGTTCTCACCGATCTTGGCGATGAGCGCACGACGACGCTCGTCAACCGTCTCACCGCTCGGCAGCTTGGCGCCAAGCAGTGCCTCAGGCGAAGCCGGCTTGCTGGTCAAAGCGACGGCCGCCACGGCCTGCGCGAAGCCGCGGAAGTCCTGCTCGCGAGCCACGAAATCGGTCTCGCAGTTGATCTCGACCAGTGCCGCGGTGTGCGCGTCGGCCGATTTCTCGACAACGACCACACCCTCGGCGGCTACACGAGAGGCCTTCTTGTCGGCCTTCGCCAGCCCCTGCTTGCGCATGAGGTCGGCGGCGGCGTCGAGGTCACCCTTCGTTTCAACGAGTGCCTTCTTGCACTCCATCATCCCCGCGCCGGTGCGCTCGCGGAGCTGCTTGACTGCATCTGCTGTGATATTCATTAAAAACAAATCCTGTCATCGCAGAAAGCGCCGCAGGCTGGCGCGCCCCGGGCGTCTTTCTGCAAAGAGTTCATTCGCGACCGCCGCCCTTGCGACGACCACCGGCACCGCTGGTGGGGCGACGCGGCGGGATGACCTGCGTGGGGGCCGGGCCGACCGCAGCTGCCGCTGCGGCCGCGACTTCCTCTGCGTCTAAGTCTTCGTCGTCCACTACAACCGGGCTGCCTTCGACAACGGGCGCGACAACAGCAGCAACCGGAGGCCGGCGGCGTCCGGCAGCAGGCTTCTTACGCACCGCAGCCGCAGGACGCGGACGTCCACGGGACTTCTTGCGCGGATTGCCGGCTTCATCGAGCTCAACGAATTCGTCTTCGCCGGTCGCCACGGTGGGCACGGATTCCTTGCCTTCGAGGACCGCGTCCGCGATGCCAGCGGCGTAAAGACGGATCGCTCGCATGGCGTCGTCGTTACCGGGAATCACGTAGTCGATGCCGTCCGGGGAACAATTCGTGTCGACGATGGCCACGACCGGGATACCGAGCTTCGCCGCTTCGTGAATCGCGATCTTCTCGTGGCCGACATCGATGACGAACAGGGCGTCCGGCAGGGAATCCATGTGCTTGATGCCACCGAGACTTCTCTCGAGCTTCTCCATTTCACGGCGCAACTGGGTGGCTTCTTTCTTACCGCGCTTGTCGAGCGCGCCGGAAACCGCCAGATCGGTGATCTCGCTCAGCCGCTTGATGGACTGGCGGATGGTCTTGAAGTTCGTGAGCATGCCGCCGAGCCAGCGCTGGTTCACGAAGGGCTGGCCGGAGCGCAGCGCCTCGGCCTGCACGGCCTCGCGCGCGGAGCGTTTCGTGCCGACGAAGAGGACGGTGCCGCCATCGCCGATAACGCTCTTAATGAAGCCGGCGGCCTCTGTATAAAGAGGCTGCGTCTTCTCGAGATTGATGATGTGAATTCGGTTGCGTTCGCCAAAGATGAAAGGAGCCATCTTCGGGTTCCAGAAGCGGGTCTGGTGTCCGAAATGGACACCCGCTTCCAGCATCTGTCGCATGGACACGCTGGTCATTGCAAAATCTCCTGCTTGGGTTGGGCCTCCGCGTATCCCTCGTGGCCACCCTTGAAACGAGGTTCAGGGGCACCCAGCCACAGGAGGTCTGGTCAATAAGACCAGTGATAAGCGTGTGGGGTTAGTAAAGTACAGTGCGTTGCCAAAAAAGGCCGCGCTTTATACCATGAAGACCTCGTCCGAACAACGCCTTACGCACCCCTGAACGCGGCCCGCCAGCCGCGCTTCGCGGGATGAGAATCTCGAGCCAATATGCACGTCACGATCAAGACTCCCGAGGAACAGGAAAAGATGCGCATCGCCGGCCGGCTGGCCGCCGAGGTGCTGGACATGATCGGGGAGCACGTCGTCCCCGGGGTGACTACGGAGGAGCTCGATAAGCTCTGCCACGACTACATCGTGGAGGTGCAGCGGTCGATCCCGGCGAACCTGAATTACCGGGGGTTCCCAAAGACGATCTGCACTTCTGTGAACCACGTCGTCTGCCACGGCATCCCGAACGACAAGCGGCTGAAGGCCGGAGATTTCGTGAATATCGATGTCACGGTGATCCGGGACGGGTTCCATGGGGATACCAGCCGCATGTACTTCGTGGGGAAGCCGGCGCCGCACGCGCAGCGGCTGGCCGAAACCTGCTTTGAGGCCATGTGGAAAGGGATCGAGACCGTGAAACCCGGGACGCACCTGGGGGACATTGGACATGCGATCCAGCAGTTCGTGGAGGAGCGGGACTACTCTGTAGTGCGCGAGTATTGCGGGCATGGAATTGGGCGGATCTATCACGAGGACCCGCAGGTACTGCACTACGGCGAGCCGGGGACCGGACTGGAGCTCCGTAAGGGAATGACGTTCACGATCGAGCCGATGGTGAATGCGGGAAAGCGCCACGTGCGGCTGCTGCCGGACGGGTGGACGGTCATTACGAAGGACCACTCGCTTTCGGCGCAGTGGGAGCACACTGTGCTCGTCACCGATACGGGGTTTGAAGTGCTGACCCTTCCCGCGCAGGGCCGGCAACACTAATTGAATGGTCTCCAGTGATAACGAACTCCTAGAAGAAGCACTCCCGGCCACCTCCTGGAGTGCCCCCTGGCCGCTTTTAAGTCGCTTACCCGTTCTGCTGGCCGAAGCGGCGGGGTCCCCTACTGCTTACCGCGAGCTATTGCGGCATGCGCATGAGGAGCTGAAGGCTCGCTTCCTGGCGGAGGAGCCTGTTGAAGGGCTCGTGCACGCGCGCGCGGCGCTCGTGGATATCGTGTTGCGTGAGGTGTGGCGGGCGCAGTCTGTGCCGGCTACGGGTTCGTGGGCGCTGGTCGCCGTTGGCGGTTATGGGCGCGGGGAGCTGCATCCCTGCTCTGATATCGACATTCTGTTGTTGGTGCCGGGGGCGCCTGACGCCGCTGGCAAGGGCATGGTCGAGCGGCTCGTTACCTTTCTGTGGGATATCGGACTCGAGGTCGGTCACAGCGTGCGCACTGTTGAGGAGTGTGCGCAGGAGAGTGTCGCTGATGTCAGTGTGATGACGACTCTCATCGAGGCCCGGCTGCTTGCGGGCAACGAGGAGTTGGTGGCTTCGATGCGGGTGGCGCTCGGGCCTGACAAGGTCTGGCCGGTGAAGGAGTTCTTCGAGGCAAAGGTGCGGGAGCAGGCGGAGCGGCACCAGAAGGCGCACGACACGGCTTACAACCTCGAGCCTAACGTGAAAACCGGGCCTGGTGGGTTGCGCGACATTCAGACGATTGCGTGGGTTGCGAAGCGGCACTTTGGATCGGACACTCTGGACGGGCTCGTAACGCGCGGCTTTTTGAGCGGCGCGGAGCTGCGACGCTTGAAGCAGGCGCAGGCGGTGTTGTGGAAGGTGCGGTTCGGGCTGCATGTCGTCACGGGACGGCGTGAAGACCGGTTACTGTTTGATCATCAGATCAAGCTTGCGCAGACCTTCGGGTACGAGGACGCCTCCTACACGTTGGCCGTCGAGCAGTTCATGCAGCGGTACTACCGTACTGTCATGGACGTCAGCTTGTTGAATGAGTTGTTGCTGCAGCTGTTTCGCGAAGCCATTCTGAATGAGACGGACCCTCCCCGGCCGTTGAATCCGCGGTTTCAGATGCGCAACGGGTCGCTGGAGGCTGTCAGCGACGATATCTTCGTGCGGACGCCGTCGACGCTGCTCGAGTTGTTTGTGTTGTTGCAGCAGAATCCGGAGATCAATGGGGTGCGGGCGTCCACGATGCGTGCGGTGGCGCGCAGCCTGTGGCTCATTGACGAGGAGTTTCGGCAGAATCCCCGGCATCATCGGCTTTTCCTGGAGATCCTGCGCTCGCCTGTCGGCGTGACGCATGAGCTGCGGCGGATGAATACCTACGGGGTGCTGGGGCGGTACATCCCGGCGTTTGGACGCATCGTCGGGCGCATGCAGTATGACTTGTTTCATGCGTATACCGTCGATGCGCATACGTTGTTTGTTGTTAGTAACCTGCGGCGGTTTGCGATCCCGCGTTACGATCACGAGGTGCCTGAGGCGTCGCGGATCATGCAGCAGCTGCCTAAGCCCGAAGTGGCTTACCTGGCGGCGTTGTTTCATGACATTGCCAAGGGGCGTGGCGGGGATCACTCCGAATTGGGGGGCGTCGACGCTGAGGCGTTCTGTCTCGAGCAGGGACTCTCTCCTTACGATGCCCGGCTGGTGGCCTGGCTGGTGCGGAATCATCTCGAGTTATCGATTACTTCGCAGAAGCAGGACATCAGCGATCCGCAGGTGATTGCGGCGTTTGCGCGCAAGGTGGGAGATGAGAATCACCTCGACTATCTCTTTGCGCTGACTTGCGCGGATGTGCGCGGGACGAATCCGAAGCTGTGGAATTCGTGGAAGGCTTCGCTGTTTCATGACTTCTACGATCGGGTGAAACGAGCGCTGCGGCGGGGATTGGAAAGTCCGATCGATCAGGATCAGCTCGTGCGGGAGACGCAGGACGCGGCGCGGCGGCTGTTGGTCGAGCGTGGCGTGCCGGAGAAGGATGTCGAGCGGACGTGGTCGCGATTTTCGGCGGCTTACTTTTTGCAGCATTCGCCGGAGGAAGTGGCGTGGCACGCGCGGCTGCTGGCGGAGCGGGATCAGGGGTCGGATGAGCCGCTGGTGGCGTTGGACCCGCGTAGTGTGCGGGGAACGACAGCGGTGTTGATTTTCGCGCGCCCGCGGCGCTATGGGTTCGCGCGGACTACGGCAGTGCTCGATCAGTTGGGGCTCAACATCGTAGACGCCCGGATTACGCCTACCGGCGATGGATTTAGTTTGGATCTCTATCACGTGCTCGAGGATGACGGGGCGCCGATTACGGATCGGGATCGGCAGAGTGAGATCGAGCATGCGTTGTGGCGGTCGCTGCAGCGGCCCGATGACACGACATTCTCGGTTTTGCGGCGGGCGCCGCGCCAGGCTCGGATGTTCAATACGCCGACGCAGATTGCTTTGAGCGTGGATGAGCGCAATCGGCGGTCGGTGTTGGAACTCGTCGCGGGGGACCGGCCGGGGTTGTTGTGTGATGTGGGCAAGGTGTTGATGGAGCAAGGGATTGAGTTGCATGCTGCCAAGATTATGACTGTGGGGGAGCGGGCTGAGGACGTGTTCTATGTGACGGATCTCGAGAATCAGCCGCTGGAGGCGGGGCAGGAGCAGAGGCTTAGGGAGAGGATGAAGCAGGCGTTGGATCGGCGGCAGACGTCGTGAGCGGGGGTGTGGTGAGCGGCGCCGGGGCGGCCTGCGCGGATGGAGAGAGGTCGCTGTGAACCCTCGGCTCGAGAAGTTGCACGCTTACCCGTTTGAGCGGCTGGCTCGTTTGAAAGCTGGGGCGATGCCGCCGGCGGGGTTGGCGCATATCAGCATGTCGATTGGGGAGCCGCAGCATGTGGCGCCGGCGTTTGTGCTGGAGACGCTACGGGGGGCGCTCGATAAGTTGGGGAGTTATCCGGCTACGGCGGGGTTGCCTGAGTTTCGCGGGGCCTGTGCTTCCTGGCTGGAGCGGCGGTTTGGGTTGCCTGGCTCTAGCGTTGATCCGGAGACCATGGTGTTGCCCGTGAATGGGACGCGCGAGGCGCTGTTCGCGTTCGTGCAGGCTGTCGTGGATGAGCGGCGTGACTCTCCGCTGGTGTTGATGCCGAATCCGTTTTACCAGATTTATGAGGGGGCGGCGCTGCTGGCGGGAGCGGAGCCGTACATGCTGAATACGACGGCTGCGTCGTCGTATATGCCGGATCTCGACGCCGTGCCGGAACCCGTGTGGCGCCGGTGTCAGGTGTTGTTTCTGTGCAGCCCCGGGAACCCGACCGGGGCGGTGTTGCCGCTATCGTATCTGCGGCGGGCGTTGGAACTTGCCGATCGTTATGACTTTGTGATCGCGGCCGACGAGTGCTACACCGAGATCTACCTGGATGAAGGCGCGCCGCCACCGGGGCTGTTGCAAGCTTGTGTTGCTGCGGGGCACGATCGGTTTCAGCGCTGCGTGGTGTTTCACAGCCTGTCGAAGCGCTCCAGTGTGCCGGGATTGCGGTCCGGCTTTGTTGCGGGCGATCCGCGGATCATGCAGCAGTTTCTGCTTTACCGGACGTATCATGGGAGTGCCATGGCGGTGCCGACACAACTCGCGAGTGTTGCTGCGTGGCAGGAAGATGGGCATGCGGTGGCGAACCGTCGGCTGTACCAGGAGAAGTTCGAGCGGGTATTGCCGATCCTGGCGCCCGTGATGAAGGTGGAAAGGCCGGCGGGCGCGTTTTATCTGTGGACCGACGTTGGCGGAGATGATGAGAGGTTTACCCGCGAGTTGTTCGCGCGGAAGAATCTTACCGTGTTGCCGGGGAGCTATCTGGCCCGGGCTGACGCTTCCGGGGAGAACCCGGGTACGGGGCGGGTGAGGATTTCGCTCGTAGCGCCGGTGGCGCAGTGCGTTGAGGCAGCGGAGCGGATTCGGGCCTTTCTGCGAGATGAATAATCCTGCGAGAAAGATAATTGTGAGGGAAGAATACTGATGACTATCGGGGATCTGCAGAAGCTTCGGACGACAATCGAGGCGGCGTTCGAGCGGCGGGCCGAGATTACGCCCAGCAGTGTGGGTGCCGAGTTGAAGGTTGCCATTAGCGCCAGCATCGGGCTGCTCGACTCGGGCCAGGCGCGGGTGGCCGAGAAGATCGACGGGAAGTGGGTCGTCAACGAGTGGCTGAAGAAGGCGGTCCTGCTGTACTTCCGCTCGAATGAGAATGTGGTCATGGATGCGGGATATACGCGCTTCTATGACAAGGTGCCGCTGAAGTACGCGGATGCTACGGAGGCAGACCTACGGGCGGGGGGCGCGCGGGTTGTGCCGCACGCGGTTGTGCGTCGCGGGGCTTTTATCGCGTCTAATGTTGTTTTGATGCCTAGCTATGTGAACATCGGGGCTTACGTTGGATCTGGCACGATGGTGGATACATGGGCAACGGTCGGGTCGTGCGCACAGATCGGGCGTAACGTACATCTCTCCGGGGGTGTTGGGATCGGAGGGGTGTTGGAGCCGCTGCAGGCGAGCCCTACGATCATCGAGGATGATTGTTTTATTGGGGCGCGCTCCGAGGTTGTCGAGGGAGTGGTCGTCGAGGCCGGCTCGGTAATCTCGATGGGGGTATTCATCGGACAGAGCACTCGGATTTATGACCGCACGACCGGGACGATCATCCAGGGGCGGG
>JAQGOE010000071.1 GCA_028293725.1 Gammaproteobacteria bacterium | reverse complement strand
TCGCGCCTCTCATCATCTGGCTCACCCGGCGTGACACTTCCGCGTATTTGGAAATAGAAGCGCGCGAAGCGTTGAATTTCAACATCACGGTGACGCTCGGTTGGATTGTCTGCGGCTCGCTGTTCTTTGCCCTCATTGGTATTCCGTTCGGTGCGCTGCTGTTTTTTTACTGGCTGGTGATGGTTATTGTCGCCGCCGTCAAAACGAGCGAAGGCGGGGGCTATCGATATCCCATCTCACTGCGCCTGGTAAAGTAACCTGGGCGGGGCAAGGCGTCAGACAGACTCCTAGTCAATCGGCAGGTCGAGAGCCAACTCGCGCACATAGCGTACTGGCGGTGAGCCGAAAGAGAGCACCGTGTCGTGGTAGAGCTTCAGCGAGAAGTTCTTACCCCACTTCTTTTTGGCTTCCTCCCGTAGCGCCAGGTGCTCCTGCACTCCTACGAAGTAGGTCGGCAACTGTGCCGAAGTGAGCTGAGCCCGTATCCATTTAGCGGCCGCTTCGCGCTCTTCCTGAAAGGTGTCGTGTGTCATGAGGCGCATTGCGTCCTCTTGGGACATGCCATCCACGTGTACTCCCTGGTCGAGCAGCGCGTTGCCGATGGTACGCAGATACCACTTCAGCTGAATGAGGTGCATGAGCGGGTCGCCACCGAGGAATCCCTGTTCGACCATCATCCGCTCGCTGTAGACGGCCCACCCTTCTATGAATGTTCCCGATGCCAACACCGCGCGCAGTGGCGATTGATAGCGGATCGAGTGCATGAGTTGCAGGTAGTGACCGGGCATCGCCTCGTGGATGGTGAGGTTGTCGATCGAGCGCGTGTTGTATTCACGCAGGAATGACTTCACCTGCTCGTCGGTCCAGTCGTTGGGAATCGGCGAGATCACATAGAAGGTTTTCTGACCCTGGTCCAGCGGGCCGGGTGAGTCGCAATAGGCCAATGCAACACCGCGTTGAAATTCCGGCATCGGGATGATTTCGAGCGGGTCGTTGAAGAGAGTTACGAGATCATGCGCGCGGACGAAGGCCGTCGTGTCCTCGAACGCGCGGCGTGCGGTGTCGAATACCTCATCGCGCGCCGGCTGCTGGGCGTAAGCGAGTTCCAGGGCGGCGGCGATGGCTGTTTGCTGCTCGTCCGCGGTGGGGGTCGGCGGAAGAGGCGGTGCGCCAGGCTGATTTGTCAGTACGGCACGCGCGATGTCGTACATGTCTTGGCGGGTACGCACGAGCTCGGATTGCGCCCGCGTTCGGATCTCGGCTCGCGTGAGCGGCGAGTCGAGGGCGAACCGGAGTTTGGCGTCGTAAAGATCGGCCCCCAGGCGGAAATCGCCCTTGGCAGCCGGCAGGAGTTTTTTCTCGAGCCAGATCTGGTGTTGCGCTACGGCCGTGCGCGCGTGTGCGATGGAAGTTCGCAGGGCGGCCTGGTCCGCTTCCGGCAATACACCGAGTTGTGGCACGACGAGCTGGTCTATCAGTGTCAGTACGCCGGTGTTCTGTTTGATGGCGGTCTCGGCGTGAATCCTGGGGACACGCTCCGGCACCAGCGACTCGCGCACTTGCGCGAGAAAGCGAGGCAATTCCGCGAGGCGGGCGCTGACCATGCGCAGCCTGTCCGGCAGCGGAGCGAAGTCCCGGGCCAACAGCAAATAAACACTGTTGCCGGCGAGCTCGGTGTAGACGAGCGGGTTCCAACGCCATTCGGCCAACTGCTCGATACGCCAGATCTGGTACTCGAGCTCATTCGCGAGAAGACGCGCGTCGACCCGATTCGCGCGTGAGAGCTCTGCGGAATCCAGTACCTGAACCTGGCCAAGCAGCTCGTGAGCGAGGGCCCCGCGTCGGTCGTAACCGGCGGTACTCACGTCGTCGAGTTGGTCGTCAAAGCGGTGATCGCCGAGAGAGGTCGCGTTGACCGGCGTCTGGGCCACCATCTCATCGAGGTAGCGTTTTGAAATAGCGGCGAATGTCATGTCCGTCGCCGTCGGGCCTGGAGGTGATGCGGGAGCCGCTGGAGGAGGCGCCGCCACGCACCCGGCGAGACCCGCCATGACGGCGGCGACTATGAAGATCGTGGCGCGCGTGCAGACAATGACACCGCGGCTATTCTGGACGTTATTCATCCGACCTCATCCCGTTGCCGGTGTCCCCGGCACGGGCGGCATGATGACCAAGACGGCGGTGTATGGGAAGTGTGGTCGCGACCTCTGATAAGCTCTCGTCGAGCCTGTCCAATCATGATGCGCCAACGGTGGCCGCCGGGCTCCTGGACTAAATGCCGAATCCTCTTGCAGTCCTGCGTTACCGCGGCTACGCGGCATACGCAGCAGCCCGATTTTGTACGACGCTGTGCTGGCAGATGTTGAGCGTCGCCGTTGGCTGGCAGGTGTACGCCATTACGCGTAACCCGCTGGATCTTGGGTATCTGGGACTGGTGCAGTTCCTGCCATTCGTGCTGCTCGTACTTCCCGGTGGGCACGTGGCGGATCACACCGACCGACGGCTCGTACTGATTACCGCTTACACGGCCTCGGCGCTGTGCGCGGGGACGTTGGCGTGGTTCTCGCTCAGTGGGTTGAAGAGTGTCTGGCCGATTTTTGCGGTCATGGTGGTGTTCGGCGCCGGACGCGCCTTCTGGATGCCCGCCAGCCAGGCGATGACACCCAATCTCGTGCCGCCCGAGGCGTTCCCCAGCGCCGTGGCGCTCAACTCGATGCTCTTCGAGGCGGGCGTGATTGCCGGGCCGGCGCTTGGCGGCGTGCTTTATCTGATCGGTCCTTCGGTGGTGTATTGCACGGTGGCGGGCATGCTGCTCGTCGCGGTCACGCTGATTTTCACCATAAAGCCGGTGCGCGCACGCGATGCGGCGGAGTCGTCCCAGACGGCCGATCTGCTCGATGGTTTGCGATACGTGCTGCACCGTAAAGCTTTGCTCGGAGCGATCTCGCTGGACCTGTTCGGAGTGTTGTTTGGTGGTGCTACCGCGTTACTTCCGGCTTACGCACGCGACGTGCTGCACGTGGGTCCGGCGGGCCTCGGATTGTTGCGCACGGCGACTGGTTTGGGGGCCACGATAACGGCCATCTTCCTCGTGGTGTCACCCATCGAGCGTAATGTCGGACGTTGGATGTTTGCGGGCGTCACGCTGTTTGGAGCCGCAACGGTGGTGTTCGGGCTTTCGCGCAGCTTTACCGTTTCGCTCATTGCGCTGGTGTTGCTTGGCATCGGGGATATGGTGAGTGTCTATATCCGGCACGTTCTGATCCAGCTCGAGACGCCGGATGCGATCCGCGGGCGTGTGAGTGCCGTGGGGTCGATGTTTGTCGGCGCGTCGAACGAGTTGGGCGAGTTCGAGTCGGGGTTGACGGCGCGCTGGTTCGGGTTGGTGCCCGCTGTCGTGCTGGGTGGGGTGGTGACGCTGGTGGTGGTCGGGGTGTATTTGAAGGTGTTTCCGGAGTTGCGGGTGATGGATCGGTTTAGGCGGAAGGGTGCGGGGGCCGCCGCCGTATAAGCCCGGCCTTTACGCTTGGAGCTGTATGGGCGTACAGTATGCCTCATGAGCCGCCCAATCGGTCGAAAATCCTTCAAGGGCAGGGGAGCTCTTACCAACCCTGCCGGCCGCTTCGAGCGTCAGGACCTCGAAGAGGTCCACGACGGCTGGTACGTCGAGGAGCAACCGGACACCATCGCCACCACGGTGGAGCCCGACCGCGCTCGCAGCATCATCACAACCAACAACTCACCGGATATTCCGTTCGAGCAGTCGATCAATCCTTATAGAGGATGCGAACATGGTTGTGTTTATTGTTATGCGAGGCCGAGTCATGCCTACATGGGCTTGTCTGCCGGCATCGATTTCGAGACAAGGCTATTCTATAAGGCCGACGCAGGCAAGTTGTTGGAAGAGGAACTGGCGCGGCCGGGGTATGTTTGTAAACCGATAACGATAGGGGCAAACACAGATCCGTACCAGCCTATCGAGCGACAGATGTTGGTGACGCGTGCGGTGCTCGAGGTGCTGACGCGTACCCGGCATCCTGTGTCGATCATCAGCAAGAGCGCGATGGTGCTGCGCGATCTCGATTTGCTGACTGACCTGGCCCGTGATGGGCTGGTCAGTGTTGGGATCAGCATCACGACGCTCAGTGCGGAGACGAAGCGCTCGCTCGAGCCGCGGACGGCATCACCGCTGGCGCGGCTAAGAGCTGTGCGCGAATTGAATGCCGCGGGGGTGCCGACGGGAGTGATGGTCGCGCCGGTGATCCCCGCGATTACGGATCACGAGATGGAGGCGATCCTCGAAGCGGCCGCCGAGGCCGGGGCGCATTGGGCGGGCTACGTCCTGCTCAGGCTGCCCTTTGAGATCAAGGATCTGTTTCGCGACTGGCTGGCCGAGCACTTTCCCGATCGCGCGGCGCATGTAATGTCCCTCATCAATGATATGCGCGGCGGCCGGGATAACGATCCGCGTTTCGGCTCACGGATGCGGGGCACGGGCCCCGTCGCGGAACTCCTGCGCAGTCGCTTCAAGCTCGCCTGCAAGCGGCTCAACCTCAACTCGGGCAGCCGCGAATCGCCGCAGCATACGCACCTGTTCCGACCGCCTCTCCTGGAGGGATCGCAGATGACACTGGGGTTCTGAGCGACACAGCCTCAGAACAGATGCAGGGCTGCGTACTGCAGTAGCATTATGGTCTTGCCGTCGCGGATTTCTCCGGACGCGACTTTTGCCAACGCTTCGTCGATGCTCATCTCGAGCACCTCGATGTCTTCCTCCTCGATGCCGCCGCCCGCACCCGCCCGTTGTGTTGGTGCGTACTCGGCGACGAAGAAGTGCAGAATCTCGGTCACCGAACCCGGCGACATGTAGGCTTCCATCACCTTTCTGGCGTGTTGGATCTCGAAGCCGGTCTCCTCGCGTAATTCCCGAACGATGCACTCCTGCGGATTCTCGTCATCCAGCAGGCCGGCGCAGGTTTCGATCAACATGCCCGAGAGATTGCCATTCACATAGGTGGGGAGCCGGAACTGCCGCGTCAGGATGATGGTGCGGCGAGACGGGTCGTAAGGAAGAATCGTCGCACCATTGCCGCGGTCGTAAGCCTCGCGGCTCTGCGTCTCCCAGGTTCCATCCCGCTTACGCAGCCGGAACGTTACTTTTCGCAGCGTGTACCAGTTGTCCGAGAGGGTCTCGGTGCCGAGTATCTCGATGGCGGGATTCATCATGGGCGAACCATATCGTGCAAAAACGTGCAGAGTCAAGAAAAAACGTGCAGAATGATCCCATGCTCGCCAGCCAGAGAAAGGAATACCTCCTTGGGGTACTGAGGGAGACGGGTCAGATCGTCGCCAAGTCGGTGAGCCAGGAGCTCGGCTTGTCCGAGGACACGATTCGCAGAGACTTGCGTGAGCTGGCGGGCGAAGGTCGTCTGCAGAGAGTGCACGGAGGTGCGTTGCCCGCATCGCCGGCGGTGGGCGATTTCGCGGCGCGCCAGCAACTGGCGCCGGACGGCAAAGTTGCGATCGGACGCGCGGCGGCGAAGTTAGTACGGCCGGGACAGGTGGTGATCCTCGATGGCGGGACCACGACTTTGCAGCTCGCGAAGCACTTGCCGCTGGATCTGAAGGCGACGGTGGTGACGCACAGCCCGACTATAGCGGTCGCACTAGTCGAACATCCCTCCATTGAGGTGGTGCTCATCGGGGGCCGCTTGTTCAAACACTCCGTCGTCGCAGTCGGCGCTGCGGCGATCGAAGCTATAGCGCGGATTCGCGCCGATGTGTACTTCATGGGAGTCACGGGAATCCATCCGCAGGCGGGCCTGAGCACGGGTGATCTCGAGGAGGCGCATATCAAACGTGCGCTCATGGCCAGCGCATCGGAAACCTACGTGTTGGTTTCGGCGGAAAAGCTAAATGCTGCTTCCCCGTATGTCATCGCAGCGCTCACCGAGATCGATGGAATGATCGTGGAGCCAGGTGTCGCCGCGAAATCACTGGCGGCATACGAGCGTAAAGGGTTTTCTGTGACTCGCGCCTGATCCGATGGTCGCGCGGACCTGCGGAGCGGGACTAGAGCGGTGCACGGCATGTATGGATATACATGCATCTTCCCCGTTCGCGGCAATCTCGAGGCGCGTCGTTTCTACAAAGCGTTACTATTGAAATTCTCGGCGCGAAGGCTCTTGATAGGATGATGGCTGCGTGGGAACCGTGGCCGTGAGACGCAGTCTCAGTGAAAGGAAGCGCGATCGGCGTTCGATTGCCAGCGAGCTAGAAACAAGATATGCGCGCGCCATTCATTACATCTTTGCTCGCCACCGCGTGTTTCGTTGGGGCGGGGTGCACTTCCGCGCCTCAGCAGGATCCGCCCGTCGCATCGCATGATCGCGCTTGCGCGAATCCCGCTTACGATCCGTTACACATGGTTTCGTCGAAGACGGCCACGACGCGCGATCCGGATATCGAGGCTCTGCTGAATCAGAGTGCCGACCCGCGCCTGGCCTGGGTCAACCGGCAGATGTATTTGTCGTTGCGCTCGTTGGATATGGAGCTGCGTCGAGAGCAGCGGGTTGCGGAGTGCGAGCACCCGCAGTCTAGCCAGATGCTTGAAGCGCGGTCCGGTGATGGAGCGGGGACTGGCGACGGCGCGGGCTCAGTTGCTGGCAGTGGCACGGCCGGTGGCGCGACTGGCTCTGCGGCTAACCGTGGCACGGCAGGTGGCGGCGGCGCGTTGGCAGCCGGCGGCGATGCGTCTGCCGGTGGCAGCGGTACGTTGGCGGGTGGCGGCAGTGCGCCGGCGAGTGGCGTTGTCGCAATGACGACGAATTCGGGAACAGGCAGCACTTCGACTTCGGCCACGGCCACTTCTTCGTCTGCTGCGTCGCAATCATCGATTGCCAGTGGCACTGCTACGGGGACGGCTCGCTCCACTTTGGTTCGTAAATCCAGCCTGTCCGCCTCGGGGGCGGGAGGTAACGGTGCCGTTGCGCAAAAGATTTCCGCGGGCAGCGACAATGACATTGTCGCCCGACGCCTGCGCAAGGCCGCCGAGCAGGAGACGGACCCCGCCCTGCGAGCGAAGTTGTGGAAGGAATACACGGACTTCCGGCAGGGGATGTCGGCGAGGTGATGACTCGGTCGGGCCGGCGTCCGGTGCGCCCCGGGAACCGATGGCTGCCCCCCGCCGCGCCGTGCACAGACTTTAGTCCGTATTCACCCGATTTGAGTTCTGGCGGGCGCGAAGCTTGCTTGCTTAGGCTAGACACCCGTACACAAACGTCTCACACCGGAACCTGAACAGTTCCTCCGGGTCCCATCAGGTCATGACAGAGGTTGCTCCCATTCACGGACGTCGTCTCGATGCCCGCTTCTCGCTGCTCGAAAAATTAGGTTCGGGCGGCCAGGGCGAGGTGTGGCGTGCGCACGACGATATTCGCGGAATCGATATTGCACTGAAGGTGCCGGCTTCCGCGGACGCGCCCAATCTGAGTGTGTTGGCCGCGTTCGAGCGCGAGCATGCGCTAGCGGCGCGCCTGAACCATTCGTCGGTGCTCAAGGTATTCCCGCCGCATCGCTCGGGCGAGCTGGTGGTACTGCCGATGGAGCTCGCGACCGGCGGAGATCTGCGCCGGCTGCGGGGCGCGGGCTATCTGGACATCATCCCGGTATTGCTCGATATCGCGCAGGCGCTGGAGCACGCGCATGAGCGTGGTGTCATTCATCGCGACCTGAAGCCGGGTAACGTGTTGTTTGACGCTCGTGGTCAGGTGAAGCTCGCGGACTTCGGCGCTGCCGGCATGACGTCCACGACCGCGGCCGATGCGCGCATGCAGGGTTTGTCTCCGTTCACCGCGAGCCCGGAGCAGTTGCGCGGCGAGGCTCCGGCCGAGAGCGACGACATTTATGGACTGGGCGCGCTCGCGTACGAGTTGCTGTCTGGTTATCCCCCGTACTACCCGCACTTCGATCTTCGCAGGGCGCAGGAGGAACCGGTGCCTGCCCTGGTGCCGACGCGGCAGATTCCGCCGCTGTTGACTGCGCTCGTGATGCGCATGTTGGCGAAGAATAAAAGCGAGCGGCCACGCTCGATGCGCGAGGTGATCGATGAGCTCGATACAGCTCTGAACGACACACTGGCGTTCGATTTCGAATCCATTGTTGATCCGGCGCATGGCGCGCCGAGCGCCGCTGTGTTGGTCGGGCCGCCGCCCGCGACCGCAAAGTCTGAGAAGGTTGAGAGGACCGAGAGGGCCCACAGGGCCGAGAAGGCCGAGACAGCCCACAGAGCCGACACGACTCACAGGGCCGATGGGACCGAGAAGGCTGAGACAACTCACAGAACCGACAACATCGAGAAGGCCGAGACGACCCCCAGGGCGGCCGGCAGGACCGAGCACAGGCCGCCGGCGGCACCGGCGCCAACGGCGGCATTCAACGACGCTCGTCGGGATGACGACGCCTCACGGGATGATCACGACGATGAGGATGACGAGGAAGGGGATGACGACGACGCGCCGGATCTGGGGCTCATACCCGAGCTGTTAGTTGCCAACGCGCTAGTGGCTAAGCCGCCCGCGAAGAGCACTCGATTTACCGGCGCCGCTGCCGAATCGCGCGCTTCGGCACCCCCCGCACCGTCGCCACCTTCGCCAACCGCGACGTCTGCGCAAACTCCGGCGACTGGGCTGAAGTCGGCCGCGCCACCGGTGCCGACCTCGAAGTTGCAACCACCTTCGGCGGCGCCCTCGCCGGCATCTCACCCGCGCAAGTCTGACGGGCAAACTGCCAACAACGACACCATTTACTTGCCTCCGGAGCCGGGATCGCCCGCGCGAGGTGATCAAGGCGCGCCGAGTACGCGGGGGCCGGCGGCTTCGTGGCGCGCGTCAAATGCGCCGCCGGTGCCGACCTCGAAGTTGCAACCACCTTCGGCGCCCTCGCCGGCATCTCAGCCGCGCAAGTCTGACGGGCAAACTGTCAACAACGACTCCATTTACTTGCCTCCGGAGCCGGGGTCACGCGCGCGAGGTGATCAAGGTGCGCCGACGACGCGGGGACAGGCGGCTTCCTGGCGTGCGTCAAGTGCGCAAACGGCAAACAACGACACGATGCAACTACCACCGGAGCCGGCGCCGACACCGCGCGGCGTGGGGGCAGCGTGGCGCGTGTCAAACACGCAAACGGTCAATAACGATACGATGCAGTTGCCGCCCGAGCCGGCGTCAACGCGAGGGTTGGGGGCAGCATGGGCCGCATCGACAGCGCGAGCTGCCTCGGCGGAGCGCACCTCTTACGGTCAGGCGGCCAACGAGCAGTCCATTCGCGCGAAACCTGCGCCAACGCCGATACCAACATCGACGCCCACGCCCACACCGCCGCCGCAGCCGGTTTCGCGGCAATACGCTGACTTCGGAACGACTCAGATTCCGGCGACCCAGGTTCAAGCGCCGCCAGCGGCGACTGCGCAGGTTGCGCCCAACCCGGCCCCGAATCCTGCGCCCGCGCCACACTTGACGGTGTTGCGACAAGCACCCGCCCCCCAAATCCAACTAGGCGCGCCGATTGCGGCTGGACTGTCCGCTGGTGGCGGCGGTCCGAGCTTCGCCGACGAGCGTCCGCTCTGGGAGAACCTGAAACTCGATTCCGTTCCACGTGTGGCGCGGCTCGAGCCGATTCGCCGCAGGCATTGGCCCGTGGTTCTGTTGGGTCTTCTCGCCGGAATTGCGGTGGCCGTGTTTTATTGGCTACCTCGCTACACGACGCAGAGTCTTCCATTCGACCTATCCGCGATAACTCGAGCCACGATATCTCGCGCCACCGACGGCCTGACGCGATCGTCGGGCTCCACGTCCCCGGCCGACACCACCACGACGACCGGTGGAGCGCCTGACGCCGTGGCGAATTTGCAGTCCGCGAGGGAAGGCTTCGATCGGCGCCTCGCGGCACTGGAAACACGGGGCGCGGGAGTGTGGGGCGGTCCCGAGTTTGGTTTAGCGAAGTCCCGCGCCGCGGAGTCAGTCGGCGCTCGTGACGCGGGCAATACACAACTGGCACAGGAGCGGCTCACCGACGCGTCCCGCCTGCTCGATGCAGTTGAGAGCAAAGCGCCGCAAGCGCTCGCGGCCCAATTAGCGGCGGGTCAGAAGGCGCTGGCCGCGGGTCAGGAAGAACTCGCTAACCAGGCGTTCGATCTGGCCAAGCGCATCGATCCCAATGACAAGCGCATTGCCGAGGGCCAACGACACACACATAACCTGAACGGTGTTCTGCCTCTCCTGGCTGACGGCCAGAATGCCGAAAACGCACGCAATTACTCGCGCGCGGCGCAGGACTACAGCCAGGCTCTTTCCATCGATCCGGGAAATGACAAGGCGCGGGCGGGATTGGCGCGCGCCAACGCGGCTTTCGGGGACGATAACTACGCGAAGGCGGTTGGATCGGGGTTTGCGGCGCTGGGAGCCGGCCGGCTCGATGACGCACATGATGCGTTCGAGAAGGCACGCGCACTTCGGCCGAATGGCTCGGAGGCGGCCGAGGGACTCAGGCGCGTCGGCGCGGCGCAGTCCACAAAGGGATTCACCTCGCTGCGTCAAAGGGCCGCCGGACTCGAAGCGCAAGAGCGCTGGGATGAGGCGATACAAGCCTACGACTCGGCGCTGCAAGCAGATCCGTCGCTGGCCTTTGCCCAGGAAGGCAAGGATCGCGCGGCGGCCAGGGCGGAGCTGGGCGCCTCGATGCAGGCGCTCATCGACCGGCCGGAGCGCCTCTCATCGCCGTCCCTCCGTGATCAGGCGAAGGCGCTTCTGGATACGGCCAATCAGCAATCACCCTCGGGACCGGTGCTGCGCTCGCAGATCGCTCGCCTGGGTATCCTCCTGGTACCGGACTACGACGGCACCGTGCGATCGGGTTCCGTGCGAACGGATCTATTGGATAAGCCGGTTCGCCTGTCCCTCGTATCGGACAATGCGACGGCCGTGGCGATTCCCAGCATCGGACAATTCGGAACATTCGCGAAGCGCGACATCCAGCTCAAGCCCGGACGCTATACGGTCATCGGGACCCGTGACGGGTTTCGGGAAGTCCACCGTGATATCACCATCGCCCCGGGGCAAGAAAGCCAGACAATCAGTGTAAGCTGCTCCGATCCAATCTGAGAGCGAATGATCCTGCCCCGATGAGATCCGCCGCTTATGCGCAGGTTCGCGTTCGCGAGCCCTTGGGTGAGCGGGTTCTTGGCGAAACGACATCCGTCGGCGGCGCGGACGCTGACGTCGTCGTCCCGGGCATAGAGCCCGGAATTGCCTTCACAATTGAGCGGCGTAAAGGCATCTGGGTAGTCGAGCCCAACGGCAAGCCTGTTCGGCTCAATGGCCGACCGTTGACGACCGCACGCGATCTGCGCCGAGGCGACACGTTCGCGGTTGGGGACGCACAGATTGTCGTTGCCGACGCTTCGCGCACGCTGTTGCGTGTTGATGTTCATCATCTCGTCGGTAACGCTACCATCGCGCCGGCCGCCACTCTTGCGACGCTGATCCTCGCGGAAGCCGGAGACGAGGATGTCGAAATCCAGCCGCTCGATTCGCTGCGCGTTCCCGTACTGGCACGAGCCAATGCAACTGGCCCACGCACCCCGGACCGCGGCAGTAGTTTGTATCGCTGGCTGGGCGGAGGAGCAGTTGCCGCTGCTCTACTGGTGATAGCGGTTGTTGGGTCTCTGCTGCAGTCGGTATCCATTGACGTGCGGCCCTTCGATGCGCATGTGTCCGTGCCCGGCACGCTGTTGGCGATTCCGAACGCGGGTCGCGTGCTGTTGTTGCCTGGACAACATGTCATCAAAGCGCAGCGTGACGGGTATGTCACAACGCAAGCTGACATCGTGGTGCGGGGTGATGACACAAACGGCGTGCGGCTGCGGCTCGAGAAGATGCCGGGCAAGTTGCGTATAGACACTGGGGGCGTCGCGGCGACAGTCAGTGTCGACGGTGTAGAGGCCGGAAGCGTGCCCGGAGAGCTGAACATTCCTGCCGGTCAGCGGACTCTCATCATTCGTGCGCCCCGATATGTGGACTACATAACAAACGTGACCATCCAGGGAGCCGGCGAGCGCCAGGATCTGCGCGCGAATCTCCAGACTTCCTGGGGAGCACTCAAAGTGCTGTCCATTCCGGAAGGGGCGCATGTCACTGTTGATGGCGTGGATAGCGGAGTCGCGCCTGTAACGATTGCCGCGCCCTCCGGTGTACGGCGAGTGCAGCTAACCTCTTCGGGGTGGAAGACCTGGGAGAGCAGCGTAGTGCTCAAGGCCGGCGAAACCTTGAATATCGGGCCGGTCACCCTGGGCCAGCCGGATGCACACCTGGTCGTGAGATCCGATCCCGCCGGCGCTGATGCAACGGTCGGCGGTACGCACCTGGGTCGCACGCCCGCCGAAATCGATCTACCCTCAGGCATTGCGCACGAGGTGGTCTTGAGCGCCCCGGGCTACAAAAACTGGACGCGCGCGGTATTCGCGGATTCGGGTCACAAACTTTCTGTCCTTGCGCGACTCGAACCCATATTGGCGCGAGTGAAGGTGCAGGGAGATCCCGCCGACGCGGAGCTTTTCGTTGACGGGGTGGCGCGCGGCAAGGCGCCGCAGTCCTTCGAGCTCTCGGCGACGGACCACAAAATAGAAGTGCGCAAAGAAGGTTTTCAGGTGTTCAAGACCACCGTGTCCCCCGCCGCGAATCTCGATCGCGCGGTGCAATATCGTCTCATTCCGGCGCGACCGAACTGAGCACTGGCCGGATTAAACACGGCCGAACCGCCGTAGAGTAAGGGGCAATGGAGAAACTGACATGAGCAAGCTACGACGATCAACTGTGATCCTTGTGTTCGCCATGGCGCTGGCCACCGGCGCGGTCGTTCTGACTACCCACGCGGCCGATCAGGGCAGTCCGCCGGCCGGGGTGCAACCCACCCGCACCGCCGCGGCCTCTACGCCCGTCCTGCCGCACGCCGTTACACCCGCTGCCACCAAACCTGGTGCCACCAAACCCCCCGCCCCAGGTGCCCCGCAGGTGCCAGAAGAATCAGCAACCATCCGCGACGACCCGACCATCGCGCCCGATCCGAAGCAGTCCGCCGACAACAACGTGAGTTTCCCGAACGACATCTGAAATCGATGCAACCGTTTGCGATAGGGCTGGACGACCGGGCCGTCTCGTTTGCACGGGACGGTCATATCCTGTCGAGCGCTCCGAGTGCTGTCTGGGACGGAAGTACCGGTGAGCTTCCAGGCGCGAACGCATGGAGCGGCCTGCGCCGCCACCCGACCGCGAGTTCAACCCGACATCTTGGCTCTTTACTAACACAACCGGTCGCCAGCGATCGCACTGTCGCCCTCTTCGCGGCGGAGTTGGTGAGACGTCTTGCCGCGCAGTCCCCCATGCCGGGCGAGAGGGTATGGATGGCGGTCCCCGCACACGCATCAACACAGGGGCTGAGCGCGGTTCTGGCGATTGCGCGCAGTCTTTCCCTACCTGTCGATGGATTCGTGGATGCCGCGGTGGCTTCAGTAGCCGCACTGGGGCTCGAGCGGAGTGCGATCGTGCTCGAGGTCGGTATGCACCACGCAGGAGCAACCTACATCGATCGCGATGGGGCGCAGGTCCGACGCCGGCGCACCGCGAGCACAGAGCGCGGCGGCCTCATGTCGTTCTACCAAGGATGGCTCGAGCTCGTCAGCGGCACCATGGTTAAACGGACCCGCTTCGATCCATTGCACGACGCCGCCACCGAACAGCAGCTGTTCGACTCACTGGCCGGCTGGGCGCGCGACGCCGCTGTCGATGGATCGACCCTCGCCGCTTTGACCAAAGGCACAGAACGGTTCGAAGTGGCATTGACGCGGGACCAGTTCGCTCAGGCCGCGGAATCCGTGCACCGGGAACTCCTCCGGCTGTTGCATGAGTTACGTCCGGCCGGGGCGCCGGTCACCCTGGTTGTTCCGTCGATCGTCGCTCATCTTCCCGGGCTACGCGACGAGTTGGAACAGTTTGTCGACTGTGAGCTGGTGAGTGTGCCGGACGGCTTCGCGGCACTCGCGAGCTCGAGGCTCGATTTGCCCGAACGCGCGAGTAGCGACCCGGTCCGCCTGTTGCGTCGGTTGCCGATGTCCGAGCAACAGGACGTCGCCGCCGATGTTTCGCATGCTCAACTGAGTAGTCGCCAAGGTGAAGACGCGCCGCCATCACACCTGCTGTTAAATGGTCAGGTGTATGCGCTACGCGGAGAGCCGCTCGTGATCGGGCGTATGCCGGCGGCGGGCCCCCGCACGATCGCGCTGTCCGAGGGACTCGCTGGCGTATCGAGGCGTCATTGCACTTTGACGTCAGAAGAAGGCGACGACGTCATTCTCCTGGATCACAGCAGCTTTGGGACGTTCGTCAACGGTGAGCGTGTCGCGGAACGTGTTCGAGTACGTGCCGGTGATCGTGTGCGCGTCGGCGACCCGGGTGTAGAGCTTGCACTTATTGCTGTAGACACTGCGCGCAGCGTCACCAACTAGAGTTTCGAAGTGACGCAACACCGCCGCACCACAGAGGTTTTCACGCTCTCGTTCCTCGACTGTATCTGTTGTGGCTTCGGGGCGGTCATTCTTTTCTACACCATCGTCAGCGCTCAAAGCGGTGTCGCGCAAACCCGGGCGACAGATAGTCTGGCCGCCGAGGTCAATCGTCTCGACGAGCAGGTTATTACCGGTACTCGCGGCCTCGCCGCGTTGCGCGACACATTGGAGAAAACGCGCGCCGAGACCGCCAGCGCCGCGGCACAAAGCAACATCATGGTGTCGCAGCTCGCCTCCCGAAAGACGCAGGTGTCGAGTTATGACGCCACCCGGTTGTCAAGACAGGAGCACATTGAAAAGCTGAGGGCTGACATCCAGGCCCTGCAGGCAGGCACGAAGAGGCTCGAGGCGGGGAGCGATGAGCTCGCGCCGCCCGGTCAGGATGTGACCGCCTTCCGCAAAACCGGCGGCGAGCGCCGTTACATCACGGGATTGAGAATGCATGGCCGGCGTATTCTCATTCTGCTGGATGTCTCCGCCAGCATGCTGCACGAGGATGTTGTTAGCATTTTGCGGCTCCGGAATGCGGACGATGCGCAAAAGCGCGCCGCGGCCAAGTGGCAGCGCGCGGTCGAAACCGTGCACTGGCTCCTGACGCAGGTGCCGCCGGGAAGCTCCTACCAGATCTACACCTTCAACACCAAGGCGCAGCCGCTGCTGTCCGACTCTGCCGGGAAATGGATTTCCAGCGGCGATCTGCCGCAGATTGCTCGCGGGCTGGAGGTATTGCAGACGCTCGTGCCCGCCGACGGCACGAGTCTGTACAACGCATTCGCGGCGACAAAAACTCTGAGCCCGCTGCCCGATCAGATCGTCCTCATTACTGACGGTTTGCCAACCCAGGGAAAGACCGTGGGCACACGTAAGCTGGTCGATTCCGACGCCCGCGTGCGTTTCTTCGACGAGGCCCTGGGGCAGCTGCCCCAACATGTTCCCATCGACAGCGTGTTGTTGCCGATGCAGGGCGATCCGGAGGCCGCGCACCGTTTCTGGCGCCTCGCGCGCAGCAGCGATGGCAGCTTGGTCATGCCCGCAAAGGACTGGCCATAATGCGCAGGCGGCGCTCGGTGGAGGTCTTCAGCCTCTCGTTTCTCGATTGCATCTGTTGTGGGTTCGGCGCGATCATCCTGTTGCTGGTGCTGACGGAGATCGGGCGCCCCGTGGTGCTGGAGAAGAGCCGCAAGAACCTCGATGGCCAGGCCCGGGCGCTCACCGAAAAGCTCTACGTCATTCAGGGCGAGACGACCGAGCTCACTCGCGAGCTCGAGGGCAGTCGCGCGACACTCGAGCAGGAGCGGCAAAAATTGGCCCGCCTTTCCGGAGAGCTCAGCGCCATTCGCGGTCAATACGCCAGCAGCACGCAGGATGCTTCTGTCTCGAACCGCGTGGAAGGCGAGCTCGTCGCCGCTTATCAGAAGCTGAGCGCCGAGATGCAGCGTCTTCTCAAGCAACGCGCCAAGCGGCCGGCGACCGAGGCCATCGGCGGAATTCCCGTCGACAGTGAGTACGTCATATTCGTCGTCGATACGTCCGACAGCATGACCGACAACCACTGGGATGCGAATCTCGCGATCATTGACGAGATTCTGAGTTTCTACCCGCATGTGTTGGGCCTGCAGATCATGAACGATCAGGGGACCTACATGTTCGACAGCACCAGGGGCAAATGGCTCACGGATTCGGACGAGCAGCGCGCGGAAATCCGCAGGCGCGCCAAACACTGGGCTGCGTTCAGCCAGTCCAATCCTGTGCCGGGCATGGAGGAGGCGATCCGCACTTATTGGGCGACCGACAAACGTATCAGCGTGTTCGTGCTTGGTGACGAGTTCACGGGTAAGTCCATACAGGCCGCCCTGGACTCCATTACCGCGCTCAACAAGCCCGGCCCGGACGGACGGCGGCCGGTGCGCATCCACGCCATCGGCTTTCCCGAGGGTGTGGGGATGTCCCCTGACACGAACATTCGCTTTTCCGCCCTGATGCGTCTGGTTTGTTCGCAAAACAACGGTACGTTCGTGGGCCTGAAGAACTGAGAGGACTCGAGAATGACTTCAGACACGGTGTCTCAACCTACGGCGCACGGGCCGGTCGAGATCGAGTGGGCCGGCGGCTTGCAGTTCGACTCGGGCCGCCCCGGCGGTCCGAAGGCTCGAATCGACGGCGATGCCCGCACCGGTCCCAGTCCGTTCGACATGCTTCTCGGTGCCGTCGCGGCCTGTGCCGCCACGGATGTAGTGCAGATCATGGAGAAGCAGCGAACTCCACTACAGGCGCTCAGGGTGCGGGTCGAGGCCCAGCGAGTCGGTGGTATCCCGCGGCGGCTCGCCTCCGCGGTCCTGCACTTCGAGCTGCGGGGGGCGGGTATCACGCAGGAGAAAGCCGCCCGGGCAGTTGAGCTGTCGATCACAAAGTACTGCAGCGTTGGCTCCTCCCTGAGCGCCGCTGCGCCGGTGACCTGGACAATTGCAGTGATTTCTTAGGATTTTGTGGCGCCGGTGCACTTGTCGCCGGCCGCGCACGCTCCTAAAGTGTCGGAAAACAACATTCCGGCGCGGCCGGAACGAGCCACTCATGCCAGATCCCGAACCGAAGATCGTAATGCTCGCGGGAGCGAGCGGCCTCGTCGGTAAAAGTGCTCTCGATGCGTTCCTCGACTCGCCGGATATCGGGCGGGTGTTTGCGATCACACGCCGGCCGTTGGGCCGGGAGCATCCGCGGCTCGCGAATCGCATCGTGCAGTTCGACAACATCGAAACGCAACTCAAGGGCCTGACCTGCCACGTCGCGGTGTGTTGCCTGGGCACGACGATCGGCCAGGCCGGCTCGGAGGCGGCATTCAGGCGCGTCGATGTGGACTACGTGCTGTCATTCGCTCGTACTGCAAAAGCCGCGCAGGCACAGCGCTTCATCGTCGTGTCGTCCGCTGGAGCGGACACGCAGTCGAAGAAATTCTATCTGCGTACCAAAGGCGAGATGGAAGAGGCCGTCGCGGGCTTGGGATTCACGTCGCTGGACATACTGCAACCCGGCCCTCTGCTGGCCTTGCGCAACCAGATGCGGCCCCTGGAGCTCGGTGCGCTGCTGGTCATGCCGCTACTGAATCCCTTTCTGCGCGGGGAGCGCGAACCGTTTCGCGGCATTTCAGCAAAAACAGTCGGCGCGGCAATCGTTGGTGCAGTGCGCTCCGGCAGACGGGGTGTACAGCGCTACACCTATGACGGCATCGAGGCGCTGTCGAGGCTGAAGTCTGTACGTACCATCCCGCTTCCCGACCCGAAGGCGGCCCGCGACGCAGCCCGGCGACGCAATATGGACTGATCACTGACAAACAATGGGGTTACGCTACGTGCGCACGACGTAACGTGACTCAGTTAACATTCCGTTCCTGTGCAGGGCTCGCAGAATCTCCCGCTGATAGGACGCAGCGCGCATCGGCACGACCCGCGTCCCGATAGAGTGCATCTCAAGGAAAACCCTTTGCAGGAAGCTTCTGGAATGGACTGGGCACCCGTGACGAGCCGCATGGGAAGACGTTTCGCATTGGTGGTGGCTCTGTGCGCCGCCGTGCCCATTCTATTGTTCGCGATCATTTTCGCGTACGACACGAATTCAACGGCCGCCGGCAATTTCGAGCGCGAGCTCGCCGGCGTCAGCCACCTCTATTCCGAAGTCATCAAGTCGCGTCTCGGCGCCGCAGAGACCATAGTCCTGACACTGACCGCGGGCGACGTCGGTTACGACGGCGCCGCACTCAAACGCCAGGTCGCCAATTCCAGCGCCTTCAAGTCGGTCGTGGTCGTCGATCGTGACGGGGTGTTGGCTGGCGGCGAGACGACGTTGCGGCCGAGCGCCAGGCAACTGGTGGCGCTCGAAGCGGGCGAGACGGTGTTGCTGCCTGTCACACTTGACGGACAACTTACATCGGCCTTCCTGGTGCAGGCGGTGAATGCTGCTGGAGTCGGCCGCCTGGCCTATTTCGAGCTGGCCCCCGACTGGCTCTGGAAGCGGGTCGACAATCTGCCCGCGCAGATCACACTCGCTGTCGTGGATGCCGACGCGAGGGTTCTCTACAACGTTGGTCCGCTGTCCACGGATGCTACTCACATCTTCGCCGACCACATCACCCTCTCGGCCGAGCGGGCGGGCACACTGCACGCGATCTCGTGGCAGGATGGCGGGATCGAGTGGCATGGAATCATTCAGCCGATGCAACTCGCCAACGACCGGATCACCGCGGTTCCCTGGGCGATTGTCAGCTTCAGCCGCGAGCAGACTTTTCTGTCGCGCTCCCAACAGGTTTGGAACCTTCTGCCACTCATACTGCTGACGGTGCTCATTTGCGCGATCGCCGCAGGCGTGCATCTCGCGCGCCGCTATCTGCCGGCGGTGCGCGCGATTCGTGCGGGTCTGGCGCATCTGCCCGTGCGGCGTTATGAGCCTGTGCTGGTGCCGGGATACGACGAGCTGCGCGGGCTCATCGAGGGTTTCAACCGGACCGCGATGGCGCTGCACGAGCAGTTCAGGGCACTCGAAACTTTGGGCGAGATCGACAAGCTGCTGCTGGGCTCGGCCGAGCTGGAACAGGTTCTGGATGCAGTTCTTTCCAGGGTACAGACCGTGACCCGCTGCGACTGTGTGGGAATCACGTTGCGGGATGCCGATGCCCCGGGTCGTGGGCGGGTCTACCTGGCCGGCTCCGGTCTGACGGATCTGCCGGTGCGACGGGTCGAGCTCGACGACGACATGATCACGACGCTCGCGGGCGAAAGCAGCGGTCTCACCGTGACCCGGTGTGAGGATGCCCGGCATAGTTTCCTGAAGCCGTTGAAGGAAATTGGCGCCGAGTTCTTCTGGGTCTGGCCGGTGAGTGTGTCCGATCGGGTGGAGGCGATCCTTACCGTTGGCTATCGTGAGGCGCCCGGGACCACCGACCCCTATCTCGCCAGCTCGGGTACGCAGTTTGCCGAGCGTCTCGCGGTCGCGCTGTCGAAGAGCGCCCGCGACGAGCGGCTCTACCGGCAGGCTCACTACGATCCACTCACGGCATTGCCGAATCGCATCCTGTTCCGGGACCGGCTGGCGCAGGAGCTTGCCAACTCCACCGCGGGACTGAGTCGCGGCGCGCTGTTGTATATCGATCTCGATCATTTCAAACGCGTCAACGACTCCGTCGGACACAGCGCCGGCGACCAACTTCTGACAATCGTTGCACAGCGGCTGCGCTCCTGCACGAAGGAAGGCGACACGGTCGCACGTCTGGGCGGCGATGAGTTCACCGTGATTCTGCGCAATGTCGTCGATCCCGACGCCGCCCGCACGGTTGGCGACCGGATCATCCAACTGTTGCAGTTGCCCGTGAACATCGGCGGCCGCGATCACTTTGTATGCGCGAGCATCGGCATCACGCTCTTCCCCGATGACGGCTCGACGATCGATGACCTCATGCGCAACGCGGATACGGCCATGTATCGCGCCAAGGACTCGGGGCGCGGCTGCACCGTGTTCTTCGACCCGCATCTGTCCGGCGGCTCCGTTGCGGCCACCGAGACGGGATTGCAGCGAGCGCTGCGGCGCCGTGAGTTCTCGCTTTTCTACCAGCCGCAGTTTTCCGTTTCGGACGGCACTCTGACCGGAGTCGAGGCGCTGCTGCGCTGGCAAACCCCGCGCGATGGCATGCGTCCGCCGGGCGAATTCGTACCGGCGGCCGAGGAAAGCGGCCTCATTATCGACATCGGCGGTTGGGTTCTCGACGCGGCGTGCGCGCAGCTGGCGATCTGGCGCGAGCAGAACATCGCCCCGCCGCGGCTGGCGCTGAATGTCTCGGCGCAGCAGCTCAAGCACATTGAATTCTCGAAGCTGGTTCGGCGGGCGCTCGATAAATATGGCATTCCTTCTGCCTTGCTAGAGCTCGAGCTGACGGAGAGTGTGTTCGCGGACGAGGCTGCCGGCGCCACCCTGGGTCGCCTTGCACAGCTCGGCGTGCACCTCGCCCTGGATGACTTCGGTACCGGGTATTCGTCGCTGTCGTATCTGCGACAGTATCCGATCGGAACGGTGAAAATTGACCGCACGTTCCTCGAAGAAGTGCCCCAAAACGCGGCATCTTCGACCCTGGTCGAAACGATCATCGTCATGGCGCATGCGCTAGGCAAACGGGTGGTAGCCGAGGGAATTGAGACGGTCGAGCAGCTCGATTTCTTGCGCGAGCGCCGCTGCGATATCGCTCAAGGTTTCTTCCTCGCCCGGCCCCTGTCCGGGCAGGCGGTGACAGAGCTGCTCCAAGCCCGCACAATGCGCGCGAATCCGGAGATGACCGACATCCGCGCCGCTGGCTGAGCTTCAGTGCATTAGATTCGGGCTCGGGCTGCGCGCGGACCGTGTGAGGTTAGGCGCCTGCGCTATACAGCCGCGATCGTTCTGACGCTGCTCCTCGTCGCATGCAGCAGTGTCCCTCGCGAGTCGGAACCGCCTGGGGACGCGGGGGTCCCTATCGCGCGCTCCGCCGCGCAACTTGTCGGTGCCCCCTATCACTTCGGGGGCGCGGATCTGCAGGGTTTCGACTGCAGCGGGCTCGCGGTCTACGTTTACGAGAGTGCGGGTGTGGAAATTCCACGCACGGCTAGGGAACAGCAGCGCGCGGCGCGTCCCGTTGCGCTCGATTCACTCTCCCCCGGTGATCTCGTCTTTTTCCGCATCCGCAGTCGCCACGTCAATCACGTAGGGATTTACGTCGGAGGCGACCGCTTCATCCATGCGCCGCGTTCCGGGGGAACGGTTTCCTACGGGACCATCGGCGCGGGTTATTACCATAAGCACTTGGTGGGAGCGGGTCGCTTCTGGAATAGTGATGCTTCAACCCCCTCTGTTCCGTCGCCACATTGAGACATATTCTGGCGAAAAGCGCTCCAAAGTTATGTGCTATTGCTCCTTGAGAGCCGCGACACATTTAAGCACTTGACTGTGCTGCGCGACGCTTCGACACTGGGCACAGTAGGAGCTCGATCTGACAGTCGGTCTCCTGTGTAAAGGGCAAACCCGTCGAAAGGCGGGGACGCAAAGCCACCGGTCTAAAGGAAGAGGTTCCTATGACGGCGGGGCTGCCACGATCGTGCCAAGGCGCGACCGCTCGCACTCCTTCCCATGCGACCTTCTTGCCGCACCGCGGGGCTTTCCATGATGGATTGTTCGGTCCGGGGAAGTTATGACATCAATTACGCCAAATCTGGCAGCCAGTGCCATGGGGCGCGCGGACGCTCGAGATCCGGCGGCAGCAACCGCCGCTGATTCGGGTCCGTTCGTTCTCAATCTATGCTCATCGACCACGCCGATGGCGCTAGCACAGACCGATCTGGCTGAGCTGAAGCGCTTTACATTCTTTGTCAGTCGCCGCTTCGAGGAAGGCCGCGAGCGATTCCGGCTCCACATGGGTTATTTCACGACACTCGCCGAAGCCGAAGAGTGGCTGAACGTGGTGCGCGAGATTTATCCGGGCGCCTGGGCGGGTGAAGCGCCGGGCAAAAAGCTGCGCGCTCGCGCGGCTGCCGCTGCCGCGGAAACAGCCCAACATGCTCTTGGTCCCCAACCGCGCTCTGCGCTACCCAACTTGCCATCTGCAGCGCCGCCGGCTCCTGCCGCGCGCACTGCCGCTACGAATCCAACGACTTCGGCCCGCGCGCCGGCGCCATTGCAGGCGCGCGCCCCGAGTCAGGCCGCCGCCGCTCCTGTCTCGCGTCCCGTTGAGTTGAAACAAACACCAGCCCGTGCCCCGTCTCCCGTGTCATTTGAGTCTGCGGGCATCAATGTTCCGACGGTGCACGCTGCGGCGCCCCCGACTATTGCTCGTCCTTTGTTGGCGCCTCCTGTGTTGACGCCGCCGATTGCCAAAGTGGCGGCAGTGCAGACGATCGCCCCGGCCCCGAGGACCGCTCCCGCGCATGTCGGAATGCCTGTTGCTAGGGCGGCGCCCGCCGCGCCTGTGGCCGCTGCGCGTTCGCAGAGCCCCGTCCCGGTGCAGTCCAGGCCGGCAGCTGCCGCTTCGGCCGGACCCGGTGCTGCATTTAAAGCGGCTCCGACGGTTTCTGGCGTAAACGCCTCCGCGCGGACGCCAACCCCTCCGGTGGCCGCGCCCGCTCGGCCCTCCGTCGTGGGAGCCGCCGCGCCGACTAACGCGTCTAAACAGCGTCCGGGCAGCAAGCCGTCGAAGGGCAATGCGTTTGCCGACTCGAATGTGCGAGAGGTGCTTGCCGCACTCGGTGACACGAGCGAAACCGGTCAGACGCGGATGATGCCCGCGCCGCATATCCCGCGCGCGGACGCGCAGGATGACCCGTCGCTTACAGATACCCAGGTGTTGAGATATCTCGAAACACGCCGCGGCGACGATGCGCGCGGCGCCGACGAGGCTTCTGACGCCAGCATCTCGCTGCTGAAGCCGGATGACACCGGCACGCGCCGCGCTCTGAAGGAGGCGGTGACACAAAACGCGCCTGTCTCGTTCGCCGTGCAACTCCAGTGGGCCGTTCAGCCCGTTGAGCTCGACAAGGTTCCGCCGCTCGCGATTTTCAGCGCTTACACTTTGTACACCGTTGAGGGCAGTCGCGAGGGTCGCAAGTGGTACGGCTTGCGGCTCGGCTTCTTCAGCGACGCGATCTCCGCAAAGCAGGTTGCTTACTACGTGCGGTCCGAGTTTGCCTCCGTCGCCGTCGTTCCCGTGAGTCCGCAAGAGAAGGATCGCGCGAGCGACGAGGACAGCAAGAAGGCGAACTCCTCCATGGCCTTTCCCCGCAAGACGCGCACGGGGCCGGTGGATGAGTTCAAACTCATCGACTCTGAGGACGAGGCGAAAACCGGAGCGGCTGCCGCCAAGACGTCGGCGACGCGGCCTGCCGGAAAACCTGCAGCACCTGCGGCTGCTGCCGCTCGCTCGGCTCCGCAGCCTGCGACCGCCAAGCGGCCCCTCGCGAAGGGCGGTGGACGAGTCGGTGCGCGCGAGCGCCGCGGTCCGCAGACGCTCGAAGAGACACTCGAAATTCTGGGTGCCGGCGAGCTCGAGGTCGACAACGGCAACGGCGAGACACTCAACGACACGGGTGTCCGACACCTGCGCGTCGAGGTGCAGAAGAACACGCCGTTCTCACGGCTGTTGGAACGGCTGAGCGAGCGGACTAAGAAAAATTGAGGTTGGTGTGCCGCTGCGCCCGCGCGCAGCGGCCTTCGACTGGACGAGCCCGGCTGCGTTAGCGATGAGCCAGGAGCCTGTCTGAGCAATGCTCGCCTACTGCGGCCGCCCCAGATCGGCATCTTTCTGCGATCGTTTCCCTTACATAGTCCATGCTATGCGCGGAAAACGATCGCAGAAAGCTGCTCGATCTGGGTCGCCCTCGCTACGGCGATCATTGCTCAGACAGGCTCCTAGCGCTTGCCGAACAGCTTGTCCAGCTCGCTCATGGATTTGTTGATTTCAGTGGTATTCGGGGGCGTGTACGCGCCCGGTCGCGGCTTGTAGTGCCCGCAGAAGTTGGCGCGGGTCTTGTCGCTCACTTCGTCCGCCGTAGGCTCGCGGCAGTGTTTGGCCACGCGGGTGTCGTAGTCGACGCACATCCGGCAGACATGCAACTCGGCGCGGCACTTGGGACAGGCGTCCGCGCGCATGAAAGGCAGGCTCAGCGATGACAGCGAGCCGCCGCATTTCCAGCAGACGAGGTCGTGGGCCATGAGGCTAGTATCGCCTACCCGCGACGCTCGTTAAAGCGGCCGCGCGATCGCGGCTCGCCTTCGTTACGCCTGTCTCGGATCACATCACCGCCTTCGGCTTCGTCCTGTCCTTGAGGAATTCTTCGAGGACCCGCCCCGTGTGGGACGTCTTCTTCTTCCGCGCAATCTCGGCTGGGGCACCCTGCGCCACGATCCGGCCGCCGCCGTCGCCGGCTTCAGGCCCCATGTCGACGATCCAGTCGGCCTCCGCCATGACGTCCAGATTGTGCTCCACGACTACAGCCGTGTTTCCCGCGTCGACCAGGCGGTGCAGTACGTGGATGAGCTTCTCCACGTCAGCCATGTGCAGACCCACCGTGGGCTCGTCGAGCACATACAGGGTGTGTTTCGACTTGAAGCGCGGTCCTGCCGCGACCTCACCACGGACTTTGGAAAGCTCAGTGACCAACTTGATGCGTTGTGCCTCACCGCCCGAGAGTGTGGGGCTTTGCTGGCCGAGCGTCAGGTAGCCCAGGCCCACGTCCTGAAGTAGCTTCAGTGCGTGGTAGATACGCGGGTGCGCTTTGAAGAACTCCACCGCATCGTCGATGTCCATCGCGAGCACGTCGCCGATGCTCTTCTCACGCCAGAGGACCGAAAGCGTCTCCGAATTGAAGCGCCGGCCGCCGCAGACATCACACAGGACTTTTACGTCTGGCAGGAAGCTCATCTCAATTGTCTTTACGCCCTGCCCTTCGCAGGCCTCGCAACGACCCCCGGCGGTGTTGAACGAGAAGCGGCTGGCGGTGTAGCCGCGGATACGGGCTTCAGTAGTGCCGGCGTAAATCCCGCGGATGGCATCCCAGAAGCCGATGTACGTCGCGGGACAGGAGCGCGGTGTCTTGCCGATCGGTGTCTGATCGACTTCGAGTACACGGTCGATATGCTCCGTGCCACGGATGGTTTTGCAGCCGATGAGATCGCCCGGCTTGCCGTTTCCGTTGCGTGACCCGTTACGGGAACCGTTGCCATTCGCGCTTTTCGCAACCGCGCCGTTGCCGCGCTTCTTGTCGGCGCTCTTGGCGCCGCCGTTTGCTTTTCTGGGAAATCGTCCGTTGCCGTTGGCCTCACCGAGCATGCGCCGCAGGTTCGAATAGAGAACGTCGCGCGCCACCGTCGACTTCCCGGAGCCCGATACTCCAGTGATGACGACTAGCCGACCCACCGGGATGCCGACATCAGTTCCGGTTACATTATGCAATGCAATCTTTTCCAACTTCAGTCGGGGTGTGTTGTCCTTCACCAGCCGGAGCGGCTCCGCCGGATGTAGCAGCGGCTCCCGCAAGAACTTACCGGTGATGGACCGTGGGTTGCGAATGAGATCCTTTACAGTCCCGGACCCGACGATCTCACCGCCGCGCACGCCTGCGGCGGGACCGAGATCGAGCACGTGATCCGCGCGGCGGATCGTGTCCTCGTCGTGCTCGACCACAACCAACGTGTTGCGATTTCCCGCGAGCTCGGCGAGAGAGTCGAGCAGGATGGCATTGTCGCGGGGATGCAGGCCGATGGTGGGCTCGTCGAGCACATAACACACGCCCTGCAGATTCGAGCCCAGTTGCGCAGCCAGCCGTATGCGCTGCGCTTCACCGCCCGACAGCGTTGGCGCGGAACGATCGAGCTGCAGATAGCCCAATCCAACGCGCTCCAGGAATTGCAGCCGGGAGCGCAGCTCGCTGAGCAGATCCCGCGCGATTTCCTTTTCGCGGGCATTGAGCTTGAGCTTGTTGAAGAACTCACCGGCACCGCCGACCGGCTCGGAAGCGAGCGCGGCGATCGAACGGTCGCGGAAGCGCACATTGAGCGCGACCGGGCTGAGTCGCTGGCCGGCGCAGACACTGCAGGCCTGCGGATCATGCTCATACCAGTCGTTCCACCAGATCTCCTCGCCCGTCTGCTCTGCGTCGAAGCCCGGCATCTCGACACCGGTGCCGAAGCAATTCTCGCACCAGCCGTGTTTCGAATTGAACGAGAACAAGCGGGGATCGAGCTCGGAGAAACTGCGGCCACAGGAGGGACAGGCCCGCTTGGTGGAAAACACCGTCACGGTGTCGGACTGCGGTCCCAGCACATGGACCAGCCCCTTGCCAAAATCCAACGCGCGCGCGAGTGCCGCATGCAACGCCGTGTCGGTTTTCACACCGACGTCGATTTCGGCTACGGGCAACTCGATTGTGTGCTCCTTGAAGCGCGACAGTCGCGGCCATTGCTTCGTGGAGAGATGGGCTCCGTCGACACGCAGCGTTTTGAAGCCTTTCTTGGCTGCCCACTTGGCGAGATCGGTATAGAAGCCCTTTCTGGCGACCACCAACGGCGCGAGCAGCGCGATGCGCTTACCCTTGTAGTCGCGTAACAGGCGGGCGGCAATCGACGCCGCGCTCTGCGGCTCGATCGCTACATCGCAGTCCGGGCAATACTGCGTCCCCAGCTTCACATACAGAAGCCGCAGGAAGTGGTAGATCTCTGTAAGGGTCGCGACGGTGCTCTTGCGGCCGCCGCGGCTGGTACGCTGCTCGATCGCAACCGTCGGTGGAATGCCGTAAATCGCATCGACGTCCGGGCGCGCCGCCGGCTGCACGAACTGGCGCGCGTAGGCGTTCAGAGATTCGAGATAGCGGCGCTGTCCCTCGTTGAAAAGAATATCGAAGGCGAGCGTTGATTTGCCAGAGCCCGAAACACCGGTAATTACCGTGAACTTATCGCGCGGGATCTCAACATCGATGCTCTTGAGGTTGTGCTCGCGGGCGTTGTGTATGACGACCGAGTTGCGGTCGTGTCCGTTGCCACGTCGGCCATATTGAGCTTTCGGCTCGGCCACCCCGGTAAACATTGGGCTGTTGAGAGCTTCGTTGACCGCTTTCGCAGCGGCGCCGGCGCTCGCGCCGCTTTCTCCGGAGATGCTCTTTTCGTACGCGGCGAGCGCCTGTCCCGTAAACGACGTCGGATGGGCACTTATCTCGGCTGGCGTACCGACACAGACGATCTCTCCGCCGCGCTCACCGCCATCCGGTCCCAGGTCGATGACCCAGTCGGAGGCACGGATGAGGTCGAGATTGTGCTCGATGACCAGCAGCGAGTGTCCGGCGGCGAGCAACTTACGAAACGCCTTGAGAAGCTTCGCCACATCTTCGAAGTGCAAGCCCGTGGTGGGCTCGTCGAACAGGAACAACTTTCCGTGGTGGGTCGTGCTGGAGACGACAGAGCCCGCATCCGCGAGATGTCCGGCGAGCTTCAGTCGCTGCGCTTCACCGCCCGAAAGTGTGGGTACCGGTTGTCCGAGCTTCACATACTCGAGGCCGACATCGGCGAGCGGCGCGAGCCGCGCCGCCACTTCGCGCGAGTCTTTGAAAAACTCGAGCGCCTCGGTGACCGTCATTTGCAACACGTCGGCAATGCTGCCACGCCGACCGTTCGCACCTTCGCGCTTGATTTCCAGGACTTCGTCGCGGTAGCGAGTTCCGTTGCAGTCCGGGCAGCGCAGATACACGTCCGAGAGGAACTGCATCTCAACGTGCTCAAAGCCGTTGCCGCTGCAAGTCGGGCAGCGGCCGTTTCCGGAGTTGAAGCTGAACGTCCCCGCCGTGTACTTGCGCTCCTGCGCCGCGGGCTCGGTAGCGAACAACGCGCGGATTGCATCGAAGGCGCCCACGTAGCTGGCGGGGTTCGAGCGGGTCGAGCGGCCTATGGGGCTCTGATCGACCATGACCACATCGTCGATGAGTTCGGCGCCGCGCAAGCCTGAGAACTCACCGGGGGCCTCCGTCGGCTTACCGCGGTATTTCAACAGCGCGGGGTATAGAACATCCTCCACGAGTGTCGATTTCCCGGAACCGGATACACCGGTTACGCAGACCAGGCGCTTTAGAGGGATTCGTACGTCGATGTTCTTGAGGTTGTGCTCGCGGGCGCCGGTGAGCTCCAGCCACCTGTTGGAGCGGGCTTCCGCTACGACTTCCTGCGAGGCGCTCTCGGCGGCGGAGCGCTTTTCGGCCAGTGCCTTGGCGGCGGCCGCGGTCTTTTCAGGCGATGCGGCTACGGTCTTGCGACCGCTCAGGTATTCACCCGTCAGAGACTTCGACTGGCGCTTTATCTCGCGCGGAGTGCCGAAAAATACGATTTCGCCACCTCGCTCGCCGGCACCGGGGCCCATGTCGAGAATGCGATCGGCCTCCAACATGATCTGCGGATCGTGCTCGACGACCACCAGCGAGTTGCCTGCGTCGCGCAGCCGTTTCATGACGCCGATCACCCGCTGCATGTCGCGCGGATGCAGGCCAATGGACGGCTCATCCAACACGAACAGGGTGTTGACGAGCGACGTTCCCAGGGCGGTGGTGAGATTAATCCGCTGTACCTCTCCGCCTGACAGTGTGCGCGACTGGCGATCGAGCGTCAGATAGCCTAACCCGACGTTCACGAGATAGCTGAAGCGTCCCCGGATTTCTCCGAGCAGCAGGTCTGTGGCTTCGTCCAGCGGTTTTGGCAGTTTCAGATTGTTGAAGAATTCGCTGGCCCGCTCCACGGGCAGCAGCATCACGTCATGTATCGACAATCCGGGCATTGTCCGCAGCGTCTCATCCGACCACTGGGCTCCGTGCGGCCGGAAACGGCTGATCGATCCCAGTGCGGTATCGGCCAACTCCCGATTCCCGACACGCCATAGCAGAGCCTCGGGCTTCAGTCGCGCACCGTCGCACGTCGTGCACGGTGTGTAGGCGCGATAGCGTGAAAGAAGCACTCGCACGTGCATCTTGTATGATTTGGTTTCGAGCCAGGCGAAGAAGCGTCTTACGCCGTACCAGACCCCCTTGGTCCATTCGCCTTCGCCCTCGATTACCCACTTGCGCCGCTCGGCGCCGAGCTCGCGCCACGGAGTGTCGAGAGGAATGCCGCGCTTTTTCGCGAACTTCTCCAGGTCTTCCTGACACTCGGCGTACGACTTCGTCTGCCAGGGTTTGATCACGCCCGCGCGCAACGATTTGCTCTCGTCCGGGATGACGAGGCCGTAGTCGATACCGATGGTACGGCCGAATCCGCGGCAGGTCTCGCAGGCGCCCACGGGCGAGTTGAAGGAGAACAGGCTCGGATTCGGCTGTTGGTAGGAGCGGTCGCACTCGGCGCAATGCAGCTCACTCGAGTAGCGCCACGCCTGGAGACTTTGCGGCGGGTCGCTGTCATCGACCACATACACAGCGACTCGCCCGCGGCCAACTCGCAACGCCGCCTCGAGTGACTCGAGCACGCGGCCGCGTTCGGCGGTACCAGCGCGGAAGCGGTCCTGCACGACTGTGAGAATCTTCTGTTTCGTTGGAGTGGCCGCGGCGCCTTTGCGGCCGCGCTTTTTCTCCGCAGCGGTAGCCGCCGCTGGCGCGGCTGCGGGCTCGCTCACCGCGAGCGCGCCGGTAGGCTCGAAGAATCTCGTGTATCCCTGCTTTTCCAGCAGATCGCGGACTTCCGCTTCCTTGAAATTCGGCGGGACCGGGACGGGGAAACATAGCAACAGGCGCGGATCGCCGGCGGCTTGCGCGTGGCTCACGAGGTCCGTGTAGATGGTTTCGGACGTATCACGGCGTACGGGCTTCCCGCAGCACTGACAAAACAGCGTCGCCGCGCGCGCGAACATCAGTTTCAGATGATCATTCAACTCCGTCATGGTGCCGACGGTGGAGCGCGACGTGCGCACCGGATTCGTCTGGTCGATGGCGATCGCGGGAGGAATGCCTTCGATCGTCTCGACCTGGGGCTTGTCCATGCGATCGAGAAACTGCCGCGCGTACGGCGAGAATGTCTCGACGTAGCGACGTTGCCCTTCGGCGTACAACGTATCGAACACGAGCGACGACTTTCCGGAGCCGGACACGCCGGTGACGACGATGAGCTCGTTTAAAGGGATATCGAGATCGAGATTCTTGAGATTGTTCTGGCGCGCGCCGCGCACAAGAATCGCATCACGGGAGGCGTCAGTCATTCCTTCACCGTCAAAATAGGAAGTCGAGCTGTGCAGTCGGCTCGGCAGATGGAGTGGGAGCAGTCAGATAGTCCACTGCTCGCGCACGTGAGCCCGCAATAGTAGCGGATTTTCTGGGCCCTTCGTGCCGCCGCAGGAGCACGATTTGTGGTCTCGGGGCGCGATTTCAATCCACTGCAACATTGGGCTGCAATATATCCAGGGGTGTCCCGGTCTTTGCACTGTATAAGGCGAGGCGTTGCCCCCGATCGTTCAGCCGTGCGGACTTTTTAGGGCGTGTCAGGCACTTAGGCGTACAATCCGCGCCCGGGTGCGGCCAATCGCCGGAGCGATGCCCGCCTTTTCCGTCGAATCGTGTCCCCAACGTTCTAGGAGAATCTCGGATGAACTCTCGAAAGATGTCCAGCGTTGCTCTCGCTGCCGCCGCCGCGATGGTGTTCTCAATGGCCGCCGTCACGAATGCCACCGCCGATGAGGCGAAAGTGAAATGCACGGGGGTTAACTCCTGCAAGGGCCAGTCCGCGTGCAAGGGCGCCAGCAACTCGTGCAAGGGTCAGAATTCCTGCAAGGGCAAGGGCTTCGTCGAAATGTCGAAGGCCGATTGCGATGCAGCGAAGGCCAAGGCTCCCAAGTAAGTCAGCGCTCGTAAAGCGGAGCGCCGCCGGCGGCGCTCCGCTTGCTTCCGAAATGTTAACGCGCGCCTCTCTCGGTTTCGGTCTCGGCCTGCGGGTCGAGCACTATGAGGCGATTCTCGCCGACCACCCTCCGGTGGACTGGTTCGAGGCGCTCACCGAGAACTACCTGGTCCCCGGCGGCAAACCGCTGCACAACCTCATGCGGATCCGCGAGAGCTACCCGCTGGTGATGCACGGCGTGTCGATGTCGATCGGCAGCACCGCTCCTCTCGATCGCGGCTATCTCGCGCAGGTGAAGGCCCTCGCCGCCCGCGTCGAGCCGAAATGGATTTCCGACCACCTGTGTTGGACCGGTGTCGCCGGCAAGAACCTGCACGACCTGATGCCGCTGCCCTATACGGAAGAAGCTCTCGCCAACGTCGTCGAGCGGGTACGGACGGTGCAGGATATTCTGGGCCGCCGTATCCTGTTGGAAAATGTCTCCAGCTATGTGACCTTCCGCGACTCTCGACTCACCGAGTGGGAGTTTCTGCGCGAGGTGGCTGTGCAGGCCGACTGTCTCATCCTGCTGGATGTCAACAACATCTACGTGAGCGCCGTAAATCACGAATTCGCAGCCCTCGACTACCTGAACTCGATTCCGGTCGACCGTGTGCAGCAAATCCATCTCGCCGGCCACGAGAACCACGGCGACTATCTGATCGATACTCACGATCACCCCGTGCCCGACCCGGTGTGGGAGTTGTATGCGGCAGCCGTGCGCCGCTTCGGCAACGTGTCGACCATGATCGAGCGAGATGCCAACATCCCGCCGCTCGAAGAGCTTTGTGAAGAGCTGGCGCAGGCGCGTGCGGTCGCAGAGCGCGTGTTGGTGCGCGCGGCATGAGCCGGCTGCCGCAGATCCAGGGGGACTTTCAGAGTTACCTGCTGCGCGGCGATTCCACTATCGAGGCGCACGTCGTCGGCACCGAGCGAGTGCCCATAGCCACACGATTGAGCATCTACGGCGACGGCTATTGCGCGCGCCTCGTCGAAGCGTTGCAATCGAATTTTCCCGTGCTGAGCGAGTTGCTCGGTGAGGCGGATTTCGAGACGTTGGCCACGGCCTATGTGCGCTCACATGATTCGCCGTTCTTTTCCATCCGCTACTACGGCAATGTGCTGGCCGATTTTCTGGCTACCGATCCCGGGTATGCGAGCGCGGCCGTGTTGGCCGAGATCGCCCACTGGGAGTGGGCGATGACGGAAGTGTTCGACGCAGCCGATGCCGACTCGGTTGGGGTGAGTGACCTCGCGAGCGTGGCGCCGGAGGAATGGGCGGAGCTGCGGTTCGGTTTGCACCCTTCTGTTCGCCGGCTGGCGCTTTCGTGGAATGCGCCGCAGATCTGGAAGGCCGTTAGCGACGGCGGGGAGCCGCCGGAAATCGTATTCAGCCCTGAACCGGTGCAGTGGCTCCTGTGGCGGCAGGAGCTGCGGACTTATTTCCGCTCGCTGCACCCGGGCGAAAGCGAGGCGATCGAAGCCGTACGAGAGGGGCAGTCATTCGGCGGCCTGTGCGGGCTCCTGTGCGCCGAATTTGGCGAGGCGCAGGCGCCCGTCAGGGCAGCGGGTTTCTTGCGCGACTGGGTGGAGTCCGGGCTGCTGACCGCGCCGCGCTGAAATTGCGGCATCCGAAGCGGGCATGCCTTCAGCCAGCGCCACCAGGCGCGCTCGCGTACAATCTGCGCGAGAAGGAGCGCCATGTCATCACAACCCTACAACAACGTGCTGGAGATGATCGGCCACACGCCGCTCGTCGCCGTCACTCATATCGATACTGGGCCGTGCCGGCTATTTCTCAAGCTCGAGAATCAGAATCCTGGCGGATCCATCAAGGACCGCGTCGGGTTGTATCTGATCCAGGCGGCCGAGCGTGACGGACGGCTGAAGCCGGGCGGTACGCTCATCGAGGCCACCGCGGGCAACACCGGGCTGGGTCTCGCGCTGGTCGCGGCTCAGAAGGGCTATCGTCTGCTGCTCGTCATCCCGGACAAGATGAGCCAGGAGAAGATCTTTCATCTGAAGGCGATGGGCGCCGAAGTCGTGCTCACCCGCTCCGATGTCAGTAAGGGCCATCCGGAGTATTACCGTGATGTGGCCGAGCGTCTCACCCGCGAGACGCCCAATTCCTTCTTCGTGAACCAGTTCGGCAATCCCGCCAATCCGCAGGCGCACGAGGAAACCACCGCGCCCGAGATCTGGGAGCAGATGAATCACCAGCTCGATGCCGTGGTCTGCGGTGTTGGGACGGGTGGCACGCTGACGGGTCTCTCGCACTTTTTCGCGCGCACCGCGCCGGGTGTTGAGATGGTGTTGGCGGATCCCGCGGGCTCCATCCTCGCGGACTACGCGAAGACCGGGAAAGTCGAGACGGCGCGCGGCGGCTGGCTCGTGGAGGGGATTGGCGGCGACTCCATTCCGCCGGTCGCCGACTTCTCACGCGTCGGTACTACCTACAACATTCCCGATGCCGAGGCGTTTCAGACCTGTCGCGAGTTGCTGCTGAAGGAAGGGATCATCGCGGGGACGTCCACCGGAACGCTGCTGGCGGCCGCCCTGCGCTACTGCCGCGAGCAGAAACACCTGAAGCGTGTCGTGACCTTTGTCTGCGACAGCGGCAACAAGTACCTTTCGAAGGTTTACAACGACTACTGGATGTTGGACCAGGGATTCGTCCAGCGCGAGCAGTTCGGGGATCTGCGGGATCTGATCGCGCGCCGCGCCTGGGAGCGCGCCGCGGTCACCGTGAATTCCACGGAACTCGTGATGGCGGCTTACCGCCGGATGAAGCTGTACGACGTCTCGCAGCTTCCCGTGATGCACGAAGGCCGTATCGTCGGCATCGTCGACGAGGAGGACATCCTGCTCGAGGTGTTTGAAAATCCGCAGCACTTCAACGAGCCGGTGACCAAGGCAATGGAAAGTCACCTGGTCACGGTGCCGGTGGATGCCCCACTGCCGCAATTGATGGAGATCTTCAAGCGTGGCCTGGTAGCGATTGTGATGAAGGGAACCGAGTTCCAGGGACTGGTCACCCGTATCGATGTTCTGAACTGGCTGCGCCGGAGAATCTGATGAGTGCTGATGGTGACAAGCAACGCTTTGCCACGCGCGTGATACACGGAGGACAAAGTCCCGACCCGTTGACCGGCGCGGTGATGCCGCCGATTTACGCTACCTCCACGTATGTGCAGTCGAGCCCCGGCGTCAACAAAGGCTATGACTATTCCCGCACGCGCAATCCAACGCGGGACGCATTGCAGGCTGCCGTGGCCAACCTCGAAGGGGGCATTGCAGGGTTCGCGTTCGCTTCCGGAATGGCGACCACCTCGACAGTGTTGGAGCTGATCGACAGCGGCTCGCATATCGTTGCCATGCACGATCTGTATGGTGGCAGTTACAGATTGTTCGAGAACGTGCGCAAGCGGTCGGCTGGCCTGGACGTCGCGCTCGTCGATTTGACGAATCCTGCCGCGCTGGAGGCGGCGATCCGACCCAACACGCGCCTGTTATGGGTCGAGACTCCCACGAATCCGCTGCTGAAGCTGGTCGATCTGAGCGCTGTGGCCGCGATTGCCCGCAAGCATGGCCTGATCAGTGTTTGCGACAATACGTTCGCGACGCCATTCGTACAGCGGCCTCTCGAGCACGGGTTCGATATCGTCGTGCATTCGGCGACGAAGTATCTCAACGGTCATTCCGATTGCGTGGGCGGCGTAGCGGTGGTAGGGAATAACGCGCCGCTGAAAGAGCGGCTCGCCTATCTGCAAAACGCTTTGGGCGCGGTCGCGGGGCCGTTTGACGCCTTTCTCATTCTGCGGGGTATCAAGACACTGGCGTTACGGATGGAGCGCCACTGCGCGAATGCGCTGGCGATAGCACAGTTTCTGGAGAAGCACCCGAAGGTCGAGCGGGTTTACTACCCCGGTCTCGAGAGTCATCCGCAACACGCGCTGGCGAAGCGGCAGATGACGGGCGGTTACGGTGGAATCGTGACGGCAGTGCTCCGGGGTACCATCGACGACGCGCGCCGGGTGTTGGAACGCTGCCACCTGTTCTCGCTGGCTGAGAGTCTGGGCGGCGTGGAGAGTCTCATCGAGCATCCCGGCCTCATGACGCATGCGTCGATACCTGCTGCGATGCGGGCGTCTCTTGGGATCAGCGACACCCTCATTCGGCTGTCGGTGGGCGTCGAAGATGTGAGCGATCTGGTGGCCGAGCTGCGTCAGGCGCTGGGTTGAGACCGCTGCCTCACGGCGGCGGTGCCGGGGCGGGCTGGAACCTGAGCCCGAAATAACTTTGTCCACCGAAGCAGATCAGGGCGCCTCGCCAGCGCGCTCGCACGCCTCGTTCGCCGCACTACGTCATCCTGGCTTTCAGATGTACTTCATCGCCACGGCTCTGGCGATGTTGGCGGACAATATCGAGCACGTCATCAGCTATTGGGTGATCTTCCAGAAGTTTCACTCGCCCACTCTCGGGGGTTTCGCGGTCGTCTCGCACTGGCTGCCGTTTCTAGCGTTCTCCGTGTACAGCGGCGCGCTCGCCGACCGCTTCGATCCCCGTCGCATCATTCAGTTCGGCATGTTGCTCTTCATGGGCGTGTCGATCGCATGGGGTGTGTTGTTTTTCACCGGCACGCTGCAGCCGTGGCACGCACGCGTGCTGCTGATCATTCACGGCTGCGCCGGTGTATTGTGGGGTCCGGCCAGTCAGCTGTTGCTGCACGACATCGTTGGGCCTGCGGAGTTGCAGAGTGCGGTACGTCTTGGAGCAACGGCGCGCTATCTCGGGATGTTATGTGGACCGGCGGTGGGCGGCGCTCTGTTGCTGGCGCTCGGACCCTCGCATGCGATTCTGGTAAATGCGCTGATCTACGTGCCGATGATTGTGTGGCTGTGGCGGGCTCCCTATGGGCCGCGCTTCCGCAAGGAGCAGGCGGTGCCGGTTCGGGCGGTACGAGGCTTCGCGGATGTGTGGGCTACGTTTCGAGTCATACGCGAGAACCCGGCTGTCATGTCCATGACATTGTTGGCGGGCGGTTCGGCGTTTTTTGTCGGCAATGCTTACCAGGCCCAGATGCCCGGTTTTGCTCAGGATCTGGGGCACGGCGATCCCGGCTTGTCGTACAGCGCGCTGTTGGCCGCCGATGCGTTGGGCGCACTGGCGGCCGGATTCGTGCTCGAGCTCGGAGGCTTGTTGCGTCCGGCCGCGCGGACCGCGTTGGCGTTGGCGATGGGCTGGTGTTGTGCCTTGGGGGTGTTCGCGCTCGTCTCGAGCTACGGACTTGCGCTCGTGCTGTTGTTTTTGGCGGGTTTTCTCGAGCTGTCTTTCAACTCCATGGCACAGGCCCTGGTGCAGTTGAGCGCGCCTGCGCCGATTCGCGGGCGCGTCATCGGGGTATTCTCGATGGCGGCGAACGGTATGAAGACTTTCAGTGGCGTAACGGTGGGCATGCTCGGCGGGCTCATCGGTATTCACGGCTCGTTGTCGTTGAGCGCGGCGGTGCTGTTCGTGGTCATCGGTTGTCTGATGGTGTTTGGGGCACGTACGGCTGCTGAGCGCAGCTGAGATTTCAGGAAGCTGACGGGAGCGTTTCGTGCTACACGCCGACCATGGCCGCTACGATCCGCATCGGCATTTCCGGATGGCGCTACAAGCCCTGGCGGGGGACGTTTTACCCCGCTGATCTACCGCAGCGCCGCGAACTCGAGTATGCGTCGCGCGTGTTGCCGGCAATCGAGATCAACGGATCATTCTATTCATTGCAGCGGCCGAAGAGCTACTCGTGTTGGTACGCGGACACGCCACCGGGTTTCGTGTTCAGTGTCAAAGGGCCCCGATACATCACCCACATGCGCAGATTGCGCGATGTTGAGGAGCCCCTGGCGAATTTTTTTGCATCGGGGGTTTTCAATCTCAGGGAAAAGCTCGGTCCCATTCTGTGGCAGTTTCCGCCCAACTTTAAATATGACCGCGGGCGCATGGAGTCTTTCCTGGATCTGCTGCCTCATGACACGCTGGCTGCGTGCGGTGTGGCGCGCAAGCGCTCGGCGTGGATGAAAGGTCGTACGCGGCTGGCGATCGACGCGAGCCGGGAGTTGCGCCATGCGGTGGAGATTCGTCACGACAGCTTCCTCGATCCTTCGTTTATCGAACTCTTGCGCGGCCACAACGTCGCCCTGGTGGTAGCCGAGACGGCGCGCCGTTGGCCGATGACACATGACGTGACAGCCGATTTTGTCTACATGCGGCTCCATGGCGACAAGGAATTGTATCGGAGTGGTTATGGCGATAAAGCGCTCGATCGTTGGGCGCGGAGGATTCAGGCCTGGAGCAAGGGAATGGAGCCCACGGACGCCCAGAAAGCGCTCGGCGAACCGCCGCCACCCGCGAAAGAGCGTGACGTTTACTGCTTCTTTGATAATACGGACGTGAAGCTGCGCGCGCCTGTCGATGCGCAGACGTTGATGAGGAAGTTGGGATTGGCGCCCCCCGCGAAGCGCGGGATCAGGTTGCCGAGAGCCGTCTCCCACCCGTCGGCTAGCTCTCGGGCGCGACCCGCGGCTCGATGACGGCCGTGGGGAGGTGCGCCGCCTTCCAGCCTTCGATTCCGTCTCTGAACCAGTACACGTTGAAGTAGCCGTAACTGATCGCCCGCTTGGCTGCGTTCCAACTCAGCCAGCAGGTCTGGTGGCAATAAATGACGATGGGCCGTGTCGGGTCGTTGCCCGTCGCGGCAGCCAGTTGCCTCCGAAAGAAATCGCCTGCAGCAGGAGGGATTTCCCCTAAACCGACTCCCGGAATCCAGACACTCCCGGGAATTGCCTGATGGGGCAGCGGTAACCACGGCGCTCCGGTCGCGAGGTTCTCGGGGCGCACGGGGGCATTCGAGACATCGACAATCACCGTCTCGGGGCGCTTCAGGAGAGCTTGTAGAGCATGCGCGTCATGAAGGACTTTGCCGCCGGCGATCGTCGCCGGCACTGCGGAGTTGATGGGACCGGTCCAGTAGCCCGGCGGTTCGGCGATGGGGGAGCTGTCTGCGATAGGCGCGACAGCGATAGGCGCAACGGCGACGACAGGGACAATACCTGCCTGTGTGCCGGGCGTGGATGTTGCCGCGACACTCAGCGCGATCGCTAACACCAACGTTTTCGTCGTCCCTCCTCTCCGCCCAGACTCCTCGGTTGCTCTTCTAGGCTCCGGGGGCGCCGCCGTTACTTGACGCGACCTCGTTGCCGCCACCCGGGACGTCAAAGCTGTGATCGAACGTGGCGTCCTTGCTGTCTCGAACCACGATCTTGATCTGGCCCTTCGCCTGCGGCACGAAGCCGAAGGTGATGACCGGATCGGTGCTCATCGAGATGTCCGAGTCGAGATGGAATATCGAGCCGCCCTCGTAGGTGGCGTCGATCGTGCGGATGAAGCGCGGCGGTGTGTAGTACCGCGTGATCTGGTTCATCTGCATGCCGTTGAAGTTAGGGTGGCGCACCATGAGCACCGCCTGCTCCGGCTTACCCGCGACGAAGTCGCCGATGAGGTGGAGCTTCATTCGCCCGACGTCCTGCAGGGCCGCGGCGTCGTCACCGCCCGCGGGGGCGGAGCAGCCGCCGGAGGCTTTCACGAACTTCGTCGCGACCCACAGTTGGCCATCCTGACTCTCTGCGATGGCGTGCATATCGGTGTACTGATCCACACGCACGCGGAATTTGAGGCTGCGCGGGTCAGCCTTGGGGCCGAAGGTAAGGTGAGCCGCGAGTGGCGATGGATTCCCGTCGATGACGAGGTACACGCTCTTGATGGACTTCACGCTCGAGAGATCGATGCCGATCGGGACGAGTGCGGCGTCAAGCGCGCGAGGGGGTGCATCGAGTTTCACGATGCCGGCGCCGTCCTTCATAGGGCGGCCGGGGAAGAGTGCCTGTTGGAGCGCCTGCCACCGGCTTGCGCGCGCGGCGGCGTCATCGTCGTCGGCGAGCGCACGGGGAACGGCGCCTAACTGGGTCAGGCTCACGAGAAACACCGTCAGGAGAAGCTGTCTCATTGTTCCCACTCGAGCTCCTTGAACGCCTGGGTGACGTTGTGGCCGTTGTAGTCGTCGAAAAGCTTCCACCTGGAGCGTTCACCCTGCGCGACTGTACTGACCGCGGCTTCGAGGTCCGTTCCTTTCGCAATGGCCTCTTTAGTCTCGCGAAGCAAGACGCCCAGGTAACGCTCCAGGTCACTTCCGCCCACAGGCCATTTTACGCTCGTCGGGCCATGACCGGGTACCGCGCGCTGTGCGGGCGCTGATTTGAGCGCCGCCAGCTCTTTCATCCATCCCCGGAGGCTGCCGTCCAGTGACGGGATCCGCTCCACGAAGAGAAGGTCCGCTGGCAGCAGGGTGCCGCTGTTTCGATCCATCACGCTTAGGTCGCAGTCGGTATGAGCCGTTCCATGTGCCGTAAGGGCGAGGACGCGGTCGCCAAGATCGATTTCGGCGTGGTCTTGCACCAGCATCGTTGGCGCGACAGCGCTGCCAGCGCGTTCCTTGCCCAGCGTGTCCTCGAGTCGCTTGCGGTAAAACTCCGCGCGCAAAGCTAACGTGCGAGGTAGGCGTGCGTGACCCACAAACTGCGGGTGGTCTTGCTGGAACGCGGGCGCTCCAAAAATGTGGTCGGGGTGGACGTGGGACATGACTACGTACTTGATCGGTAACCGGGTCGTTTGCCGAATGGTTGCACGCAGGCGTTGTCCATCGATCAGGCTTCCACCCGGATCGATGACCGCTACCGCGTCACGGCCAACAATGAATCCGATGTTGGCTATTGCGTCTTCGTTCTGCGCGGTGACGTCTTCGTTGACGCCACGCCGGACGTGAATTCCAGGCGCGACTTCCTCGGTGACAATCGCGCGCAGGTTCTCACGCGAAAACGGGAGCACTTCGCGCGCGTTTTTCTGCGCGAACGCGCGCACGCTACAGATGCACGCGCCACCGAGTAGTGCTTGCCGACGTGTTAGCTGCGTACGAGTTGACATGCACACACTATAGATCGGGTATGGGGCAATGACACGTCTGCTGGCGTGACTCGTGCTGAGCGTCGAGCAGTGTTCCAGCATCGGCACATTTCTGCATAAAGACAGAGGCTATTGATCTAGTCGGCCTCGATTGGCTCTGCCAACATGAATTTCAACGCAGCACCCCCCACTTGGATTAGCGGTACACTGGCGACTCCCGGAGAGACCCATGAGCACAGTCATGAATGACCGGTTCCCTCGCCATCGTATTACGGTTGATGAGTACTACCGTATGACCGAAGTCGGACTGCTCGCGCCCGATGCCCGAACAGAGCTGATCGAGGGAGAGGTCATCGAAATGCCACCGATAGGAAGTCCTCATGCGAGCACGGTATATCGGTTGCATTCTCGGCTCGCTGCGGCGCTGGGTGACTCGGCCCAGGTGAGAGTGGAACAGCCGGTGCGACTGGATGACTATTCCGAACCTCAGCCCGACTTGACGGTTGTACTGCCAAGGGAGGACTCATACTGGGCTCGTCACCCGGGAGCGGCGGATATGTTGTTGGCTATTGAAGTCAGTCAATCCTCGCTTCATCGGGATCGCAACTCGAAGATTCCCCTTTACGCCCGGCACCGGGTGCCGGAGGTATGGCTCATGGATCTCGAGCACTATCGAATCCATTTCTTTCGTTCACTCCGCGATGGGACCTACACCGATGTCTCATTCACCGATAACCCCGCAGCGGTCGCCTTGTCCGCACTGCCAGGAGTTACGGTCGACCTGTCTGGACTGTTCCCGTCATGACTCGAGGAGTGCGATTACCTCACTGGCGGCGCGGGTGCCGCTTTGGAGAGCGCCGGTGACGGTGGCGGCTTCACCTTCTGTGTCGGTGGCTTCGCCGGCGAAAAACAGCGTGTCTTCGAGCGGTGTCGCTAGCTCCCGGCGAGCGTCATCGTTGTGGCCGACACCCACATAACTATAAGCGCCCCGTGCAAACGGATCGCGTTCCCAGTTATGCACGAACGCCGCCTCGAGTTCGGCTTTGCTGGCCGGCAGAGAGTCGCCAAACATGGTGCGCACGCTGTCCTGCGCCGCTTGCACGATCTCCGCATCAGACTTTCCGCACAATAGCGTGGCGGGTGGCCCCCCTATCCACGCATTGAGAAAGGGCGAGCGTGTTGGCATGGAGGTCCAGAAGGTCGGGAAAGGGGTGTCCGGGGAATGGAAGAATGACGCCTCCCGATAGCGTCCACCCTCCAACTCTTCCCAGAACACCGACCGAAAGCGCAGCACCACTTTCAACACGGACCCCGAGAGGATGCCCGCGATGGCGGCGCGTTTCCCCTCCAGCGCAGGGGTGAAGCGGATCGCACCCGGAGCGCCGTCAGGAAGTTGCAGCACGCCGATGGGCACCGTAACGATCACCTTGGGGGCTTTCACATTGAAAGGTCGGTCCAAAAACGCGCCTTCAATCTCCACGGCTCCTCGTTTCCACCGCACGGCCTTCACGACCGTATGAAGTTGCACATGAACTTTGTCACGGTCGAGCTTCCCTGCGAGAGCCGTGAGCACCGAGCTATAACCACCCATCGGCCGAAACTGCGGAGAGTCCAGCATGCCGCCCGAGCCCCATTCCTCCGCGATGGACTGCGCGCTCACGCGGGCAGGATCCGCAGCATCGAAACCTTCCACGTACCGACAGGCAAGCTCTCGCGCCTCACTGGAGATCCCGTAGCGTTCCCCCTGGTCTAGAAACGCCTGGAAAGACACGTCGGGCTTCTTCAGAAGGTCTGCCTTCTTCATCCCCTTCTGGACCTGCTCGAAAAGCTCGTCTATGCGCGACTGCGGCTTCCCGTGGAGCAGAGTCCAGTGAGGTCCATCGGCGCTGAGCGCTGCGGTGCCGGCCTCGTGCAGCAGATTGAGCGTTTGAGGGATCTGCCCGTGGATGAACTCAGCGCCAAGCTCGACGGGTGCGGCGGTGTCGATCTCGCGGCGGGTCCAGACGCGACCGCCGACGCGGTCGCGGGCTTCAAGGAGCAAAATCGAATGACCCGACTCGGCCAATGCGCGGGCCGCGGTGAGCCCTGCGACGCCGGCGCCGATAATCACTACATCCCAGGGGTCGTTTGTCATGGCCGATTTCCGCAATTCGTATTCCCGTCACTGCGGCAGCCGCTGACTGCGGATACCATCACCCCGCGCCGGGGAGCCTGTCAGACAGGCTCCTGGCGCAGCATCTGGATAGTCTATGACTTTTGCGGAATCAAAATGGATGCCCCTGGTTGACTTCGCAGCTCGCGGTGACGCGATCCGCGGGGGCGGGACATACGGCGGGCACGTGGAGAGCGACGGGGGCGACGGCGTCTCGCCGGGAATCAATGCGCGCGTACGATCGGGGCAGTCTGACACCCTCGTCTTCCAGTACGTTCTGATAGCCGAAATGCCCGCGATACGCGTTCCGTTTTCGCAGTCTCCGGGCCGTGCGGATGGGCTTTGGAAGCACACGTGTTTCGAGGCTTTCATAGCGATCCCCGGCATGCCCGGCTACTACGAGCTCAATTTCTCACCCTCGCAGGAATGGGCGATTTA
>JAQGOE010000037.1 GCA_028293725.1 Gammaproteobacteria bacterium | reverse complement strand
CGCATTGGGAACGTATCGAGTGCTACCGACCAGCTCTCGCCGATTGGCCCCAAACATGAGGGTAAAGAGATGCGAATGCGCTCCCTTGCACTGCTACTGACCGCAACAGCACTCCGGGCCTCGCCCGCGCTGGCGCAGAATGTGGAACAGGTGAAGCCCGTCTTCGAACACGTGCTCCCGAACGCCAAAGGCAAGCGCCTCGTCGCTCCCTATTTCCGAGATAGTCATTGGATCTCTGCCCAGAAAATGGAGAGGTAGCGTCATGGTTGAAGTATCTCGCTCTCAACGCCTGCTCATTGCCGATGACCACCCGGCCATGCTGGATGGACTGCGCTACATGATTCAACCGGAGCCCGATCTGGAGGTCGTGGCCGAAGCGGCGGATGGTGCCGAGTGCATCGAGCGGTTCCGTGACTGCCGTCCTGATGTGGCACTGGTAGACCTGCAGATGCCGAAGATCGACGGACTGCGGGTCATCGCGACGTTGTGCAAGGAATTCAACGATGCCTGCCTCATCGTGTTGACTTCCTACACGGGAGATGCGCGGGTGTCGCGCGCATTGAAGTTCGGCGCCCGCGCTTATGTGCTGAAGAACTCGCGGCGTTCGGAAATTCTCCAGGCGATTCGTCAGGCGACCACGGGGCGCACATTCGTGAGCGCGGAGCTCAGACGCGAGCTCGCCGCACATCATGGCAGTGAAAACTTGAGCCCACGCGAGCTCAGTGTGCTGCGGCTGGTCGCCGCCGGACAACACAACCGCCGAATCGGTGAATTGTTGTGTGTGTCTGAACAAACGATAAAGACACGTGTCAAGAACATCCTGGCAAAACTCCAAGCCAACGATCGTACGCATGCAGTCAGCATCGCCGTTCAGCGCGGTTTCCTAGACTGACTGACTAAGATTCATAACGTGATTTTTCGTTTCACCGCCTGCCACAGGTGGATGGAGGCGTGGGGCGGGCTTACTGGTGGAATCTGGCTTCATGCCATCGTGGGCCCCGGCTCTTGGTAGCGGACACAACAGATCTCATCCCAGGCATACACAGGGAGGCTGTCTGCCTGCATCGACGCGGCTGCTCCATCAGCCTTGTGGACAATCGTCTTGTCTTGTTACTTACGACACTCCTGGTCCGGGCTTGATCTGCACCCTACGGTCAAGGAAGTCACGAATCAGAGTGGAGGCCTCCACCGCCGGGTCTTCAAGCACAAAATGCCCGGTATCGAGTAAATGAAACTCCAAATCCTTCAAGTCGCGCTTGTAAGCGTGGGCACCCGCCACGGCGTAAATTCGGTCTTGTTTTCCCCAGATGAGAAGCGTGGGCGGCTGCCGCTCGCGCAAGCAGGCCTGGACCTCGGGGTACAACAAAACATTGTTACGGTAGTCATAGAGCAGATCGGTCTGAATCTTCGCGTTGCCGGGTCGGTCCAGTAATGGCTGGTCGTGCGCCCAGTTGTCAGGCGAGATATAGGTCTCGTAGCGCGCACCGTGCGTGTAACGAAACATCGTCGACTCGAGCGACATCCACCCCAACAAGTCCCGACGGTTCTCCTCGCTGGCATCGGCCCAATACTTTTTAACCGGATTCCAGAGCTCCTGCAGACCTTCCTCATGCGCATCACCGTTCTGGATCATCAACGCCGAGATACGCTCCGGATGTGCGAGAGCCAGGCGCCAACCGACAGGTGCCCCGTAGCCCACCACGTACATGGCATACGAGTAGACGAGCTTCTGCTCGAGCAGGCCATTGATGAGGGCGGAGATCCGGTCGAAGCTGTAGCGGAACCTTCCGGGATCGGGGGCGTCGCTGTCTCCGTATCCGGGGTAATCCGGTGCGATGACATAGTATCCGTCTGCGAGTGCGGGAAGCAGGTTGCGGTACATGTGCGAGGAAGTCGGGAAATCATGAAGCAACACCACGGCAGGGGAACCACGATTGCCCACCTCGCGGTAGAAGATCGTGACGCCATCGACTGTTGCCGTGCCGTAACGCACAGGGTAGGTGTTTATGGCGACTGTACTCATGGAATTATCTCCGCGGATCGCTCTGTGCATCACACCGTAACGCTGGGAATCCGCGGCCTCTTCACTCGTTGGAGTGAATCCTTCGGCCGCAGGCCGATCGCCCGCAGGCTCTCTGCCTAAGCAAGGCTCCAGACTCACTCCTCGGAGTAATTTCTCCTTAGTGAGACTGCCGTACCGTCCTTCCCGGCCGGCCGGCGGCCAAACGCTCAGCGCGTCTGTTCGTGGATTACGTCAGCGAAGTTCTTGCGCGTTGAAAACCAACCCATTCGTGGGATGGAAGCACTGAAAGCAAGTTTACCGGGCACACGGAGTTGAACGCGACACCCGCAGCCGGCTTCGGACTCAATGGCCAATAGAGCCCCTAATTCCGCTGCCCGCTCCTGCATTCCGAGCAATCCGAAGCGTCCGGAGGCCAGCAGCAACTCTCCGGGTACCGCGACCAAGCCTTGCCCATCATCAACAACACACAGCAACACCTCTGTTGCGTAGAACGCGAGTTGAACCTCCACACGCGTCGCGCAAGAGTGTCGGCAGGCGTTTTGCACGGCCTCACGCGCGACATACAGCAACGTGTAATAGGCTTCAGGCGTCAGCGCCCGAGGCATCCCCCGAGTTTCAACGAAATAACTGGCAGGTGACTCGTTCTGCGCCAGTTGCGCAATCGATTGAAGTTTCTCAATCAATTCGCCGATCGGAGCTTCCCCTTGGCGCAGCTTGAGGATCCGCGCCCTCGCATCCGTTTCGATCCGACGCACTTCCGCCAGAACGTCGGTAATGTCCTGCCGCAGATGAGAGGCGATCCGTTCATCGGCCGTCCACGTCTCCAACTTGAGAAGCACGGCATGGATGCCCTGGAGAGTCGTGTCGTGTAAATCGCGCGCGACGCGTGTTCGCTCGGCTTGACGCGCCTGCGCCCTGATGCTGGCGCGGTCTCGCTTTAGCCACACCGCCACTCGGGCGCCAATACACGTCGCACTCACGAGAGCAGCAATGGCGAACGCCGCAGCCCAGGATTGTTCGTGCCAGATGCAATCACTCATCACAAGGAGCATCCAAAGAGCCGCGCCGGTCTGGGTCAGATACCGCATTCGAAGTCAGGTTGATATGGAGCGATCCGGGCGCCTGGAAGGCACCATGGAGTGCGCATGTTCCGTAGTGCAGTGATGCATCACTTAGCCGATGGCTGCTACTCATCGATTGGTAGCAGGTGCTGAAGCGGACGAACGCGGATGATCGTCTTCCCCTTGCGTCGCTCGGTCGGATTGAAGGCGGCGACGGCATCGTCGAGGGTCGAGACGTTGCCGATGTTTGTCCGCAGTCGTCCGTCCCGCACCCGTTGGACGATCTCACTCAGTTGGGCACGATCGGACTCGACAACGAAGTCGACCGCCAGGCCGTCGTCGGGCCGCGCCTCGGGCGGCCCGACGATGGACACCAGTGTTCCTCCGGCTCGAATCAGGCCTGCGGACCGCTTCCCGATGTCGCCGCCGATGACATCGAACACCAGATCGACTTCGCCGACGTCTTCCAGGGCGTCGTTGTCGAGGTCGACGAACTCCTGCGCGCCGAAGTCGACCGTCTTCTGGCGGTCGGCGGCGCGTCCGGTGCCGATGACGTATGCGCCGAATTCGCGTGCGAGTTGCGTCACCATCGTCCCGACTGCGCCGGCCGCGCCGTGCGCAAGGACGCTCTGCCCCGCCTGAAGGCGGCCGTGCTCGAACAGTCCCTGCCAGGCGCTCAGGCCCGAGATCGGCAGGCTCGCGCCTACCGTGAAGTCGACGTCGCCCGGGAGCGGCGCGAGGTTGCGTGCCTCGACGGCCACGAACTCCGCCAGGGTGCCGTCGCGATGCCAGTCCGCGAGGCCGAACACCCGCTGTCCCACCGACAGCCCCGTCGTGCCATAGCCGAGGGCAGTGACCACTCCG
>JAQGOE010000023.1 GCA_028293725.1 Gammaproteobacteria bacterium | reverse complement strand
CGTTGCGCCACTTCGGCGCGCCACTCGGACATCATCCGGAAGCTCGGCTGCGCGCGACACAACGCCTCGGTCTCTCTGCGGATGACGTCGTCGGATTTGTTGTAGTCAACCGGGGTAACGAACGGCTGAGTGATGTACCAGGGCGTCTCGGTAAACAGCTCGATACGATTCTCCTCCGGGTCACGAAAGTAGACCGACCACGCGGTGCCGTGCGTGATGGGCTGTATTTGCGAGAGCTGTTCCTCCTGGAGGGCGAAGTAGGTGCGGCGGACTTCCTCGAGGGATTGCGTGCGGAAGGAGATCTGTTGAATCACGGTCGCGGCCGGCACGACGGCGGGTCGTGACACGAGCACCAGTTGATGATGCTCGTCGGGGTTGCGACTGAGAAACACCGCGCGCGGCTCGCCGGCGCCAGCGAAATCTGCATCCGTGATCACGAAACCAAACACTCTCTGGTAGAACTCGCTCATGCGCGTGAGGTCGCGAACAAACAGGCCGACGTGGCCCAGATCGAGTCTGCTGAGTTGTGTCATGGAGATCTCCTGGTGCGGTACGCCGGTCCTGCCGATGAGCCTGCCTCAGGTAGCCCGTTGCCGCGAGCTTGCTCCAACAGGGTTTCCGGATCATCGGGTGCCGCATCGCCCCGCCAGGCGACATGTTGATCGGGTCTGATGAGGGTCAAGGCGGTCGGGTAGAGCTCGAGGCTACGGCGATCCTGCAGCTGCAGCGTGGTCAGGGGCAAACCCATCTTTTTCGCCGCCGCCACGAAGCGCCCCGCGGCTCTTGCCGTGCGCGCACCGCAGATGAGTAATGTGAAGCCCGTGCCGAGCAAGTCGTACAGGGAGCGGCCGTCGGGCAGCCAAAGGTGGGGAGCCAGGCAACCGGGATAGGTGCTGGGGATGTAGTCGCGAAAGTGCAGCGGCGGGGGCGCCCCGGCCTCGCGAGCGACCAGGGGTGAGCCGACGTAGCGCTCACCCAACACAACGCCCAATGTATGGTACTCGCGTTCCTTTTGCTGCTGAATGAGATCCTTCAGGCGCGACCTGGCAAGATCTCCAGCGTCAGCCTCTGCCTCCAGGTCGTCCGGCCGGATGCGCGCGTTGCGTACCGAGTCGACGAACGAATAGTTCTCCAGCGCTTCCTGCAATACGCGCCGATGGACGAGTTTTCTCTCCAGCTCGTAGGTATCCAGCAGGGCCGGTGATCCCCAGCCCTGTAGTGTTGCCGCAAGCTTCCACGCCAGGTCCACCGCATCTCCGATCCCAAGATTCATGCCGTACCCGCCAGTGGGCGGCCGGACTTGCGCCGCATCACCGGCGAGTAGCAGACGGCCTTGTCGGTACTGCTTCGCCAAAAGCGCGCGCGGGGACCAGGTGCTTCTGCAAATTACCTCGACCGGCAGGGGGGCCCCTATCGCGGCCTGCGTGAAAGCCACGAGGTCGAAATCGTCGGGCGCTCCCGTCCAGTTTTGCGGAAAGGCATTGATGAACCAGCGGTCGTCGACGTCGAACGGTCCCATGCCAGCCGAGACCTCACGGTTCACGATCTGGTAGATCACGGCCGGGGCTAGCGTGAGGCGTTTCGAGAGCCCGGGTACGCGAATCAGGGCATTGATGTTGGCTGTGCTGCTCGAGGCGCTCGGAACCTCCTCCATTGCGATGCCGGCCAGAGTCCGAACGGTACTGCGCGCGCCATCGGCCGCTACGAGGTAGGTGGCCTCGATACGCTGCGTGCCGCGTTTGTTGCTGACAGTTGCCTCGACACACTCCTGCGTTTGCGAGTAGCTCTCCAGCCGAGAACCCAATAGCAGGGTGACGGAACTCAACTGGCTCGCGCGGGTGCGGAATACTTCCTCGATCCGATACTGCGGCAGCCACGCCGCGCCTTCCGGAAAGCGCTCGTCGTTGCCTCGTTTGGTGCTGAAAGCATTTTCGAAGCGCGCAATCTCAATGCCCGTCAGTCGCGTGGCAAAGATGACGTTGGAAGGGTAGTCGGCACCGAGCGGAACGGCATCCCGGATCGCCTGCGCCAGTCCCCACCGGCGCACGTGCGCCATCGCACGGGCGTTGATCATCTTTGAGCGGGGGGCCTGTAGAGGGCCGAGCGGCTCGTTTTGCTCCACCAGGACGCAGGGGATGTTACGCAGCCCGAGCTCGATAGCCAGCGCTAGTCCGACCGGACCGCCGCCGGAGATGAGAACCCGGGTGTGCAATGTTTCGCGAGAGTGCATGAGTCGCGCTCATGGTGCCGAAACGACCCGGGGGGCAGTAGCACAATGATTCACGAGCCATATGCCTATTCTCGATAGGGCGCTCCGCCGCGGCCCGCCGGCGCGTTTGTTTGAGATTCGCAACGAATTATCATAAAATAGGAATTATGACGATCAACGCCGTTCTGCAGCGCCTGGTGCTGTCGAGCCCGCAACCCGAGGCGGTCGCGAGCTTCTATGGTCGGGCTTTCGATTACCGCCTCACTCAGGAGGGGGACGAGTGCCGCTGCGAGGGCCAACACCGGTCGCTGTGGATACGGCGCGGCGCAGCCAATCAGTTGGTGGAGTCGCATTTCCTCTTTTCAGACCCTGACCATTTGGAGCGGTACGTATCGGACTTGAGCCGTCGCGGCGTACCGCACGCGTACTGTGTGCGCCCGGCAATGCTCCAAATTCGCGATCCCGATGGACGGAGCGTGGTCTTCTCCACGACTCCTGACGGCAACAGCTCAACGGGCGATTTTTCGGATGACGTGACGCGACAGGCGCGTCTGCAACATTACGCGGTCCGTACACCCGAGCCGCAGCAACTGGTCGACTTTTACACCCAAGCATTGTCATTTACGGTGTCCGATCTGGTGCGCGACAGTGCGGGCGAGCTGACGGCTGCATTCCTCCGCACCGATGCGGAGCATCATGCGTTGGCCATCTTTCGCGCGCCTGAAAGGCGCTTCGACCATTTGTCCTGCGAGACGCGCGACTGGAGCTCACTGCGCGACTGGGCGGATCACCTCGCAGCCCGATCCGTCAGGCTGGGGTGGGGAGTCGGCCGGCACGGCCCGGGGAATGACACGTTTTTCATGGTGCTCGATCCCGATGGCAACCTTGCGGAGATCTCCTCCGAGCTGGAGGTCTGCGCCGAGAATCGGCCCGTGGGTCATTGGGACCACCGCATGGAGACCCTCAATCAATGGGGTGTCGCCATTCTACGCAGTTGAAATCATCGCTTACCCAACATGAAGCTCATCAGTTATCGTCGCGGCAATGCCGCTTCCTATGGGATATTGACTCCGCGCCGCGGCGTCATTGATCTGGCCGCACGCATGGGCCCGGCGGCCCCGACGTTGCAGGCTTGCCTGGCCGGCGGCGGCCTGGCGGAATTGGCTCGTTTTGCCGGCGAGGTTCCCG
>JAQGOE010000382.1 GCA_028293725.1 Gammaproteobacteria bacterium | reverse complement strand
TTCTTTACGGCCTGCGGCTCACGCTGCATGACATCGGGCAGGTGGGCATGAGCGGTGTGCTGATCGACGCCGTGCTCCTGAGCTCGACCTTCGCGCTGGCGTTGTTCCTGGGCACCCGGCTGTTTGGGCTGGATCGTGAGACTTCGATGCTGATCGGCGCCGGGAATGCGATCTGTGGAGCCGCTGCAGTGATGGCTACCGAGCCGCTACTTCGAGCCCGGTCCGAGCAGGTTACCGTCGCGATCTCCACCGTCGTCGTGTTTGGAACGGTCGCAATCTTCCTCTATCCGGCCCTCTACGCGCTCAACCAGCATTGGCAGCTGTTGCCGCCCGGGTCCCGAGCCTTCGGGATCTACGCCGGGTCGACTATTCACGAGGTCGCGCAAGTGTTCGCCGCGGCCCGCTCCATCAGCGTCGAGACCGCCAACACCGCGGTGATTACCAAGATGGTGCGCGTGATGATGCTGGCGCCGTTTCTGATCGGGATGTCAGCGTGGCTGGCGCGGCAGGACGCTCGGCGGCGGGACGTGCAACGGGAGGGGGCGCAATGGCTAGAGGCGCAACAGTACGGGGGCACTGACGGACATCAGGCCGGCCACCGTCGCCTGACAATTCCCTGGTTTGCCTTCGCCTTTATCGGGATGGTGGTGTTTAATTCGCTCGCGGTGCTGCCTCATGCCGCGGTCGGAGCGGCGGTCGACCTGGATACCTTTCTACTGGCCATGGCCATGGGTGCACTGGGATTGACCACACATCTCTCCGCCATTCGCCGCGCGGGCATCAAGCCGCTCCTCCTGGGAGGGCTGCTGTTTGTCTGGCTGGTGGGTGGCGGCGCTGCGATCAACGGCCTCTTCGGGAGTTGACTGTGCCCGCGTTTTCGCGGTTGCTGCACTGATTGATGGCCATGCTATTCTTTGGCTCGTACGGTCGCTACACCTTCCGCCGATTCTGTCGCAGAATGCGGCGTGTTCTTCACGGTCCTCGCGACGAGCCTGAGAGACGCGAATGCTTCCGATTGGCGCGGTACTCATCGCGTGGGCCCTGTTTGTTTACGTTCTTCTGTACGGCAGCCGTTATCTGCTGGGTGCCCGTGTTTACCTGACTTGCGCCCTGCGTGAGGTTGAGATTCGACCGATCCCGCGTGAGCAGGTCGAGCCGGAAGAGTTACGGCTGTTGGGTTTGTTGGATGACGAGCTGGCCGAGGCCGGATTCCGTCACCTGGGATTCGGGGTGTCCACGCCGTTCCTGACGTATTACGGGGCGCCGTCCAAGTTCAGCGTATTCGTCAATGAGCAACTTCCCGCTTACGCCCTGGTGCGGGAGCCTGCCGCGCCCGAATACGGCAACCTGGTCGAGCTGGAGATCGGAACAGTCTACGCGGCTGGTTATCGTCTCATTACGCTCAACACGCTCTTCTCGGAGCCATTCTTCGCCGATAATTTGCGCGTGGAAGCGTACCAGGGACTCTCCGTTGCCGGGATGGTCGAGCGGCACGTGGCCCGGGTGGCGGCCGAGCGCACGAGCCCGATGTCGGTGGAGCGTGTAAGCGGGGCGTCGGTCGAGCGTGCAACCCCGACGTCAGGCGGGCATGCGAGCCTGGAGGACATCTTGAGCCTCGCTGCCGCAAGCCTCGCCGGGTTGCGCGTGAAGTTTCGGCGGCGTAATTGGGTCGCGCCCACGACCGATCCCAAACTCGATCGATTCACGCTGCGTGGAGCATTCGCGCTGACGCACTATTCGCGTCGCGTGTTCGGGGCGCGCAAGATCGCTCCACAAAATTCCCTGTCGGGTCCGTCGGAGAATGAGCGGCTGCTGCGCATCGAAGCGGATTTGCGCGCCGTCCTGCGTGTCGCCGAGAATCCCGAGCCGGTTCCGGGGACCCCCTGGCCTCTCATCTTGGTCATCGGTGCGTCGGGTTTGCTCTCCTTCATCGCGATGGCGTTGCTATGGAACGTCGCCGTTGCCGTGGTGATTCTGGCGGCCATTACTTTCCACGAAGCCGGACACGCCCTGGCCATGCGGCGGTTCGGTTACCGGGATGTGCACGTCTTTTTTGTACCGCTGCTCGGTGCGATGACGGTTGGAAGAGCGGTGACCACGACCGTTCGCGATCGGCTGGCGGTGTTGTTAGCCGGGCCGGTCCCTGGACTTTGGCTCAGCGTCGCACTGCTCGCCATCGACCAGAGCTACGGTCCAGCCCCCGTGCTGCGCATGTCTGCGCTGGCACTGCTCATCCTGAACGGTCTGAACCTGCTCCCCTTTACACCTCTCGATGGCGGACGAGCGTTGGAAGCACTGACCCGACCCGAGAGTGTGTGGCGAGTCGTCGTTCACGGCGCGAGCGCCGTCGGTCTGTTGGCATTGGCTGTATTCTCCCAGGATCCAGTGATCGCAACGATCGGCCTGGTCTGGGCGGTGCTATTTCCCCGCCAGTTACTGGGATACAGGCTGCGTCGCGCGGTCGCGGCCGGCATCCGGGATAGGGCGGATTCTCGTGATGTCATGCGCATCACGCTCGAGACACTGTCGGTCGCTCCGTTCGAGAAGTATCGAGCGGCTGTACGGCAGGCCACGGCTCGTGCGTTTGTGCGGCTTTTCTCCGAGTCGCTCGCCACGCCGGCCGATCGCCGCTGGGGTGCGATCGCCTATGTCTCCGCCTGGATTCCTGTGGCCGCGGCCGTTTTGCTCTGGCTCCGCTAGAAAACAACACGGGCGAGTGGCTACTCGTCGCCTTGCGTCACCGCCCCAAATTGCGGTTAACTTGATTCACCTTCCCCTTCTCTCGAGAGGTCGACCGTGGCGCCCCCGACGACGGCGATCCGGATCAATGGCGAGCGGCTGTGGTCGAGCCTGATGACGCTGGCGGATATTGGCGGCACCGCCCGAGGCGGCTGTAATCGCCAGGCTTTGACCGACGCAGACAAGGCCGGCCGCGATCTGTTCACGAGCTGGGCGCGTGCGCTCGGATGCACCGTAACGGTGGACGAGGTTGGCAATCTGTTTGCATCCCGGGCCGGCGAAGATGCGTCGGCCGCGCCGGTCCTGATGGGAAGCCACCTGGATACACAGGCGACGGGAGGGCGGTTCGACGGAGTTTACGGCGTGATGTCGGGGCTCGAGGTGCTGCGAACCCTGGGCGATCATCGAATCGCCACCCGCAGATCGGTCGAAGTGGCGAGCTGGACGAATGAGGAAGGCTGTCGATTCGCGCCGGCCATGCTCGGTTCCGGCGTCGTTTCCGGGACGTACGAGCTGGCCTATGCCTACGAGCGTAAAGACAAAGCCGGGCGCACCTTTCTCGAAGAGCTCGAGCGGATCGGCTATCGCGGCTCCGCGCCGGCGCGGCCGCGGCCTTTCCATGCAATGTTTGAAGCGCATATCGAACAGGGTCCCATCCTGGAGAAGACCGGCACGACAATCGGCGTGGTGACCGGCATACAGGGCGCGTACTGGCTCGATGTGAGCCTCGATGGAGTTGCCTGCCACGCGGGCCCGACCCCGATGGAAATGCGCCGCGACCCCTGGCGAGCCGCCTGCCCGATTATCGAGGGGGCTTTCGCCCTCGCCACGACGAATGCTCCATGGGGTCGCGCCACGATCGGTGATGTCAAGGCCATCCCGGGCTCCCGTAACACCGTGCCCGAGCGGCTCGTCATATCCGTTGACCTCCGTCATCCGGATAAAACAGTGTTGGAAGCCATGATCGCATCGTTTCGCGAGCTGGTAACGACCACCGCGGCGCGCCACAATATCCAACAGAGCGTCGAGCAGGTCTGGCACATGCCCCCGACGGCCTTCGACTCACGCCTCGTCGACATGATCGAAGCGGCTGCGGGCGGCCTCGGTCTCACGCACCGGCGTATGGTGAGCGGTGCGGGCCACGACTCGCTGCACACGGCACAATATGCGCCCACGGCGATGATCTTCGTCCCCTGCGCCGGCGGACTGAGTCACAACGAGGCGGAAGAGGCGAGTCCCGCCGATCTCACCGCCGGTGCCAACGTCCTGTTGCAAGCCGTGTTGGCGGCAGCGAATGACTGAAACACAAGAGCCTACAATGCAACTTCGTACTCGAATCGATGGAGGTGGCACGCCCCGCCCGTCGCGCTGGGGCCTCGACAGCGAATACGGCCGCTTGCGCGACGTGCTGATCGGCCCGGTCGATCATTTCAGTTGGCAGGGCGGCAATGCCGTTGCGCAAAGGTCCGAGCGGGTCGGATTGCGTTTCGACTTCGCGGTCGCGAAGGCGCAGTACGGCGAGATGCTCGATGCCTATCGGCAGGCGGGAGTGAACATTCATACTCTGCGTCCGTCGCCCGAGCTGCCCTATCAGATCTTCGCGCGCGACAGCAGTGTGATGACCCCGTGGGGCGCGGTGATCATGCAGTTGCAGAAGCCCTATCGCCGGGGCGAATACGCTGAATGCCTGCGCTTCTATCTGCAAGCTGGAATTCCGATTTATGATCTGGTCACGGCGGGAAACGTCGAGGGTGGCGACTTCATGGTGCTCAAGCCCGGAGTGGCCGCCTGCGGCTATTCGGGTGAGCGCTCCATCGAGCCGGCCGTGAGGCAGTTGGAGTCATGGTTCCAGGCGGAAGGTTGGGAGTTCCACACCTACGCTTTCGACTCGCATTTTCTGCATCTCGACGTGCAGATGGGCATGTTGGCTGAAAATCTTGCGGTAGTGTGTGTCGAGGCCGTCGAGCCCGAGCTCGTGACCTGGCTACAGGCGCGCGGCATTCGCGTCATTCCGGTTCCCTATTCCGACGCCATGCAGTTGGGTTGCAATGTTGTCGCGCTCGGCGCGGAGCGCGTTCTCGTGCCGGCATCCAGCAAGAATCTCATCGCCGCTTGCCGTGCCGAAGGATTGACGGTCTACGCACCCGATGTGTCGATGATCGGCAACGGCGGTGGCGCCGTCCACTGCATGTGTCAGGCGCTGCACCGCGACCCGGTTTAGTTTGCCGGCACCTTGAAGGTGCGCGTGAAAAATTCGGCCGTGGCCTCGTCAGCGCGGAGCCAGGTGGCGCCGCGCAGGAAGCCGTGGATCTCGTTGGGGATGACGATCTCCTCAAAAGGCACATTGTGCATTCGCAGCCGGCGCGCCAGGTCTACCGTCTGCTGAAACGGCACGTTGCGGTCGTCGTCGCCCTGAATGAGAAGCACGGGAGATTTCCAACCGTCGATGCTGGCGTCGGGTGAGGACTCCCACGCCACCCTGGTAGCCTCTTCGCGATCGCCTTTCTCGTAGCGTGTTTCGACCTTTCCCGCGAGCTCGTCGATGAGCCGCGACCAGTCATGAACGCCGTGCAAATCGACACCCGCCGCGAAAATGTCCGAATTTCGGGCAAGCGCGAGAGCCGTTAGAAGCCCTCCGTAAGACCCGCCCCAGATGCCAATTCTTTTCGCATCCACGCCGGGTAGTGTCCGCAGGAAATGGGCGCCCGCGACCACGTCCTGGTATTCAGAGGAGCCGGCGGGGCCCGCATGATCGGGTTGCTGGAACGCGCGGCCGTAACCGATGCCGAGCCGGTAGTTCACTGACAACACGATGAAACCGTGCGCCGCGAGATACTGATTCACGGCGTAGGCATTGCTGTAGTACTGCATGTAATGCCAGCCGAGAAGCATCTGCCGTGGCGGCCCACCATGTACGAAAATGATGCCTGGCTTCAAACCCCCGTGTCCGGCTCCCGCCGCCGCGCTCTGTTCAAACACCTGCCCATGCACCAGCGTGCCGTCCTCCGCCTTGAAAGTGACAGGTTTCGGTGTCAGGAGATCTGCAACGGGAAAGCCCGACGGAAGGGCACCCACATCGAGTGTGGACCTATGCTTTCCGTCGATACCCACGATGGCGACCTCCGGCGGCTGTTGTGCGCTAGTAGATACGAAGGCGATCGTTCGCTCGCTGGCCACGACGGGGTGCCATTCGAGCGTCTCTCCGGACGTGAGCGCTTCCGTTCCCGGATGGTCGACCGAGACACGAAACAGGTGCCTGCGATCTGCGTCGCCCGAGGTCGTTCCGGTGTTAGCGCTATAGATCATGAAGCGGCGGTCGCGGCTTTCGGTGATGTGCTCGACCATGAATGCGCCGGGTGTGAGTAACGTCAGCGCGCCACCGGCGGCGGCAACTGAATACAGGTGCGGCCAGTCATCGAGATAAGCCAGAAAGATCAGCTGATCCCTGAAACCCCAATGCAGATTGGCCTCGCCCTCGACTTCGGGATAGGACCCTGCAAGCGTATTGGGGCTCTGCCATACGACGTGGCCGGCGGCATCGCCGGCATTCGCTACCCACACGGACCACGGGTGCGGTGTTTGCTTCAGCAGTGGCTCCGGCGGACCTCCATTTCCCGGCCGACGGACAAAGGCGATGCGCGCGCCGTCCGGTGACCAGCGCGGCGAAAGATCTCTCCCGGTTGACGGGGCCAGGTAGACGATCGGCTGCTCCTTCCTCGTGAATATGCCGATGAAAGCGTGATCACCGCGGTTCGACACAAAGGCGAGCTGGCTGCCGTCCGGCGACCACTGCAGGTCGCTATTCTTGCCCCGATCAAAAAATAGCCGCTCGGGCTTCCCCTCGCCAGCCAGTCCAACAGTCCAGACGTGGTCATCCTTCGTGTACGCGAGCTGCCCGCGCGAGGAGATCGCGGGTGTGTCCCCCTCCGCGATCTTTAGCGGGGCGCCTCCGGTCAGCGGCACCGTCCAGATTGTAGTCAGCGGCTGCTCGGGAGAGGAGGTTGGGTCGGGCGCGAGATTCCCCTCGGCCGGCCAGTTCGCATCGTGATCGCCGCCGCGTACGTATACGAGGCGCCTGCCATCTGGAGCGAAAGTAAGCTGAGTAATTTCCTGCCCATCGTCCTCGCTGTAACGGGTGAGTTGAGTCGCGACGAAGTCGGGCTCGTGCGCGAACCAAACATTCCGGACGCCGTCCACGTTGCGTACCCATGCAATCTCGTCACCGCGCTCGGCGGAAGCCAGCTCGGTCGCATAAGGGTAGTGGAGCACCTGTGCCATCGTGAAAGCGGCGTGTGCCGCCGACGCCTGGAAGGCGGAGAATCCCAGAATAAGTCCGAGGAGAGCGCTGGTAAGCGGGCGGATCGGGCGCATGAACAACTCCGGAGCTGACTCGCGGCGAGTGTAACGTAGGAGATTCTCAGCCGCTCGTCCCCGGCAGGGTCCCGCTCACCCCGGGAGAATTGTGCCGTACGTTAACTAGGGTAGGATCGCCGGATGGCAAGCAAGCCACGTCCACTCTGGCCTCTGTACGTGCCGTTGGTGGCGCTCTTCGGCGCCTATAACGGCATCAATCAGATGATCGCCTTACGCGCGGTCAAGTCGATCGCGCAGTGGAAGCCTTTCGTCTGGGAATTGAGCAGCATACTCGTAATCGGCGCGCTGGTTCCGTTCGTCATTCGCTTCGAGGATCGCTTCAGGCTGGATGCACGGCCACGCAGCGGAATCGCGCTCGCGCACCTCGCCGGCGCGGTGGTGTTCTCGGTAGCGCATACGACGATCATGGTGCTTTTTCGCAAGCTCATCTATGCGGGCGCAGGCGAGGTTTATACGTTCGGAAACGTGCTCATACAGGGTGTCTACGAGCTGCAAAAAGATCTCATCACCTATGCGACGATTCTGGTCATCGTGTTTGCCATCAGGGAATTCCGCGTCCGGCGCGCGGGTGAGTTGCGCGCCGCGCAGCTGGTATCGGAGCTCAGCGAGGCTCGGCTCCGGCACCTGACCACCCAGATCGAGCCGCATTTTCTGTTCAACTCCCTGAACGCCATCTCGAACCGTATGCACGAGGACGTCGCGGCCGCGGATCGCATGATCACTCAGCTCGGCGATCTGCTGCGGGCCGCCTACGAAACCGACCGTGACATGCTGGTGCCGCTCGAGCGCGAGTTAGGTTGGCTGCGGGGTTACGCGGGCATGATGGCCGAGCGCTTTCGGGGCCAGCTTGCCTTCGAGGTCGAGGTCGAGCCCGGGTTGGAAACCACCCAGGTCCCGCGTTTGCTGTTGCAACCCCTCGTGGAAAATGCCCTGCGCCATGGTTTGGGTGACGGCCGTGGCCGATTGCACGTCGACGTACGGCGCAACGGCCGTCGTTTGCAATATACCGTCAGCGACGACGGTGCCGGACTTCCTGCCGACACCCCGGTTGCGCCCGGTACGGGTCTTTCCAACGTCTCGCGGCGCCTCGAGCTGCTATTCCCCGGCGATCACACATTCGACCTGGCTGCGCGTACGCCCCGTGGCGTCGTGGTGACGGTGAATTTCCCGGTGGCGGCATGACCTACTCGGTTGTCATTATCGAAGATGAGCCTCCCGCCCGCGCCAAGCTCGGGCGTTTCCTTGCGGAGTTGGAAGACTTCCGTGTTGAGTCCGAGGCTGCGACGGTGGAGGAGGGCATCGCTGCCGTCGCCGCAGCCGTGCCGGACGTGATCTATCTCGACATCCAGCTCGGGACGCGCAGTGGTTTCGATGTACTCGACGGACTACGCGACATCGCGTCGCCGCTCGTTGTGTTCACGACCGCATATTCGGAGTACGCCGTGCGCGCCTTCGAGGTACAGGCGGTCGACTACCTGCTGAAGCCCTTCGACCGGGATCGCTTCCAGCGCAGTGTGGAGCGCATTCGTGCCGCGCTCGCCGAACCTGATCACAGCGATCTGGAGGAACGGGTGCGGCGCCTGCTGGCGGGAGTTCCTGGCCGGCCCGCAGCCGCGCGGCAGATCCTGGTGCGCGAACCGGAGCGAGCCTTCTTTCTTGCCGTGGAAGACATTCAGAAAATTTCCGCCGCCGGCAACTACGTGGAGGTGCAGGCGGTCGGCAAAGTTCACCTGGTGCGCGACTCACTCACGAGCTTTGTCGCACAGCTGGATCCTGCCGAATTTCTTCGCGTCCATCGGTCTCACGTGGTACGGGTGGGCTTCATCGCCGAGCTGCGCCCGATGTTTCATGGTGACTATGAGCTCGTATTGCGCGATGGCCAGACTCTCGCGCTGAGTCGACGTTACAAGGCCCTTCTACCCCCAGCCATCCGCGATCGTCTTTGAGGCGAGGCTCACAGGCATCGCCTAGGCGTGCGTCAGAGCCGATTGGCGCCTCTGCAGGAAGCGACGGACCGCGGGGTCTCGCTCGAGGCCGATTGCCACCTCGTATGCGTGATGGGCACTTGCGGACGCTCCAGTTCGAGCCAGTAACTCCGCACGAGCGGCCCAGAACGGTTGATACTCCGTCAGGCGCGAGTCGCCAGTGAGATGTTCCAGTGATTCCAGGCCGGCGGCTGCGCCTTGCACTTCGGCGAGCGCGAGCGCGCGATTGATGGCGATGACTGGTGAGCCTGACAGCTCCATGAGGGCGTCGTAGATCTGCACGATGTCGGTCCAGTTAGCCTGCCCGGTGCGCCGGCGATGCACGTGTGCTGACTGCAGCGCTCCCTCGAGTTGGTAGCGGCCGATGGAGGCCAGCGAGCTTGCGCGCGTCAGGAGTGACTCGCCCGCGCGGATCATGTCCAGGTTCCACAACTCCATGTTTTGCTCGGCTAGAGGCACGTAATCCCCCCGGGCGTCGCGTCTAGCGGGCCGCCTCGCCTCCACGTGGAGCATCAGGGCCACCAGCCCCAGGGCTTCCGGCTCGTCCGGCAGCAGTTGTGTCAGCAGTTGCCCGAGAAACAGGGCTTCTTCGGCCAGGTCCCGCCGAGCGGCATCGGTGCCCCCGGAATCGACCCAGCCCTCCGAGAAGGCAGCGTAGATGGCATCCAACACCGCTGCGAGCTTCCCTGGCAACTCCTCACGCTCCGGGATGCGAAAAGGAATGCCGGCTTGCCGGATCTTGTCCTTGGCACGAACGAGTCGCTGCCCCATGGCCGTTGGCGAGGTGAGGAACGCCGAAGCGATCATTGCCGCGTCCAGACCGAGCAGGGTCTGCAAAATCAAAGGTGCGCGCACCCCGGCATCGATCGCCGGATGCGCGCAGGCAAACATCAATGCGAGACGTTGGTCGGGAATCTCCACGGCATCGGCCGTGCTCGCGTTGCTGGCGGTTTCCAACTCCTCCGCGAGCCTTTGCAATTCACCGCTGGCCAGATCTCCGGTGCGTCGGCGCCGAGCGAAGTCGATCAGCTTGCGGCGTGCCGCGGTCAACAGCCAACCTTCGGGGTTGGCCGGACAACCGTTTATGGGCCAATCCGCCAGCGCCGCGGCGAACGCTTCCGATAGCGCGTCTTCGACCGAAGCCACGTCGCGCGTTCGCGCGGCGAGAAAGGCGACGAGCTTGCCGTAACTGCGGCGTGCGACCGCGTCCGCCGTATTTCGTGCCTGCTCGCCGCCTTCGCCGGGGATCATGAGTTGGATCCGGGTCGCCGCCGTCCGGGTCTACATGACCCAGATCGGGCGCACCTCGACCGTGCCGTGACTCGAGCCCGGGCAGCGCGCGGCCCATGACAGCGCGGCGTCGAGGTCCGGCACGTCGATGAGGAAGTAGCCTCCCAATTGCTCCTTCGTCTCCGCGTAGGGGCCGTTGAGCACCTGCGTTTTGCCGTTCGTGACCTTTACCGTCGTCGCGGTCGAGGTCGGCTGCAACCGGCCCGACGCCTTGAGGGCTCCTGATTTCGTCAGAGCCTCCATGTACGACTGGTAGGCCGCGAGGCCCTGACTCTGCTGTTCAGGGGTCATCTTGAGGAATGGGGTGGGGTCCGAATAGATCAGCAACATGTACTGCACGTGAAGTCTCCGGTGTGGTCCTAGAGGCGAGCACCATGCTTCGCCAGCACAATGACGCCCGGGCTACGGCGATTTCGACAAGAGGATCCAATTGTGGTCGCTGGCGCTCGACGGCGCTACTCACGGCCAGGGCCGAGGCCGGATCGAGGTGCGTGAGCATCGGTTTCCCCTACAGCTATACTCACCAGGGCCACATCGTGTGGCGCGTTCCGCTTGTAACGAATATTTCATGAGCGATTTACGAGCCCGGAAAATCATGGATCGAATTAGAGCCGGCCACGCCGGACTGGTTGCTTTACTGGCGGTTACCCTGGCCGCGTCTGGATGCAGTTCGCCGCAGCGGCCGGGTGAGAAGGGAGGGCACGTCATCCAGCCCCCGACCACCGAAGGACCTTTCTGCGCGCGCCATCCGTTCGGTGAAGTGAAGAGTGGCCCGGTGCAGCGCTCGATGACGCAGAGCTCCACCGAGTCGGTGGCGATCGCCTCGGATGATCATCCGTCGGATGCCGGGAAGCTCATCGTGCTGGATCATCCGTTGGAGCCGCTGCCGCTGGAGGTCGCCAGGATCCGCCGGGGCGTGGTGAAGCGCTTCACCGGAAGGTTCATCAAGGACGGGCTCATTGCCTGGTCGGCCGTGGATCTCGAGCGCCTGGTTGCCGTCTCGGTTGAGCGCCGCGTATTCGACTTCCGCGCTCACCAGTCACGGGCGGTTCCCAATCCCGTGTTTTCCCAGGTGGAGCAATTGAGCTTCGCGCGCAAGTGGAGTGACAGCCAGCGGACCGAGGTGGAGGTCGTCAAGGTCTTTCCGATCACACTCGTAGAGGCGCAACTATTCGTCTGTGCCGCGAACCCGTCGTGGGCGGACAAAAACGCCCAGGGTGAGGACGACGGGCCGGACGACCTGGCGGATGGCGTCACGGACGTGTTTCTGCTCGACCGGCGCCAGGCGCAGGACCTCTCTTATAAGTACGTCAAGCCTATCGACATGACGGAAAACCTCGCCAGCATTCTCGGCAGCGTCTGGCAGCACGCCCCCCAAGGTCCGGCCTGGTGAGCAGCACGACCGCCAGGACCGGCGGCTCCGACACGCCATATCGCACGCGCACGTGAACTCGATTACCGCAACATGGCCGTTGCTCCTGGGCATGGGGGTGTTGATGTTGGGGGCGGGCCTGCAGGGCACGCTGCTCGGCTTACGCGCCACCCTCGAAGGATTCCCTACTCCCGTAACCGGCATCATCATGTCGTGTTATTACGTGGGTTATCTTCTGGGCACCTCGGCCGCACCACGCCTGCTGCGGCAGATCGGACCCATCCGTGTGTTCGCCGTCCTGGCGGCCATCGCGTCGGCCTCCATCCTCGTGCAAGCGGCGTTCGTGCAGTCCACCATCTGGGCCGTCATGCGCTTGCTTTCCGGTGTGTGCTTCGCCGGCATCTACGTCGTTGCGGAGAGTTGGCTGAATGACCGCGCCAGCAAGACGAATCGCGGCCGGCTGCTCGCCGTCTACATGCTCGTGTTGTATGTCGGGCTCGGTGCCGCGCAGTTCCTGCTGATCCTGGCCAACCCCAGCACGCCAACACCCTTCATGCTGGTGTCGGTACTGATCTCGTTGTCGATGGTGCCGATAGCCCTGTCCGCGACTCAGGTTCCGGGGCCCGCGTTGCCGAAGAAGGTGAGCTACGGCGATCTCTATCGCAACTCGCCGCTCGGGGTCGTGGCGGTTTCGGTCTCGGGCATGATCTCCTCGATCATCTTCTCCATGGGCCCGGTATACGCACGGCTGAGTGGCCTGGGGAACTCCGGCATCGCGACCTTCATGGCCGTCAGCATCCTGGCGGCAGTCCTCACGCAATATCCGGTCGGCAGACTTTCAGATCGCACGGACCGGCGCACTGTGATCGCCGCCGTCTGTACGTTGGCCACCATCGTCGCCGGCAGCCTCGTGGCGTTTGGCGGTGAGATGCCACGCGCGCTGTTTCTGCTGCTCACCGCGTGCTTCAGCGGGTTCGCGCTCACGCTGTACTCGCTTTCCGTTTCACATGTGAACGATAAGCTCGAAACCGCGCAGATGGTGGCCGCGAGCAGCGCTTTGCTGCGCCTGAATGGCTGTGCCGCGGCTTTCGGCCCGGTATTGGCGGGCAGTTTGATTGCCGCATTCGGACCGCCGGCTTACTTCACGACACTCGCGACACTGACGGGTGCGCTCACCATTTACGATTTGTGGCGCAAGAGCCGCCGTAAACCGGTGCCACCCGCGCAAAAGGGTCCGTTCATCAACGCACAGCCTCAGGGTATGGTGGCCCCGATCGTGACCGGCGCCCGACTCGAGGCCATGCCGACGACGGTGCACCAGGCGTCGAAGACCGGCTCGACGGGAATCTGATCCACGCGCATCGACTCCGGCGGCCCGCCTACTCCGATGACCGGAGAGCCCGACCAACTGCGTGGCAGCCAAAAGCGTTGCGGTCCGGCGCCATGCATAACAACCAACGGCAGACCTAACGCCGCGGCGGCGTGCGCGGGGCCCGTATCCACTGAGATCATGCTGTGAGACGCCTCGCACAGTGCAAACAGCCGCCGCAGTCCGACGCCCGCCACGACCACCGAGTCGAGTCGCGCGGCAGCCTTTACCTCGTGCAGCATCTTCACTTCTTCGTCCGAGCCGCGAAGCATGATGAGTGAATCGGGCATCCGCGCATGGACCATCTGCAACAGGGAGGCCCAACGCTCGATCGGCCATGCTTTGTCGTCTGTCTGCAACCGTCGCCACCGCTTGCGACGGCGACTCATACTTCGGTGGCTGCCAGGCTGGACCATGATGATGGGCCGCCCCGACCAGCCCTGCCCGCGAAGCCAAGCATCCAACTCGACCCGATCGGCGTTCTCCACCCGCAGGCGCGGGGCCCACGCCGACGTCTCTATCGGTAACGGGTAGTCGGCTGCGTTCAAGACCGGCGGAGTCTGCTTCCCGAGGTTGACGAGGCGGTCCACAGAGTGATGGATTGTCTGGGGTACCTCCTTCATGAACACACAGCGCGCGGGATCCACCCGGCTGAGCGAGAGCATTCGGCGTATCCGCGGAAGCTGCCGGTAATGGTGCTCGCAGATGTAGATAGGGCCGGGATGACTCTCCCGCAGCGCGCGGGCCACCCGGGGCCATTGCCGAGTGAGCGGGAAGGGAAAATGCCGGCCGAAGGACCAGAGGTTTGCGACGTCGGGATTGCCCACGTAGACGGCGGAGTTCCACGATCCGGCCCCGATCACGTTGCAAGGCCGATGGAAGCGGCGATGCAGGAAATTCAGGAGCGCGGTCTGCATGACCGCATCGCCGAGCCGGGCGAAATACAGCACGGTCGGTTGCAGGGGAGGCGCTGACGAGGGGTTCGGGAGGGCGGTATCGGTATTCAAGCGGCAGCGCGGCGGTGTCGGGGGGGTCTAGCGACCTTGACGGCTTACTCTAGCAGCGGCCGGTCAACGCTGACCAGTCTTGCCCCGTCCGGGGGCGTATCCGTGGCAAAATTCAGACGAGAACCGGCGAAACCGACCTAAGAGCCACCTGATGTCTACCGAAACACCCTCGAATGCGGAAGCTTCCAAGCGGCGCAAGGTCACCACGGCCCGTCTCGCCGAGATGAAGGCGCGGGGCGAGAAGATCGCGATGCTCACGGCGTACGATTTTTCGTTTGCCCGCATCCTCGATGGCGCGGGAATCGACGTAGTGCTGGTCGGCGACAGTGCCGCGAATGTCGTCCACGGCTTCGAGACGACCGTCCCCATCACCCTCGATCAGATGATCTCCCACGCGGCGTCCGTCGTCCGCGGCGTACAGAGAGCCCTCGTCGTGGTCGATATGCCCTTTGGCTCCTACCAGGGCAACAGCCGGTTGGCCCTCGAGAGTGCCGTCCGGATCATGAAAGAGTCCGGCGCTCACGCCGTTAAACTCGAGGGGGGCGAGTTCATCATCGAGAGCGTGAAGCGGATCCTGTCCGCAGGCATTCCCGTGATGGGACACCTCGGCCTCACGCCGCAATCGATCTACAAGTTCGGCACCTACGTGGTTCGTGCCACCTCCGACGACGAGGCGGAGCAACTCGTGCGCGACGCCCAACTGTTACAGGACGCTGGATGTTTCGCCATTGTGCTGGAAAAAATCCCGGCGCAACTGGCCGAGCGCGTCGCGAAGCAACTCGCCATTCCCATGATCGGCATCGGTGCTGGCTCGGGCGTCGACGGGCAGGTGCTCGTCATGCACGACATGCTCGGCATCAACCAGGAATTCTCACCCCGTTTTCTCCGCCACTACGCGCGCCTGCACGACGTCGCAAAGAGCGCATTCGAAAGCTACATCGCCGATGTGAAGTCGGCCTCCTTTCCGAGTAGCGACGAGAGTTACTGACCTGGGGGCCTAGTCAGACTGTCTTCGAGTCGCTCGTCGTGGTCGAGTCGTTGTCGTTCGAGTAACGCCACGCCCGCTCGAAGGGCAGACGCCACGCTCGCGGAGCGATGAGTTGGTGAATAGCATTCGGTCCCCACGAGCCCGGCGGATAGAGCCGCACGGGCGGTGGCGATTCCTGCAGGGGTTCGGACACTTCCCACAGGCGCTCGATGCCTTCGGCCGTGTTGAATAGGGTGTGATCGCCCCGCATGGCGTCGAGAATCAGACGCTCGTAAGCCTCGAGTACATCACCGTCGTAGCCGGTGTCGCGCATCGCGAACTGCATGGCCAACTTGTCGAGCCGCATACCCGGGCCCGGACGCTTGCCGTAGAACGACAGGGACATCCGCGAGGAGTCCGCCAGATCGAAGGTCAGGTGATCCGGACCCTGCGTGCCGATACCAGAGCCGGCGGGAAACATGCTGCGCGGTGGCTCGCGGAAGGCGATCGAGATGATCCGCTGGCCTTCCGAGAGTCGCTTGCCGGTGCGCAGGAAGAACGGCACGCCGGCCCAGCGCCAGTTGTCGATGGCGCATTTCAGTGCAATGAAGGTCTCGGTATCCGATTCCGGATCGATGCCTTCATCTTTCCGGTAGCCCTGGTATTGCCCGCGCACCACATCGGTGGGTTTCACGGGCATCAGGCTGCGGAAGACCTTGTTCTTCTCCTCGCTGATGGGCGCTGGCTCGAGCGACGTCGGCGCTTCCATCGCGGTGAACGCCAGGATCTGGAAGAGGTGGGTCACGACCATGTCGCGATAGGCGCCCGTGGCCTCGTAGAACCCGGCACGCTTGCCCAGGCCGAGCGTCTCGGGCACGTCGATCTGGATGTGATCGATGAAGTTACGGTTCCAGATCGGCTCGAACAGGCCGTTGCCGAAGCGGAACGCCAGGATGTTCTGTGCCGCCTCCTTACCCAGGAAGTGATCGATGCGGAAGATCTGCTCTTCGCTGAACACCTCGTGCAATTTGGCATTCAGCGCCACGGCACTCTTCAGGTCCGTGCCGAAGGGCTTCTCCATGATGATGCGCGATCCCTCGACGAGGCCAGCCTCCCCGAGCATCCGGACCGCGGACAACGCCGCGTTCGGCGGCACGCTCAGGTAGTGCAGGCGGCGGCTCTCGCCCGAAATCGATTTCTCGGCTTTTTCCACGGCGGCCTTGAGCGCGGGCGCACCCGCCTTCAGCGGCACGTAGTCGAGCGTTTCCGAAAAAGACTGCCACTCGGCGTCGGTGACCTTATGGGTGGAGAACTCATCCAGCGAGGAGCGCGCGATCTTCCGGAATGCCTCCGCGTCGATGTCTTCGAGCGAGACCCCGATGATCCGTGTGGCCGGAATGAAGCCGATGCAGGTCAGGCGGAACAGCCCGGGTAACAGCTTCCGGTGCGCCAGGTCGCCGGTCGCGCCGAAGAGCACGACGACCTGCGGAAAGCGCGGCCCTACACCTGGAGGAATCTTTGCCATCGTGCACGCCCTCGAAAAGCTTAAGCGGTTCGCCGCCCCATCGAATTACTGCGGCTCAGACCTCGATCCCCTGCGCCTTCAGGTACTCGTCGTACGTGCCACTGAAATCGGCGATGGTGCCGTCGGTCTTCAGCTCGATGATACGCGTTGCGAGCGAGCCGACGAACTCACGGTCGTGAGAGACAAAAATGATCGTTCCGGGATACTTCTCCAGGCCGATCTGCAGTGACTCGATGGTCTCCATGTCCATGTGGTTCGTGGGCTCATCCAGCAACAGCACATTCGGCCGGGTCAGCATGAGCTTGCCGTAAATCATGCGGCCTTTCTCGCCTCCCGAGAGGACCTGCACCGATTTCTTGGTCTCGTCGCCCGAGAACAGCAGGCGCCCCAAAGTGGCGCGCACGATCTGGTCGTCGTCGGCCTTGCCCGTCCATTCGGACATCCAGCTGAAGAGATCCGTTTTCTCGGCAAATTCGGCCTGCGGGTCCTGCGGCATATAGCCCCGCTCCGCGTTTTCCACCCAGGTGAGGGTACCGGATGCCGGTGTCAGGTCGCCCGCGAGCACGCGCATCAGGGTCGTTTTTCCGACGCCGTTCGGGCCGATCACGGCAATGCGCTCCCCGGCCTCGACGTTGAAGTTGATGTTGTTCAGAACGTCGACGTCGGAGTTCGGGTAGCGGAAGCGCAGCTTTTCTATGGTGACCGCGTTGCGATAGAGTTTTTTCAACTGCTCGAAGCGGATGTAGGGATTCTGGCGCGAGGACGGGCGGATTTCCTCCAGCTTGATCTTCTCGAGTGCCCGGCGTCGCGAGGTCGCCTGCCGCGCCTTGGAGGCGTTGGCCGAGAACCGGCGCACGAACTCCTGCAGGTCCGAGATCTTCTCTTTCGCCTTGGCGTTCGAGGCTTCCACCCGCGCCCGCGCCTGGGTCGAGGCCAGCATGAAATCGTCGTAGTTGCCCGGATAGATCTTCAGCTGCTGGAAATCGAGATCGGCGATGTGAGTGCACACCTGGTTGAGGAAGTGCCGGTCGTGGCTGATGATGATCATGGTGGCGTCGTAGTCGTTCAGCACGCCTTCGAGCCAGCGGATCGAATGGATGTCGAGGTTGTTGGTCGGCTCGTCGAGCAACAACACATCCGGCTTCGAGAACAACGCCTGCGCCAGCAACACACGCAACTTCAGCCCGGGCGCCACCTCCCGCATCGGGCCGCGGTGTAGCGATTCAGACAGGCCGGCACCGATGAGAATGGCCGCGGCACGCGCTTCGGCGTCGTAGCCGCCGTACTCCGCGAACTTCCCCTCGAGCTCCGCGGCTTTCATGTAATCGTCATCCGTGGCCTCGGCGTTCGCATAGATGCGATCGCGCTCCTGCATCGCCTGCCACATCTCGACGTGACCCTGCATGACCACGTCGATGACCCGTTGCTCCTCATAACCGAACTGGTTCTGGTTGAGCTTTCCGAGCCGCAGGCCCTGCTGGAGCATGACATCGCCGACGCTCTGCTCGAGCTCGCGCCCCAGCACCTTCATCAGGGTTGACTTGCCACTGCCGTTGGCGCCGATCAGGCCGTAGCGGTTGCCATCGGCGAATTTGACGGTGACCTGTTCGAAGAGCGGCTTTGCACCAAATTGAATCGCGACGTTGGAAGTAGAGAGCATTTCAGTCCAGTCAGATGGGGAACGCGCCCCAATCCGGCCGCGCTTGCGTTGCCGCAAGGTAGCTGCCAATGGGGGGGTGAGCGCAGTGGAAGCCGGCATTGTATCAAAAATGATTCAGCCGGGTGTCGAATGGCGAGCCGCCCGCGCGTCCTAGAGGCAGGCAACCCGAGAACCGGAGAACACTGATGTCCGTCCCGGCCGAATCTGTGAGGACTGAGACTCGCGAGCTTTCGCTCATCCGCATCATCAATGCGCCGCCCGAGAAGGTTTATCGGGCCTGGACCGAGCCCGAGCTCCTCAAGCAGTGGTTCGCGCCGCGACCGTGGACCACGCCCCGCGCGGAGCTGAATGTGCGACCGGGCGGGGGCAACCTCATTGTCATGAAGGGTCCCGGCGGCCAGGAGTTTCCCAACAGGGGTATCTACCTGGAGGTCGTGAAGAACGAGCGGCTGGTGTTCACCGATGCGTATACCGAGTCCTGGGAGCCCTCACTGAAGCCGTTCATGACGGTGATCCTGACCTTCGAGAAGTACGAAGGGAGAACGAGGTACACCGCGCGCGCGTGCCATTGGACCGTGGCCGACCGCGAAACGCACGAGAAAATGGGCTTTCACGCCGGTTGGGGCCAGTGCGCCGACCAGCTCGTGGCGCTCGTCGCGAAGTTGTAAGTCGCGCTCAGGCCGCGGCGTCGAGCCGCTCGACGCGTTTGCGAGCCACCGCGTCGCGACGTGATTCGATGATGAGGAAGGCGGTGGTGACCGTGAGCACCACGAAGGCGATGACGGTGGTGGTGATCGCAAGCGAGCCGGTATTGACGCTCGCTCCTCCAGTGCAGAAGGAGCGGGCGCTGAAGCGGGACGCGGCCATCCCCGTGTAGTGCATTCCGCTGATCGCGATTCCCATCACGAAGGCGGCTCCCACACGCGCCAGGCGCATTCCCAACGAGTTGCCTTCGCGGAGTTGGAAGAATAGCCACAGCGCGGCAAACGAGGCGCCGACCGCTATCAGGATCGAGGCCGCCATGAGCAGCGGCTCATAGGTGATCATGGGGACCAGGTCGATGGCGGCCATGCCTGAGTAGTGCATGGCACTGATGCCGGCGCCCATGATCAGGGCCGAGAATGACAGCTGCACAATGCTGATTTCGGGGTTGCTGGCCACCGAGAGCGCGAACCCGGAAATAGCGATGGCGATGACCAGCGAGGCGATGGTGAGGCCGAGGTCGTAAGTCAGTGGGATCGGCAGCGAGAAGGCCAACATGCCAATGAAATGCATGGACCAGATGCCACAGCCCATGGCGAGCGAGCCGACGACGACCCACACCCCGGTGTTGGCTCCGTTTTTGGCGCGCGCCACTCGCGCGGACAGGCTGAGCGCCGTGTACGACACGAAAATGGCGACCAGGATCGAGAGCAGAACCAACAGAGAATTGTACGTGCCGACCATGAAAGGCCCTCCGTTCCAGACGGGCCGACCTTGGCCGCAGTGCATCACTATCCCTTGAGTGGGCGCCGCATCAGAAGGAGGGCGCCGCGTATCTGAGAGGTGCTCGCAAGATGCGGTGGGAATTTGTGACGCACGCCCTTAAAAGGTGGCACTAGGTCCAATTGCTCAGGGCGCCGAGATCACGGTGGATCCTTTCCATGGTGTAGCCGCTGTACTCCGGCTTCAGGTCGACGCCAATCGCGCTGGAGCCACGGGCGAGCGCGGCGATCATGGTGGTGCCCGAACCGACGAACGGGTCCAGGACAACACCGCCGTTCGGGCAACCGCAGTCCAGACAGCGCTGCACGAGCTCGATGGGATATGGGGCGAAGTGCGCGCCCGGATTGTCGGGCCGGGCCAGGATTTTCCAGACATCCTCTTCGCCGACGAGCCCCGGGCGGTGAAACCAATACCGCGGGCTCTTGGAGAACAAGAACACGTGCTCGAAAGTCCGCCAGGGCCGGTCATGTGCCGTAGGTTCGGGGAGCGATGCGGGGCGTTGCCAGATGATCGAGCTTCGCAGGGTCCAGCCATCGTCCTGCAGGGCCAGAGCGACGCGCCAAGGTATGCCGATGAGGGATTTCCGCGGCAGACCGAGCCCTGGACCATCCACGGCGCGCAGGTGCCGGCGCATCATCTGCCGGCCGTTATGTTTGTCGTCCCTGCCGTGCGGGCGGCCTTTCGCCGAGTAGTAGGTGTCGCCGAGATTCAGGAAGAAGGTACCGGCGGGCTTGAGGGTACGGCGCAATTCTCCGAAAGCGCCCACCAGCGCGGCGACATAGCCACCGATCGTCCTCTCGTGCCCGATCTGGCCCATGACTTCGTAGTCGCGCTGCCAGTAGTACGGAGGACTCGTTACGACACAGTCGACGGACGCCGTCTCGACCTGGCGCAAGGCGGAAGCAACATCACCCGTCAGCACCGTCCACGGACATCCCCTGGCGGTAACGCCCGTCGCCTTGGCGATCAGCGCATGCTTTTCCGGCAGATCCTCCGGGTGCATGGGGTTGAGAGTAGCAGCAGCTCAGGGCCACGTCGCGCGCTGGAATGTCGCGATCCGTGGCCGGCTCGCGTCTAGCGAAAATCATTAAATTCGGGCTGCGACTTTCGGGCGACCGTTATTTTCCTGATCATGGGTGGTTGTCAGGAACATGCCGAGGTCGTCGCCAGAATGTCTTTGTTTGCCAGTCGCTTGAGAGGGGTGGTGTGTGTGGTGGCGGCTTTGGTCGCGGTGCGGGGAGTGGCGGCGTCGGACGACGGCCTCGACGTCGTGACGGTGACGGCCACGCGCCTGGCCATGCCTTCCTTCAACATTCCCGCGGCCATCAGCACGATTTCTGGGGCGCAATTGCGCACCGACGCCCTCGGAGTGAATCTCGCGGATGACATTGCGAGCGTTCCAGGCCTCCTGGCGCGGAATCGCAATAACTATGCGCAGGACCAGCAGATCTCGATCCGCGGTTTTGGCGCCAATTCGACCTTCGGCATTCGTGGCGTGCGCGTGTATCAGGACGGCCTCCCGGGTACCGGGCCCGACGGGCAGGGACAGGTATCCCAATTCAACCTCGACTCCGCCGGGCGGGTCGAGATTTTGCGGGGCCCGTTCTCCGCCCTGTATGGAAACTCCTCGGGCGGCGTCATCCAGATTTTCACGGCTGACGGGAGCGGGCCGCCGCAGCTGCGCGCCGGGGTGGTCTACGGAAGCTTCGGAGCCCTGCGCGCGGGCGCCAACTTTTCGGGCTCCGAGGGCCCGCTTGCCTACAACGTCGACTTCACGCATTTCTCCATCGACGGCTTTCGCAGCCACAGCAGCGCGAAGAGCGATTCCTTCAACACCAAGGTGGGCTACGCGCTCAACGATACGAACCACCTGACATTCGTGGGTAACCTGGTCGAGCGCCCCGACGCCATGGATCCGCTGGGCATCACGAAAGCGGAGTTCGCCGCCGATCCGGAGTCGACCGACCCAGCCGCGGGCCAGTTCAAGACCCGCAAGAGTCTTCAACAGCAACAGGGTGGGCTGATCTACGACCTCGATATCAGCGAGGCGCAGTCGGTGCGTGTGTTGGGTTATCTCGGTCACCGCATCGTCGAGCAATTCCTGTCGATTCCGCTGAGCGCGCAGGCTGCGTCCGGGAGTTCAGGCGGTGTCGTGGATCTCAACCGCAACTTCGGCGGGGCGGACGCGCGTTGGTCGTGGCAGGGGCTGCTTGCGGACCAGCCCATCACATGGGTCATGGGCGCTGCCTACGATCGCCAGAACGAGCACCGTCGTGGCTATAACAACTACCTCGGCAACGATCTCGGCGTGCAGGGGGCGTTACGCCGCGATGAGAACGACATCGTCGACGACATCGACGAATATGGGCAGGGTACATGGGACTTCGCACCCCAATGGTCGTTGATGGCGGGAGTGCGGCACAGCGATGTCCAGTTTCACTCGGACGATCACCTCGTCGCCGCCACGAGTCCTAACTCGGTCACCTACACTGCTACTTCGCCCGTTGCGGGCCTGACTTTCAAGGCGCTGACGTGGCTGCATGTGTATGCCTCGTACGGACAGGGGTTTCAGACGCCGCTGGGCTCGGAGCTTGCTTATAGACCTGACGGAGCCCGCGGCCTGAACCTTGGGTTGCTTCCGGCACGGAACATCAGCACGGAGCTGGGTGTGAAGGTGCAACTGACTCCGGATCTGAATGCGACGGCTGACATCTTTCACGCGCTCACGCATGACGAGATCGTCGTCGACACCAACATCGGCGGCCGCTCGACCTATCAGAACAGCAACCGTACCCGGCGTCAGGGCGCCGAATACTCGCTCGACTACCGGTTCGCGCCACAGTGGCGCGCGCAACTCGCTTACACCTATATCGAGGCGAACTACGTTGATGAGTACCTGACGTGCCTCGCGGCTCCCTGCGCGCGTCCGACGGTGCCTATCCCAGCGGGAAACCGCTTGCCCGGTGTCCCCAGGAACAATGCCTACGCGGCGCTACGCTGGGGTGAGGATCTGGGCTTGCACGCCAGCGCCAACGCGCAGTACGTGAGCGCCGTGGCGACGAACGATGTGAATAACGTGTTTGCTCCCGCGTACACGATTTTTGGCGTGGACACGGGCTACGGGGTGGAATTGCAGCACTACCGGGTCAATGGATTTGTCCGCATCAACAATCTCCTGAACCGCCACTACGTCGGCTCGGTGATTGTCGACGACAGCAACGGCCGCTATTTCGAGCCGGGTTCGGGCTTCGATGTGCTCGCTGGCGTGAGTCTCGTCTTCAAGTAGCTGTCGCCTGAGACAGACGTTCCGTCGCACTTTCTCGATCGCGCGCGTGCTGAGGTAATATCGCGCCGTGAGCGGAAGGAGTGCGATGAAAGATTCTTTACACGTGCTGGCGATTTCAGGAGCGCTTGCTGTTGCAGGAGCGTTATCGCCTGCAATCGCGGGCGATAACGCCATAGCGCAGGCCGGAAGTGCCCCGAGCGCCGCGCAGCTCGCGGGTCCCACGCCGGCCGCGAGTAGCGCTCCCATACCCGATGCCGACCTGAAAAAAGCGCTCTCTGATATCCGATCTGCCTGGCGTGACTACCAAAAATGCGATCGCTCGAAGGTGTGCTCGGCGTACTTCGATTCCTTCGGTGTGGGACTCTCCTTCAACGACGGTACCATCGTCTCATTCGCGCACGTGCAGCGACTCACCGCGTCCAAGCACGATTGCATCGTCAATGCTCATGACGCGCTCGATCGTGGCGACAGGGCGATGGCCGTGCAATGGGTTATGGCCTCGCAAATGCTGGAGCCGCTCGATCGAAACTGGGTGGGCGACCATCCTGACGCCGTTATCGAGGCACTGCGACGCTGCTGCGGTTGAGCGGGGTTGGTGGCGTCTCGCTCGACGATACGTGGTTGAGCGCAATCACCCACTCTCCATTGACCTTCCGCATCAGCCTGGTGTTGATTCCGTACTGCGGGTGTTGCTGCTTGACGAGTTGGTAGCGGCTGATGAGCTGGGCGGCGTCGGGGCCCAACATTTCAATACGGATATCGTAGAAACGCAGCGTCCCGCGCGTCTCGGCTGACGCGCCGTAGTCCCGGATGTAGTGATCCAACGTGCCCTGCCAGCCGTCCTGGAAACGGCCGCCGGAGACAAAAATCACGTCCGGGTTCCTGAATCCCTGCATGTAGCCCCGAAAATCACCGCGGTTCCAGGCGGCCTCCATGGCGGTGATGACCTTGAAAATCGCGGCCTTTTCGGCTTCGGGCGCGATGGGCTCGCACGGCGTGGGTCCGGCGCGGGCCCCCAACACGGGCAACACCGGAGACAGGAGTACGGCAAACAGCATGTTGCGACGCGGCGCGATGGGCATAATGGGACGGGCTCCTGCCTGGATGCGGGATGACGCGGGACACGGTTTTGGGGCGAGCGGGCGCCTAATATACCCACCACATATGCAAGCAGAGCGACTCCAACTGGCGGGCTTCGAGCGGGTGAAATATTTCGCCCCGGTGGCGATTTGCGGCTACCTGTCTGCCTTGTGCGTGGCGCTCATCATCACGTCCGCCTTCCTCGAGCACATGCGGGACGCGATCGCGATCACCGCCGCGGGCATTTTCGGGCTGCTGGTCTCCGGTGGCCTCGGTGCGGCGATTCTGCGTCTGCAACTTCGTGAGCTGCGGTACATCGTGGTGCCGACGCATGCCGATCCGGAAGAGAATTTCGAGGCCGTCGGACGTTTGGCGCAAACGTCGGGGTGGCACGTAACAGCGAACGAGCCGGGGCGCTGCCTGGAAGCACGGACCCAGGGGTCCGTCCTTACCGAAGGCGAGATCGTGGCCGTACGGTTCCGTCAGCACGACGTCCTCGTGGCCAGCATCTGCGATCCTGGGGTTGGCTTTTCGTTGGTGGGGCGCCGTCGCTGCACGGAAAACCGGGAGCGCGTCCGATTGGCCGTAAGCGCTGGGAAGCCGGCGGCTGCCTGAGACGGCTCGGCCGGAACGGCCGACTGCTTTCATCTCAACGACTTAGGTTTATGCCACACGGCATAAAAGAACGTTAACTTGTCATCCTACTTGGATTATCGATAATCGAGACTATATCGGTTCAGGGAGAGCACGCTCTGTAGCTCCCCTTTGTTTCTCTCCCGATCAAAGGGTTCGGCCATGTGGATCGTCGAGGTGGCGCTAAAGCGCCCCTATACCTTCATCGTTCTCGCTCTTCTCCTGCCGTTGCTCGGTGCGCTGACAATCCTGGGCACGCCCTTACGCCCCGGAATGGCGACCGACATCTTCCCCGACATCAAGATCCCGATCATTGCGGTGACGTTCCAGTACACCGGAATGCCGCCGGACGAGATGGCGGGGCGCATCACGGCGCAGATCGAGCGGTACGCCACGACGATCATCAACGACATCGAGCATGTCGAGTCGACGACGTATCCCGGCGTGTCGGTCATCAAGCTGTTCTTCCAGCCTGGTGTCGACATCAATCTCGCGATGGCGCAGGTGACGGCGTTCGGGCAGCAGTCGCTGAAGAACATGCCGCCCGGTACTCAGCCGCCGCTCATTCTCAAATACAACGCCGCGACCGTCCCCATCATTCAGCTCGCCATGTCGAGCAACAAGCTCACCGAGGCGCAGCTGTTCGACTTCGGCAACCAGACGATTCGCGCCCAGGTCGCGACCATCTACGGCGCCGCGGTTCCTTACCCCTTCGGTGGCGCGACCCGCCAGGTGCAGATCGACCTCAAGCCCGATGCGCTGCGCGCCCAGGGCCTCACCGCGAACGACGTCAACAACGCGATCACCAATCAGAACCTGATCGTGCCGGCCGGCACGCAGAAGATCGGCGACACGGAATACAACATCAAGCTGAATTCCAGCCCCATCAAGGTCGACCAGATCAATGACCTGCCGATCCGCGGCCGCATCGGGGGCAACGTGACCTACATCCGTGACGTTGCATTCGTCCACGACGGCCACCCGCCGCAGACGAACATCGTCCGCGTGAACGGCCGGCGCGCAGTCCTCATGTCGATTCAGAAGACGGGCGCGGCCTCCACGCTCAACATCGTCAACGAGATCCAGGCTCGCCTGCCCCGTGTGCGCGAAGTGCTCCCGGATGGCGCTTCGATAGCGACGACGGGTGACCAGTCGGTGTTCGTGCGCGCGGCCGTGAAGGGTGTCGTGACCGAAGCGATCATCGCCGCCGCGCTGACAGCTCTCATGGTGCTGCTGTTCCTGGGTAGCTGGCGCAGCACGTTGATCATCGCCATCTCGATCCCGCTGTCCATCATCACCTCGCTCATTATCCTCGATGCGCTGGGCGAGACAATCAACCTCATGACCCTCGGCGGTCTCGCGCTCGCCGTCGGTATCCTGGTCGACGACGCGACGGTCACCATCGAGAACATCAACCGCCATCTCGAGGACGGGATGGACGTCGAGCCCGCGATTCTGAAGGGCTCGTTCGAGATCACGATTCCGGCGCTCGTCTCGACGCTCTCCATCTGTATCGTGTTCGTGCCGATGTTCCTGCTGTCAGGTGTGGCGCGTTATCTGTTCGTGCCCCTGGCCGAAGCCGTCGTGTTCGCGATGCTGACCTCCTATGTCCTGTCGCGTACGTTGGTGCCGACTCTGGCGAAGTACTGGCTGCGGACGGCGGCGGTGGAGCATCATGCGGCCCGAAATCCTAACTTCCTGCAGCGCTTCCAGCGCGGATTCGAAGCGGTTTTCGAGCGAGTGCGCGACAACTACCAGGGCTTCCTGTCGACCGTGCTCGAGCACCGCAACGCCTTCATCGCGGTGTTCCTGGGTTTCGCCGCCGCCTCGATGCTGATCTATCCGTTCCTGGGCAAGAACTTCTTCCCCGAGGTCGATGCCGGCCAGATCAAGTTGCACATCCGTGGCCAGACAGGCCTGCGCGTGGAAGACACCGCGGCGCTCGTCGATCACATCGAGGCCGCGATGCGTGAGGTGATCCCGCCGAGTCAGATCGACAGCGTGGTCGACAACATCGGCCTGCCGGTCTCGGGCATCAATCTCACCTACGGTAACTCCGGCACCATCGGCAGCAGCGATGCTGACATTCTCATCTCTCTGAAGCCGGACCACCCGCCCACGGCGGACTACATCCGTTCCCTGCGGCAACGGTTGCCCCACGAGTTTCCCGGTACCGTGTTCGGCTTCCTGCCGGCCGATATCGTCAGCCAGATCCTGAATTTCGGTGTACCGGCGCCCATCGACATCCAGGTCTCCGGCGCCAGCCCGCTAAATCGCGATATCGCCAACGGGCTGCTGGCCACGCTGCGGCACGTACCCGGACTCGTCGACCTGCGCCTCGGTGAAGTCTTCAATCAGCCGGAGCTGCGCGTTGTAACCGACCGCAGCCGCGCCCAGCAGCTCGGTATCAGTCAGCATGACATCGCCAACAACCTGCTGCTGACGCTGTCGGGTAGTGGGCAGATCGCACCGACCTTCTGGTTGAACTTCGATACGGGGTTGCAGTACCCGCTCGTCTCGCAGGCGCCGCAGTACCGCATGACCTCGCTGGAGGACCTGCAGAACCTGCCCGTGACCACCGCGACGAACCAACAGCAGATTCTCGGCGGCCTGGCGACGATTACCCGGGGTATGGGCCCCGCCGTGATCTTTCATCGGGACACGCAGAACATCATCGATATCTACGGTGCCGCACAGGATCGCGACCTCGGCGCCATCAACGACGACATCAACGCGGCGATCGCCAAATTCGACGGCAAGCTCCCCAAGGGCACGCACATCACCGTGAGGGGGCAGGTGCAGACCATGACGACGTCGTACACCGGGCTGGCGATCGGTTTCATCGGCGCGATCGTGCTGGTGTACCTGCTCATCGTGATCAACTTTCAGTCCTGGACCGATGCCTTCATCATCATCACGGCACTCCCCGCCGCCGTGGCCGGCATCGCCTGGATTCTGTTGATCACGCATACCACGCTGAGCGTGCCTGCGCTGACGGGCGCCATCATGTGTATGGGTGTCGCGACCGCCAACAGTATCCTGGTGGTGAGTTTTGCCCGTGACCGCCTCGATCAGGGCGCCACGCCGCTGCAGGCGGCTCACGATGCCGGGTTCACCCGCTTCCGGCCCGTGTTGATGACCGCCCTGGCGATGATCATCGGTATGTTGCCGATGTCCATCGGCCTCGGTGACGGTGGCGAGCAGAACGCGCCGCTCGGCCGTGCCGTGATCGGTGGCCTGTTGTTCGCAACGCTCGCGACGCTGGTCTTCGTGCCCACCGTGTTCGCGGCGATCCACGGGCGCCGCGGCGCCAAGCCATCATCCCAGCAATCTCTGACCCCGAGCGCGGCGACCTGATCGCCGTGCCACCGGTGAGTCGTAACTATTAACTGCTAACGAACAAATTGAGACGATCATGGACCAACTGATACGGTCGAATGAACTGGGAGCGGAGGGCGCGGTGGCGCCCCCCGGCACGAAACGCAGCGCGCGGGGATTGGGTCGGGCGGCCGTGTTCGTGGGTGTTGCGGCTCTCATCGTCATCCTCTGGGCCGGCGTCTCCGCGCATTTCGCGGCGGCGAAGCTCAAAGAGGTCACCGAGGCGCAGGCGGTGGTCACCGTGGCAACGACGAAGCCCGCGGCCCAGTCCGATCTGGCCGAGCTCGTCCTTCCCGGTAACATCCAGGCGAACTACGAGGCGCCGATTTACGCGCGCACCAGCGGCTATTTGAAGCGCTGGCTGGTCGACATCGGCACTCCGGTCAAGGCGGGACAGTTACTGGGTGAGATCGAATCGCCTGAAATCGATCAGCAGCTGCGCCAGGCGCAGGCGGACCTCGCGACTGCGGAAGCCAACCAGAAGATCGCTGATCTGACCGCGCAACGCTGGCGCGATCTGCGGGCTTCTGACTCCGTGTCCAAGCAGGAGGCCGATGAGAAGATTGCGTCGGCGGCGTCGGGTGATGCGCAGATGCAGTCCGCGCACGCGAACGTGCAGAGACTCAGGGAGCTTTCGGGCTTCGAGAAGATCGTCGCCCCCTTCGACGGTGTCGTGACCGCCAGGAACACCGACATCGGCCAGCTCATTGCCGCCGGCGAGAACACCGGTCCAGCGTTATTCCGGATTGCTGACATGCACCGGTTGCGCCTGTACGTGACCGTGCCGCAGACGTATGCCGCCAGCATGACGCCGGGCCTGAAGGCCGATCTGGCTTTCCCGGACCGGCCGGGCAAAACCTACACCGCCACGCTCGACAGCACTTCGAGTGCCATCGATGCAGCGACCCGCACGTTGCTCGCGCAGCTGGTCATCGACAACAAGAATGGCGAGCTGCTGCCGGGTGCCTATGTCGAGGTGCATTTCAAGCTGCCTCCGGGGGCTGGCGGTCCCTCCTTCAAGCTCCCAGCTAACGTTTTGCTGTTCCGGGGCGATGGGTTGCATGTTGGTACCGTGGACGCGAACGGCCATGTGGTGTTGAAGACCGTAGAAGTCGGCCGCGACTACGGCTCCGACATCGAGATCGTTCACGGACTCAACGCGGATGACAACGTCATCCTGTCCCCGCCCGATTCGCTGACGGACGGCGTCCCCGTCCGCGTGGCAGCTCCGGCGAAAGCCGACCGAGTCGCGCAATCGTGAACCGGATCGCTCCTTCAGCAGCGGTTGTTGCGGGCATAGCCGCGAGCCTGCTCGGTGCCTGTACTCTGGC
>JAQGOE010000381.1 GCA_028293725.1 Gammaproteobacteria bacterium | reverse complement strand
ACATCATTCCGCTTCTTGCCCAATTGGGATCGTGGGGACGACGGCACACGCCGGCATCGAGACCGGCCCGACTCCGTCGATTGTGTGATGTTGTTCCACGTTTGCGCAGGCAACGTCGCCATTTCTGCATAAAGACGCGGCTATTCGGACTGTTCACCAGGGGACGGCGTGCGTAGTCTTTTCGCATGCCCTCGTACGTGCACCAACTCCTCCTGCTCCTGTTTCGCAACCGCTCCGGCTCAGCGGCGGATCTGCTGCGGGAGCTCGACGTGCAGCTGCCCGGGTACGACGAGGTACGCATCGAGTCGGCGGACTTGAGTGACCTTCGGCCGGCTGAATATCAGGCCGATCTGGTGTTGTTTCTGCTGCGGGGGAGGCACAAGGTGCTCGGTGTCATCGTGGAGGTGCAGCTCCGGCGCGATGAGGACAAGCCATACACCTGGCCGGCCTATGTTGCCAATCTTCGTGCCCGACACCGCTGTCCAGTGTGCTTGCTCGTTATCACGATCGAGGAGGCCGTCGCCCGTTGGGCGAGAAAGTCCATCGAGCTGGGGCCCGGGAGTCGATGCTCGCCGTGGGTGGTGGGGCCGTCGAATACGCCGGCAGTGACCGAGCGGCGGGATGCGGAGGAGAATGTGGAGCTTTCGATTCTGTCGGCGATAGAGCACGGGCAAAGTGCAGACATTGCGCTGGCAACCCGAATCGCCGCCGCCGCCGTTCTTGCAAGCGCAGGTCTCGACGCCGAGCGCTCCAGGTTGTATCTTGATCTGATACTGGTATCTCTTTCGAAGAACGTCCGCCACGAGGTGTTACAAGTCATGAATTCACTCGGATTCGAATACCAGGGCGATTCCGCCCCACATTTCGTCGCCAAAGGCAGGGCAGAAGCCCGCGTGGAAATCATCGTCATGCAACTGACGCTGCGTTTTGGGCCGGTGACCGAAGAGGTTCAGTCTAGCCTCCGCAGCGCGCCTGACGCGCAGCTCGATGCCGTTCTTGAACGGGTAATATCGGCCCAAACACTCGAGGAGGCGCTGGGCCCTTTGTCGTGAAGCAGATGGCCGAAGGTGTTGGCCGAGACGTCTCTCCGAGCCGCTCCGAACCACGGTGAGACAGACGTAGGAGACTGACATAGGCAGCACGGAGCGTATCCTCCACGGCCGTTAGGAGGATCGCCGCTCACGTCGCAGGCTCTATCACGCTTCAGCAATGGCCGCTTCGGAGCAGGCGTTTCGATTTTTCGAACGTCTACCCGAGGGCGGCCCTACACTAGGGCGTCATTCAGGTGCCGCCTCGCCGCAGCGCCAGGTCGGGCTTCCGACGTGGGAGCAATTGAAGAGAAGGCGTTGGATTAGTTTCCGGTGACGCCGAAGATGGCTTGGCCATCGGCACCGATGGGAAATGGACCCTGCCATCGACTCGTGCGGCTGTCGAGGAACCAGAAGTCCAGGGTGTCAGGTTGCGTCACAAGGGGTGGAGCCACCCGCGCGATGGCTTCGAAGTTGCCGTGCGTCCCATCCCCCTTGAAGTTGCTCTGGATGAAAGTCACGCTTCGAGGGGTGGGACCCAGTTCCCCAAGAGGCGCTCGGTAGCCGAACTCGCGCAAGGAGTGCCAGGCAAAGGCAGGGTCATCGTTGTTGCGAAAATACTGGCGAATCACGTTTCCCTGAGGGACGAGCAACTCGAAGTTGCCTCGCACTCCCCAATTGCCCTGGAGCAGGACCGGATCGCCCGTGATGTTGGTGATCTGCTCGCCATCAATCAGGATTGGAAAGGGCCCGTTCCACCGGCTGGTGCTACTGTCGAGGAACCAGAAGTCCAGGGTGTCAGGTTGCGTCACGAGTGCTGGAGCCACCCGCACGACGGCTTCGAAGTTCCCGTGCACACCATCGCCCTTGAAGTTGCTTTGGATGAGAGTCACGCTCCGAGGGGTGGGACCGAGCTCCCCGGGAGGCGCTCGGTAGCCGAACTCGCGCAAGGAGTGCCAGGCAAAGGCAGGGTCGTCGTTGTTCCGAAAATACTGGCGAATCACGTTTCCCTGAGGGACGAGCAACTCGAAGTTGCCTTGGTTACCCCAGTCGCTCTGAAGGAAGACCGGATCACCGGTGATGTTGGCAAGGTCCTGACCGTCGGGTCGGATGGGGAAACCACCATTCCATCGGCTGGTCCTGCTGTCGAGAAACAGGAAGTCCAGACGGTCCGGTAGGGAGGCGAGTGCCGGTGCCACCCGCACGATGGCCTCGAAGTTGCCGTGCGTGCCGTCATCCTTGAAGTTACTTTGAATGAAGCTCACGCTGCGAGGCGTTGGACCCAGCTCGCCAGGCGGGGCGGGATAGCCGAAGGAGCGCAGGAAGTGCCAAGGGAGGTTCGGACTGTCGTTGTCGCGGAAATACTCCTTGACGAAGCTTCCTTCGGGCACGAGCAACTCGAAGTTGCCCTGCACGCCCCAATTGCCTTGCAAGAAATTGCGGCGCGCTGCAGCACCAGAGGCTGAGGACGAGGTGTTCAGTCCGAAAACGACGACTTCGCTAGTGGGGCCGTCGGTCGAAAAAGTCGGGACGTAGACGCGGCCGTTCGCGACGGTTGGTGCATTAAAGCGCGCGAACCCGCCGATGGAATCGGACACAAAGATCGGTGGTCCCAGAATCGTGGCGTCATAGGCCAGCAATACACCGCTCTTCCCAGCACTCAGCGTGTCCGGGGGATCGTCTCTAACGCAATCGACACAGCCGATGGCCCAAAGCAACCCGGCTCGAGCTCCATTGGCCGAGAGGGAAAGTTGCTCAATGGCATAGCCGTTGGCCGGGCCAACGGCTGAAGACGTGGGATTCAGCGAACCGTCATCATTGAATGCATAGGCTTTGACGCCCAGCCCCCAGTCGGATGCCACATAGACCACACGGTCGTGTCCGTTGTTCCAGTACACCGGGGTCGAGTGGATGTGCCGGCGTGGAAGATGATCGTTGAAGACGTTGTCGTCTGAACAGTCGTCGCTGTTGGAACCGGGTACGTACTCGAAGACTGACACCTGCTGTACAGCGCTGTTGCTGTCGCTGTGAAAGCGACCCAGGTTGTCTCGATTCAGGTTGTAAAGGATGCCCTGCTTGCTGCCGTGAACGACGCGTCGAACGATTCTCCCATTCCGATCCCGCCAATCCGGTGGAATCATGGGTCCGCTGACGCTGAGATCCAGGTCCCGGCAATTGAGCATTTCCTTGAAACTGGGCGTGAAGTAGTCCACCGCGTTCAACTGCGGATTGAGTTTCACGTCGCTCGAATCGAGGTCCTTGCCGAAACCGATATCCGACGTGCCGAGTGGATCGCCGGCCGTCGTCTTGCCGTTTCCAGTCACGACGTAGAGAAAGCCTTCCAGATCGAACGCCGGGCCACCACCGCTTTGCCAGATTCCTCCCGCCGCATGGCGATGACCGGCGACCGGGTCGAAGCGATTGACTTGGAAGAAGTCGCGCAGCTGCAGACTGGTTGTATCGAAGTCGAGTACCATGCCGTCGTAGACCCGGTTGTCGTCGAACGACGAAAAGCTGACATAGACCCGGTCACCGCGCAGTGCCAACGCCGCTCGCTGGAGTTGATCAACGGAGCGGAACGGCCCACCCACCCGGCGCCCCCCAAAGTCTCCCTGGATGACCGCTGAACGGACGCTCGGTGTAGCGTGGAGCGGAGTTCGCAGATCCAGGGCGAACAGGGTGTGCACGAACCGCGTTGGTGCCGGTTGGGTCATGGCGACGAAATAGAGGGTCGTGTGGGCGTCATCTATCACCGGAGTTCCGGTGATTCCGACGTGCGGCAAGAAGGTTGCGGTTACGGCATTTGAATCGACGGGCGGGCCGGCGTTGAAGCTCCAAAGCGGATCCGGTCCCGGAACGTCCGCATCGAAGGCATAAAGCATGTTGTCAGCGGTGGCCACGATGAGGAGATTCCTCAATCCCAGTCCGGGAACCTCGAAATCGCTGACGATCAGCGGTTGTGCAAGAACGTTGCCCTGCACTGGATAGCCACCCAGCCGAACAAAACTGCCTGCACGGACATTGTCTGGTGTCAGTGCCGTTTCCGCTAAATTCGCGCCCGTGCGTTGCGCATCGTTGTGCTGTGTCAGGACCTGCACACCGGCCACGGGGGCCATAGGCCAGAACACCAGGACCAGAGCGAAGCAGGATGCTGTGAGGAGTCGACGGGATCCCATTCCAACTACCTGTGAGGATCGGAATATTTATCGCAGGCTCCGCTGTCGCCGATTTGAGGTAACTCATCAGCGATTCCCAGGTCTATCGCTCAGCGTGATATTTTGGCCGCAGCTGCGCGCAGTCAGCGAAATCAGCCGAGACAGGCGATGCGGGTCTGCGATCTCTCGATCGTCATCGCGCAACCGGCACTCCAAGCAACTCCGATCCCGGCGCGTAGACAGGGGGCCAAGTCCAATGCTTCGTGTTTTGCTCATCATCGAGGTGCCTTTTTACCGAGAAGGTCTCAAGCGGCTTTTGTCTCAGGATGGCGGCATCACGGTGATTGGAGGAGTTTGGGGCCACGAGGCCGTGGAGGCTGTCATACGTGAGAATCCCGCGCTCGTGTTGCTCGACATCTCGCCGCCCGCTGCACGCCACTTGCTCGATCGGCTGCGCGAGCTCGAATCGCCGCCTCCGGTTGTGGCATTGGCAGTCGAAGAATCGCGCGAATCCATTGTCGGTTGGATCGAGGCTGGCATAGCGGGCTACGTCACGAAGAACTCCACCTCGTCGGAGCTGATCCAGGCGTTGCACACGGCTGCGCGCGGCGAATGGTGCTGCTCGCAACGTGTCATGTCGATGGTGATGCAGCGGCTGTCGACGCTTGCTTCGAATTCGCGCTGTGGGCCTGTGGCGCCGCAAGTGTTGACGGCGCGCGAACGGCAGATCCTCGAATTGGTGGGACGAGGCTTGAGCAACAAACGTATCGCAACTTCGCTGTGCATCTCACATGCGACAGCCAAGAACCACGTGCACCACATCCTGAGCAAGCTGCAGCTGCGCAATCGCACCGAGGTCGCGAGCTATCTGCGTGGGTCTGCGGTGACTCCATTGGAAAGTAGCGACCCGGTGGAATTGAACTCCTGAGGATTGAGGACTGAGGACCGAGGTCTGAACCCTGCGTTCAGACCCTTGTGCTCATGACAGCGCGCGGTCCCGGCTCGCATGCTTCGGTCGTGATTACCACACGTGTTGCGTTCGCGGGACTCTCAAAGATCTGCGAGGAAATTCTGCGCGACGGCGTTGCGCAGCGACCCGATATCGAGCTGATTTCGCCTTGGACGCAATTGCCGCTGCTCGGGGGCGACGGCACATTGGGCCTCGCGGAGCTGCTCTTCGTCGAGCTCGAAACGGACGAACTGCCGCAGGCCTTGCGCGTGCTCATGATCGCCGCGGAGCCGCTCAAGATCGTCGGTATCACCAAAGATGCATCGCGTGCCACGCTGTTCACGTTGCACGAGCAGCGCACCATCATGGTGGGCGCCACCGCACCCGGCGTGTTGCGCCGGGCGAGTGAAGCGGACTGAACCGTTCGGGTTGGCATCCGATGAACCCCGGCTCTGAATCCCGAATGAATCCGCCGGCTCATGTGCGCCGGGCTCGCCGGGTAGACAGTTGATACCGCCAGTGCACAGTGCGGAGGGGCCGATGCCATACGAATCACAATTCGACAGCCTGCGTGAGATCGTGAGCCCAGAGCTCGCGCGTCTTCCGGATCGGCAGCTCGCCGAAGCGCTGGCCGCACGCAATATCGAC
>JAQGOE010000358.1 GCA_028293725.1 Gammaproteobacteria bacterium | reverse complement strand
CAACAGACGGCGGGTGTTGCATTTCGTGTTTGGGCCAGCGAAGTTGCCAGGCAGCCTCCGGTGGCCGAACTGTGCGCAGGGCGAAGAAGTAGCGGTGTGAGTGGCGAGTCGCCGCTCCTGGCTCACGGCAGGACGGGCCGGCGTTCGGCCGGCGCTGTTCAAAGATTCCGGCGCCGCTCAAGCGATTCGGTGCGGCTGCGTGACAGCTGCGGGCGATCGACTCGGACGCCTGAGAGCGAGAGCGTTGCAATCCGGCGCAAAGCGTCGTAAACCGTCTCGATTGGTAGCGGGGGGCCGCTGCGAGCTTTGTAGCAATTACCCCTTCAAATTCAGGCAGTTGCCGCGAGCGTCGCGCCTGCATGAGCCACGGTGCAGGGCGAGTGGCGGCAAGCCGGTTGCAGGACTGGTAGTCCTTGTCGGCGACCGGAAAGTGGCATATGCTTAGGCATATGTCATGGTACTCGAATTAGGAGCGGCAGTGACCCCAGAGCGGCACGTCAAGCTCTTCAAGAATGGGCGAAACCAGGCTGTGCGGATTCCGCGCGAGTTCGAACTGCCCGGCGATGACGCCATCATGCGCAAAGACGGCAATAAGCTGATCATCGAAGCAGCCCCGCCGCGGTCGCTGCTCGCACTGCTGGCAACCCTGCACCCGCTCGGCGAGGAAATTCCATTGGTCTCCGATGAGCCACCCGACGAAGTCAACATCTGATGCGCTTCTTGCTCGACACCAACATCGTGTCGAACCTGATCCGAGACCCGCAGGGTCGGATAGCCGAACGAATCAAGATCGTCGGCGAACAGGAAATTTGTACTAGCATCGCCGTCGCCGCGGAATTGCGGTATGGAGCTGCCAAGAAGGCCTCCCCACGGCTGACGGCGCAGGTCGAAGCAGTGCTCGCCGCGATCGATACACTGCCCTTTGACTCTCCCGCCCACGAAATCTATGGATCAATACGCACGCAGCTTGAGTCGGCCGGCACTCCTATCGGTGGCAATGACCTCATCATCGCAGCGCAGGCTGTAAGCCTCGATCTCACCCTGGTCTCGGACAATGAACGGGAATTTGCGCGCGTTGCTGGATTACGCGTAGAGAATTGGTTAAAGGACTAGTCGACGAGAGAGATCCAGTAGGGCCACACCGCTAACGCTCCACCAGGATTGTCCCACTGATGTCTTCCCACTCGTTCGCAGTGCCATTATCCGGTACCGAGTTGCCGACCGTACCACTTGTTCCCGCCACGTTCTGGCAACGTTTGGCGGCCGCCCTGATCGATTTTGTGTTAACAGGTTTGGTGGTCATTTCTCTCGGGAAACTGTGCGCGACATCCAAAGCCCTGGCCGACGTCTTCGTCGTTCCGCTGGCGCTCTTTGCCTTTGTGTATTCCTCCGTCGGGCACGCCTTGTATGGACGGACGGTGGGAAAATACCTTCTGAAGATACGGGTCGTGCGGCTGGACGGAACTCGCATCGGTTGGAACGAGGCCGTGCGACGTAGTTCGGTAGACGGACTGTTCGGCGTCGTTTGGTTGATAGGTCTGGTGGCCGCTATGTCGCAGTTGCCGGCCGATACGTTCCGGGGTCAAGGTTGGAGCACCCTTTACAAGTCCCTAGCACCGCTGACTCCGCCGTATGTCAGCTCAATCATGGTGTTGTCCGGCTATTGGGGCTGGAGCGAAATCGCCACAATGCTGCTGAATCGCCAGCGGCGGGCCCTGCATGATTTCATCGGCTCTACCCGAGTGGTTAGAGTCGGCGATCTCGATGCAGCGTCGTGACGATGAAGGATCAGCGAGGGTTACGGGTATGCGGCTCGCTACGAGCTTTATAGCAATTGCGCCTTTAAGATTCAGGCAGTTGCAGCTAGTATCGCCGCGCCTGAATGATCAGTCTTGGGCAGGCACGCCTGTGGAGACTTCACTTCACAAGTCCTTCACCAGCCGAAAGCCGAGGTGCGACATCGGGCTGAAGGGGTCCGAGCCCGTAATGTACTAAAAATCGAACGGGCTCACGCGGCGTGGCGATGGTAGTAGCTCAGCATTCCTCCCAGGCGTTGACGCCGTTGGACGACCTTGGAAGGATTACTCGTTCGTGCGAGAGGGCGCAGCAGTTGATTTCCGCGACCCTGATGATTTCGCTCGGTATGATAATGAGAGAGGTATTGGATTAGCGCGTGTCGAAGCGATGCCTGTCCGAAGAAAATCATGCGGCTCAAACACTCGGACTTTATTGAGCGCACGAAGCGTTCGGCGAACGCATTCAAATTTGGAGATCGCGGCGGGAGTCGAATTAGGCGAACGCCTTCACGGTCGAGGACGTTACGAAACTCGTCCGTGTACTTTGCATCTCGGTCGAGAATCAAATACCGTGTGCCGCGAAGAAAACCATCGTCGACATCTGTAACGTTGCGTGCGATCTGGGTCATCCATCGATTGTCGGGGGTGTGGAGTGATGCCGGCAATGTTGACCGAGCGCGAGGCTATGTCGATGAAGAAGAGGCCGCTGGATATAATTCCATTTTAATGCCACCCGGTGAAAAGGTTGAAACAGTGACGACATAGCTGCGGAGTATATCGGCTCCTCAGCCGTCGTGACTCACCGAGCTGTCGGGTCGGCCCTTTTCTATGTCGTCTGTATAGTTGGACACTACGGGATTGATCGTCGAGTCGGGTTTGGACTGCTAAAGCCGCGCTCGTATAAGCATGTGGAGTGCTGCGGCCAACACGAACACTGCCAGCACGCCGCCGAGGTATAGCAGCGCAAACCAACCGAGCCGCGACCGCAGCGAAGAGATCTTTGACACCTCCTTCATCAATGATAGCCCTCGTCGCCGCGACGCACTTTGCCACGGAACACCCAGTAAGCCAGCACCGTATAGGTCAGAATGATGGGCACGATGATCGCCACACCGACGAGCACGAAAATCTGGCTCGAGCGAGGTGCCACGGCATCCCAGATACTCAGGTTCGGCGGCACGATGTTCGGAAAGATGCTGATCAGCAGTCCGGTGTAGCCGAGAAACATGATCGCTTCCATCAAGATGAACGCGCGCGCCTCCTGGCCGGTGTCCGCCGAGCGGAAGATGCCGACGACGCAGGCCAGCACTAGCAGCGGTACGGGCGCGAAGTAAACGAAATTGTGTCCGCCGAACCAACGTTGCGCGACGGCCGGTTGACCGAGCACGGTCCACAGGCTGATGACTCCGATGACTGCGAGCAATACGACTGAGGCCGGCTTCAGCAGTACCCGCGTGCGTCGTTGTAGATCCCCTTCGGTCTTCATGACGAGCCAACCGCAACCGAGCGTCGCGTAGGTAACCAGAAGTCCCAGCCCGCAGAACACAGAAAACGGCGACACCCAGTCGAAGGCGTCCCCGGCAAATCTGCCATCGACGACCTTGATACCCTGGAGCAGCGTCCCGAGGATCACGCCTTGGCAGAATGTCGCGGTGGCCGACCCCAGGATAAAGGCGAGATCCCAAAGGTTTTGCGTGCGTCGCGCCTTGGCACGAATCTCGAATGCGACGCCGCGGAAAATCAGACCGCAAAGCATCGCTATCACCGGAAGATAGACGGCCGGCAGCAACGTAGAGTACGCGATGGGAAATACGCCGTAGAGGCAAGCGCCACCCAGCACCAGCCATGTCTCGTTGCCGTCCCAGACCGGAGCGACGGTGTTCAACATCACCTCGCGCTCGCCTTCGCGAATAAAGAACGGAAACAGGATGCCAATGCCGAGATCGAAGCCGTCCAGCAGCAGGTAGAGAAACACGCCGACGCCGATGATGCCAGCCCATATCGTTGGAAGGTCGATCGTCATGAGTGCCTCACTCGTCGATCGGATCGGTGGCACGCGCCATCGGTCGGTGGTCGAAGCCTGTGATGCTCTTGCCGACGTCGCCGTGTATGCCAGCCCCCTGGTCGTCAACGTCCGGTCCCTTCGCCATCAATTTCAACATGTAGTAGACGCCCGTGCCGAAGACGAGGAAATAGACAATGACGAAGACCAACAGCGACGTCCCGACTTGCTGAGAAGATAAAGGTGAAACGGCATCAGCGGTGCGCAGCACGCCGTAGACGACCCAGGGTTGGCGTCCCACTTCGGTGGTGATCCAGCCAGCCAGCAATGCGATCACACCCGACGGCCCCATAGCCAGGGCGAAGCGTTGAAACCAGCGCGTATCATAGAGTTTGTGGCGCAAGCGAACGACCAGTCCGAGGACGCCGAGGAGGAGCATCAGTAGGCCCATGCCGACCATGATGCGGAAGCTCCAGAACACGATCGTGGAATCGGGACGGTCCTCGGGCGCGAATTCCTTCAGGCCGCGGATCTCGCCACTCCAGGTATGCGTCAGGATCAGGCTGCCGAGATGGGGTACCGATATGGCGTATTTCGTTTGCTCCTTCTGCATGTCCGGCCACCCAACGAGATTCAGTGCCGTGCCACCCTTCTCTGTTTCCCAAAGGCCTTCGATCGCGGCGATCTTGGCCGGTTGGTGTTCGAGTGTATTGAGGCCGTGCTGGTCCCCGGCGATCATCTGGATCGGCGCGGTCACGAGGATCATGCCGACTGCCATCGAGAAGGACTTCTTGATGCCGTCGCCGTTGCGGCCGTTGAGCAGATGCCACGCGGCGCAGCCCGCCACGATGGTCGCCGCCACGATGAAGGCCGCAAGCGACATATGAACGAGCCGGAACGGGAACGAAGGATTGAAGATGATTTTCAGCCAGTCGAGCGGCACAACCCTGCCGTCCACGATGTCGATGCCTTGAGGTGTCTGCATCCAACTGTTCGAAGCGAGGATCCAAAACGTCGAGAGCAACGTACCGAGTGCTACCATGCACGTGGCGAGAAAATGCAGGCGTGCACCGACGCGCTTCCAACCGAACAGCATGATTCCGAGGAACCCCGCTTCCAGAAAAAACGCCGTCAGGACCTCGTAAGTCAACAGCGGCCCGTTGACGGACCCGGCGACGCGGGAGAAGCCAGCCCAGTTTGCGCCGAACTCGTAGGCCATTACGACACCGGAGACGACACCCATGCCGAAACCGACCGCGAAAATCTTCGACCAGAAGAAGAAGAGTTTGCGATAAACCCAATTGCCGGTTCCGAGCCAAAGGCCCTCGAGTACGACGAGATAGCTCGCCAGCCCGATGCTGATCGCGGGGAAGATGATGTGGACCGAGATTGTGAATGCGAACTGCAGCCGCGCGAGTATCAGAACGTCACTCGTCTCGAGCATCAGACTTGCTCGACGCTGCGCCCACCTGTTGTCGCTACCCGGACGTGCCGGGTAAAATCCGCATTTCCAATGAGAGAGATGTTCGGCGAGCCGGACCCTGGCCCCTCGCTCGCGAAGTATTTTTCAAGTGCGTCGATTGCAGTATACGCGGCCATAGAGACTCCTCGGTACCGGCAGTGCAAGCGATGAACGACGCTGGGGCGTTACCCAATGCCTGCCCGGTTCGAGCAAGCCACCGGCGCTTCGGCTCCGCGTTGATTATATGTACGCTGCCGTACTGCATTTCTTGCACGAACGTGCGTACGCGCATGAAAGTGGGTCCGCGGGATGCTGCGGCCCTTACTCCATCGGAGGCTCGGCGATACGGTCGTGCGGAGGGGGGACGAGACCTCCTGCGCCAGCAACCATCCTCCGAGAAGACGCGAGCATCAGAAACCGTAAGTGAAATCGACTCCGTACGTTGGCGGAGACGCCCACGCGATCGACTGATAGGTATACCCCGGGCCGACCGTCGTCCCGGGTACCGGGCTGGCGAGCGGAATGATCGGACCTTGGCCGATGACATCCGTCAGACAACGCTGGTTGGTGATGTTGTGACCCCACAGAGAGATGCGGGCACTCTTGCTGCTCGCGAGATTGACGTTCCAGGTCAGACGTGCGTCCAGTACCCCGTATGGCTTGACCGAGTAATACTGAGCCGCATTTGGCACAGCGGGTCCGGTGGGCGCCGTCGCGAATTGCCGGTCCTGGTAGCGGTAATTGAGCACCAGACCAAGAGCTCCCGCCCCCGTGTGCAGGAACGCGTAGTCCGCACCGATGTTGAAGATGTTTCTCGGTGCGTAGGGCAGCCCGAACACCGAGGCCACGTTTTGACCTACGTGGGAGGGGGATGCGGGATTGACGGCAGGGTCGAACAACGTGCCGGCCAATGCCGTGACCTCTTCGATCTTCGGATCCAGATACGTGTAATCCACCGAGAACGTGAGATCCCTGACCGGCATGACGAGCGTCTCGACCTCCACGCCATTGACTTTCGCCCTGCCGGCGTTCTGCGTGAGCACCACCGAGAGGTCGGACGGGTTGGTGTTGAAGCTCAGCTGCATGTCCTTGAAGTCGCTATGGAACGCCGCGACGTTCAGCCTCAGACGGTGCTCCAGCCAGTAAGATTTCAGGCCGAGCTCGTAGGTCGTGACGTCCTCAGGGGCCGAACGTTCGTCCGAAGGTCCCAATGGCCCCGGATTCGCTCGAGCCTCCGGCCTTGTAGCCAGTTGCGATTCTCGCATAGGTTTGAATGCGGATGGCGTGCCTTCGCCCGGTGCGGGTTGGAACCGTAAGGACACCGGCCCGAATCGCAAGAACACTGCCGGGGCGTGGCGCCCCAGTGCCATCGTTGGCGATCCAGCGCGCGGCGTTGGAATCCTGAACAACCCGCTTTATAAAGGACAGGTCGTATGGGGCCGGTCAAAATGGACGCGAAGCGCGGCTAACTCCAATGACCGCAGGGTTGAGACTGTGGATTCTACGGAGTGGGTTGTAACGAAAGACGAGCCCCTGCGCATCCTACCCGACGACCTTTGGGATAAGGTGCATGCCGTTCAGACGGCCACCAACCCGCGCCGCGAGGCTGTGCGCAAAGGCATCGCTACGAAGGCATCGGGCCACGGCTCGAAATACTGGCTTGGCACGCTGTTAGTGTGCGGCAAGTGCGGCTCGAACTATATAGGCGATGGGCGGCGCGACTACGTTTGTCCTGCGCACACGGCGGGACATTGCGACAACAATCTACGGTTCCGTCGCGAGGATGCGCATATCGCCGTGTTTGATTTGCTGAAAGAGCGGGTGCTCAGTGAGCGCGCTATCGCCCGTGGCAAGAGCTATGTGGAAGCCGTGCTAAAGGAGCGCGAACAGCAAGACAGCGCCGCCGCAAAGGACGCTGAGTCGGGCGTTGATGTGAGCCGGCTCGATAAGGAGGCTCCAGATGTGCGCGCCATGGGGTTGCGCCCCGCCGCCCTGGCTGCTGGCCTCGCCGAAATCGATAAGGAACGCGCCGAACTGCTTGCGAAGGCTGGCGGTAAGCGTGACCAGAAGGACGGTCGTGCGCGCCAGTTGCTGGCCAGAATGCCGGATTTAGTGCGTGCCTACCGCCGCGCCCGGGTGTAGCGGGCAATCGCCGTGCTGGCGAAGCCTGAAGCGGTGGACACGGGTCGCGAAGCGATGCGCCGAATGCTTGAGGAGGGGCGGATAACGCTAGCGCCAAATCCCTCA
>JAQGOE010000065.1 GCA_028293725.1 Gammaproteobacteria bacterium | reverse complement strand
CTCAGAGCTTGTATTCCACGTAGGCCTCGTCGCGGAGGCGACGCAGCCACAGCTCAGTCTCTTCGTCCGCCTTACTGGCGCGGATGGCGTCGATGGCCTGCCGACGCCGCAGCTCGTCCGTGTTATCGAATTCGCGGCGGCCCAACATCTGGGCAATATGCCAGCCGTACTGGGTGTGAAAGGGCTCGCTGATCTCGCCCTCTTTCAGACCCGAAACGGCCGCATCGAACTCGGGCACAAAGGTGCCGGGTCCGGTCCAGCCGAGGTCACCGCCCTGGGAACCCGAGCCCGGGTCCTCGGAACTCACCTGCGCGATGCCGCCGAAGTCCTCACCTTTTGCGATGCGCTCGCGGATCGTGTTCAGCCTCTGACGAATGGTGGCGTCATCGGCCAACTCAGTCGTCTTCATGAGAATGTGGCGGAGGTGCACCTGGTGCTCGATCGCCTTTTTGCCGCCGCCGCGGACCTCGTTCAGCTTGATGATGTGATAGCCGGTGGGCGTGCGCAGGGGGTCGCTGACCTCACCCGCCTTGAGCTTCACGATCACGTCGGTGAGGAAGGTGGGGAGCTCACCGCCTTTGCGCCAGCCCAGGGCACCGCCCTCGAGAGCCGTCTGGCTCTTGGAATAGGCCAGCGCCAGCTTGGCGAAATCCTCGCCACCCTTGGCGCGGGTAGAAACGTCTTGCGCGCGCTTGGCGGCCTCATCCAGCTGCGCCGGAGTGGCCTCCTGCGGTACCGCGATGAGAATGTGGGAGACGTTGTACTCGTTATCCGAGGACGGGGTTTTCGCCTCTTTATCCAGGTATTGGTCGATCTCGCGGGGGGTAATGCTGATCCTCTGCAGTACGTCGCGCTGGCGGAGCAGGCCCAGCGTGAGCTCCTTTCGCATGTCCTCGCGGTAGGCCGCGTAGTCGATTCCCTGCTGATGTAACGCGTCGGGAAGCTGCGAGAGGGGAATGCCGTTACGCTGAGCGACGTCCGTCAGGGCGGTGTTCAGGGTCTCATCAGGAACCTTCAATCCGGCCTTTGTAGCGCGCTGCGCCTGGATCTCCTGCAGCACCAGGCGCTCCAGCACCTGCTGGCGCAGTACGTTCTGGGGCGGCAGCTCGAGCTTCTGCTGCCGCAGGCGCTCGCTCACGATGGTGATCTGGTCATCGAGCTCACTGTTCAGCACCACGCCGTCATTGACCACGGCCGCGACGCGATCGAGCAGCGCGCCTTTGGTGGCCAGCTCACGGGTTTGCGCGAAGGCGTTCGCCTGGAACAGCAGGGCGGCGCAACCGCAGGCAATAGCGGCAATCAGGGGGGACAGAATCCGGCGCATGGACATGCTTTCCTTCGTCAGGGGGGCGGGAGCGTATAGGCTCTTAGGGCCCCTTGAATAGTTTTTGCGAGTTCGCTTCCGAGGGCGCGTAGCCACGGATCTCGTCGACCAGGAAGGTATCCGACGCAGATCCGACACTTGCCAGACCCGTGAGTTCCAGCTGCAGCCAGGCGGCGGTGTCCTGGGGACCTGCCTCCGTGGTCTGCGCCGTAAGCGGACGCCTGCTTATGTAGCGGCGTGCCCCGAAGCGAACCCGCCAGCAGCACGAACCGTACTCGAACCCGGCAAAACTCTCCAGCGGCTGCTTGTCCTGCAGGGAGTAGACCTCGCGGCCGAAGACGTTCCAGTGGCCGGCGATCGGCCAGGTTCCGGACAGCTCCACCTGCTCGAAGCCGCAGATTCCAGCCTGGGAGTATTGCGCGGCGGTCAGGAGGTTGGTGGCCGTGCCGGTGGCGTCGTCGATGTTGCACTGGCTGGCAGGATGGATCGTGCCCCGCTCGAAGCGATAGGCGAGATTGATCACCTTGTCTCCGGCTGGCTTGTACTGGATGTTCACGTCGGCGCGCTCGAATTCCGAGGCCTGGGGATTCCACTGCAAGGCGATATTCGAGTTCCAGTTCTTGAACGCGTTGATGGTGAACTGGGTGATGGTGTCGGATCGCGTGCCGGTCTGAGGTACCTCGTACGGCAGTACCACGCGAGGCGTCTGGAAGTAGTAAATCTGCCCGACGGTCATGGCGAGAAACTGCCTGCCGTCATGGCCGTCGAGCAGGCGGCTCGTGATACCCATCGCGACCTGGTTGGCATCGCTCACCCGGTCGGCACCGACATACCGGTTGTTGCGGAACAACTCCACCGGCACCAGATCCGGCAACGCCGTGTCAAACACCGGCAGCTTGTTCTGATCCCGGTAAGGCGCGTACAGGTACAACATCCGCGGCTCCAGGGTGAGCTTGCGGTTGGCCGCGGCTCCCAAGTCACGCTCGAACTGCAGTCCGGTGTCGAGGCTCGCAATGGGCAGGGCACGCGACGGCGATTTGTCTGCGCCGGGCTGCGTGGTTTCCAACTCGTATTGCGTTACGCGGTATGCAACCGAGGGTCGCACGAAATAGCCGGCACCGCCGAGGTTCAGTGACGCGGTGGGCATGAAATCCATGCGCCATCCGGTGACGCATGGTGAGACGATTCCCACAGGCACCGTGCAGTTGGCGATGTGACTGACATCGCGATCGAAATTCGTGACCTCGGAGTCGAGGCCGTAGTGCAGGAGGCTCCCCGGTCCCCAACCGTAGTCGGCGTTCGCCGTCAGAGTTGGTACTTGCGCGTAGGGGCGGTTAGCTTCCACGAGCGTGTTGTCGATCGTCTGGTACTGTTGCGCGGCACCGTCGATGCGCCAGTGATCGTTGCGAAAGGAGAGCGCCGCGCGCCGTTCGACGAAGGCGGTGCTAGTGCCTTCCGGGCCTTGTGAGAAGTCCTGGAAATACTGCGAATCGCTGACGTTTTCAGCGTCGACCGTGAAGCGTAGATTGTCGGCCAGCTCCGCCGTGTTGCGGAGCCTGACGTCGCTGCGGCTGCCGCCAAAAACGGAGTCGTCAGGCAGATAGTGCCAAAGCAGTTCGCCGTGCGAGCTCGGCTCGAGGTAACGGAAGTCGCCACCCAGGTCGATGTTGCGACGGCTGTACTCGATCGGCTCGGCCGTGAAGTCCATGTTCGGCGCGATGTTCCAGTAGAACGGCGTGGCGATCTCAACGCCGCTGCGCGAGTTATTGCCGATCAGCGGGTACAGGAAGCCGCTCTTACGCTCGTCGCCGAGCGGAAAGGAGACCCACGGCAGATAGAGGATCGGGACGCCCTTGAACTCGATTTTGGCGTCGTGGGCCTCGCCCACTTTGGCGCGGGTGTCGAGCTTGATGTCCTGCGCGCTGAGGATCCATGACTTGTCGTTTGCCGGACAGGTCGTGAAGGTCACTTCCTTGAGGTTGAGGATGCCCTCGGGCGTCAGGTTCATCGTTTGCGCGGAGCCCCGTGCCGGGCGCTGCAGAAGCTGGAACTGCGCGTCCTTGAAGTCCGCTCCGCCCGTCGGGGAGTAGTCACCGCCCGCGCCGAGGATGTGCACGATCGGGTCGGTGTAGTCGACGCCTCCCTGCCCTTTGATGTTCTTGTGGGAATCCACATCAACCCGGTCCGCTTTGAACTGCCGGTCGCCCTGGCGGATCACGACATTTCCAGTAAACGTGGCCTTTTTGCCGTCGGCGTCGGCAACGGTGTGGTCCGCGTCTATATCGATCGCGCCGCCCGTAGCGACATCCTTTTCGCCCTTCAGCTTTGGCGTCGACGCCGGCGGCACTTGCGGAAGGAGGGCGGGCACTGTCGGTGACGAGCAGCTCTGATCGGCGGCTCTTGCCAAGGGGATGAGGGCGCCAAATGAGATTATGGCGAGCCAGATGGGGTTCGGACGCAGCATGAGGGGCGGCATTATAATGGCGCGCCCTCATGCCGAGGGCGCGAAAAACTCGACGTTGCATGCCTGAGATCGACTCGCGACTCGCGCTTATACACGAATGGTTGTCTCGCGATTTGGGAATGAAGCCTGAACGCATCGAGCCGGCTTCCGCTGACGCGAGCTTCCGGCGCTACTTCCGTGCGTTTAATAACGGTGCGACTTACATCGTGATGGACGCGCCGCCGGGTAAGGAAGACGTTCGGCCCTATTTGAAGGTGACGCGGCTGCTCGAGACCCTTGGGGCGCATGTGCCCCATGTGCACCAGGCCGATACGGATCGTGGCCTGCTCCTGCTGGAGGACCTCGGCGGAACGCATTATCTCTCGCGATTCAATGCGGGGGAGGATCCGGAGCGCCTGTATGGGGATGCCCTGCGCGTGCTCGCAGACGTTCAGGTGCGCGGGCGAAGCGCGGCAGCGGAGCTCCCTCCTTACGACCGTGAGCCGCTTGCACGCGAGGTCGCGCTCATGCCGGAGTGGTTTCTCGGGCGGCATCTTTCGGTCGGACTCTCCGATGTCGAGTCGCGGATGATCGCGCGGACTTTTGAGTTCCTGGTCGTGGAGGCACTTGCGCAGCCGACGGTGTTTGTCCACCGCGATTTTCACTCGCGCAATCTCATGGTGGTTGCCGATCGCAACCCCGGCATCATTGATTTCCAGGACGCTCTGCGTGGTCCTGTTGGGTACGATCTCGTGTCCTTGCTGAAGGACTGTTATATCTCGTGGCCCCGTGAGCGCGTGGTGCGTTGGGTGAGCGGCTATCGGGCGCTGCTGCGCTCGAAGGGCGACGCGGGTGCGTGGTTGAGCGGTGCGGACGATACGGAGTTTCTGCGTTGGTTCGATTTGATTGGGGTGCAGCGGCACGTGAAGGTGCTGGGGGTTTTTGCGCGGCTCTGGTACCGGGATGGTAAGGCTGGGTATCTGCGGGACCTGCCTCTGACGTTGGAGTATGTGCGGGATACGTGTACGCGGTATCCGGAGTTGGGGGAGTTTGGGGGGTTTTTGGAGGAGCGGGTGGTGGGGGAGTTGCCGCGGGCTAATGAGCGGGTTGCTGCCGCGGCGCGCGCGGGGGCGGAATGAGGGCGATGGTGCTTGCTGCGGGGCGTGGGGAGCGGATGCGGCCTATTACCGACACGTTGCCCAAGCCGCTGGTGCCAGTGGCGGGCAAGCCGTTGATTGGGTATCACCTTTCGCGTCTCGCCGCGGCGGGGATCAGTGAGGTTGTCGTCAATCTGTCCTGGCTCGGCGAGAAAATTCGCGCGGCGCTGGGGGATGGGAGCGAGTACGGCCTTTCCATCGCATATAGCGATGAGGGTCCGGCGCCGCTCGAAACGGGTGGCGGCATTTTCAAGGCATTGCCACTGTTGGGGCCGGACCCATTCCTGGTCGTCAATGGCGATACGTGGAGTGATATCGACTACGGGCATTTGGCGCTCGAGGACGCCGCGAACGGACGCATTGTTCTCGTGGCGAACCCGACGCATAACCCTCGAGGTGATTTTGGCGTCGAGGGCGACGTGGTGGTTGACCGTGAGGTTGATCGGTTCACTTACTCCGGTGTTGGTGTGTATCGGCCGGAGTTCTTCGTTGGATGTTCGCCTGGCAAGTTTCCGATGCTGCCGTTGCTGAAGAGGGCGATCGCCGCGCGACTTCTTCGCGGTGAGTTACACCGCGGCGAGTGGTGTGATGTTGGAACGCCTGAGCGCCTCGCTTCGCTCGACGCCGAAGTTCGCGCGCGAGCTGCGGAATAATTACTTTGAGTTTCTCGATTTTTACCGGCGATTTGCTGGATTTCTCCCTTGGGTGGGTGTTGTTGCGTGCGTTGCGTTTGAGGTAGGGTGATTCCCTTGGTGGGTTGGGGGAGTGATGTGATGGACGAGGGATTTCGTAAAGCTGAAGACAGGCTGGCAAAGGTTGAGTCGGACGTCGCCGGCATTAAAGTCGATGTCGCTGTGCTCACGGCGGACGTGTCTTACATCAAGGGAAACGTTTCGGACTTGAGACAGGATGTCGCTGACTTACGCGGGCACCAGGAGCGTGATTTTCGTGTTCTTTTCGGGTCGCTCATTTTTGTCGCGTTGAGTTTGGCGGGACTGATAGCGAAGGCGTTTGGTTGGTTCCACTGAGAGGGGGAGGACGGCGGGAGCCTGATTCGGCCCCTTGGGTCTGCGGTTCGCCGCCAGGAGCGCGCGGTTGGGCACTGGGGGCGTGGGGGTGCAACGGCGCGCCGCTGGGAGGACTCCCTGGAGGGCGCTGGGTTGCTGGGGGTTGGAGGGCGCGATTCGGTCCCCGGGGCGTTTGGACGTACAATAGAGGCCATGGCCAATCTGAAAGATATCCCCGTCGTCGAGGAAGTGGCGCGGGCGCGGAGTGGCGAGAAATACGTTACGCCGCAAGGGTTTACCGCTATTCGTGACGGCATCAAGGCGCAGGGTGGCGCGACCGTCAGGACTGCTCTTTCCGGCAAGCCGCCCTGGCTCAGGGCCAAGGCGCCTTCGGGCGCGGGCTTCCAGGGCGTCAAAGCCATCGTTAAGGAGCATCGGCTCGCGACGGTGTGCGAGGAGGCGAAGTGCCCGAACATCGGTGAGTGCTGGAATGCCGGCACCGCCACCATCATGCTCATGGGCGCCGTGTGCACACGGGCCTGCCGCTTTTGCTCGGTCGATACGGGCAATCCGCGCGGTTGGCTGGACTCTGATGAGCCGGCGAACGCGGCGCACACTGTTGAGTTGATGAAGCTCAAGTACATTGTGCTGACTTCCGTGAATCGGGACGATTTGGCAGATGGCGGCGCGGCGCACTACGCGGCGTGTATTCGTGCCATCAAGGAGCGTAACCCGCACACGGCTGTGGAGGCGCTGACGCCTGACTTTCAGGGTGTGCTGAAAGATGTGGAGGTTGTCGTCGACTCGGGGCTCGAGGTGTTCGCTCAGAATATAGAGACGGTCCGCAGGCTAACGCATCCGGTACGTGATCCGCGGGCCGGCTATGAGCAGACATTGCGCGTGCTCGAGCATGCCAAGCGTCATAAGCCGAGCGTTCTGACGAAGAGCAGTTTGATGTTGGGGCTGGGCGAGACCGAGCAAGAGGTCGATGAGACGCTCGATGATCTGCGCGCGGTCGGGGTGGATATCGTTACGCTGGGGCAGTATCTGCGGCCGACGCACAACCACCTGCCGATCGAGCGGTTCGTCACGCCAGAGGAATTCGATAGCTTTCGCGCGAGCGCGTTGGCGAAGGGGTTCCTGGAGTGTGTGTCCGGGCCGTTGGTGCGTTCGAGTTATCGGGCGGAGCAGGCGCTCAACAGGAACAATGCGGGGTTGGATAACCGCAGCCTGGCGAAGTGACGAGGTGAGCGACAGCGGCATCAATGTGGCCGAGCCGGGTGTCGGCGCCGAGAGCGCTACAGGAAGCGCGGATGCCGCGCGGTCGAGTAAGGTTCCCCGCCAGGGTGTGAATAAAATTCCACGTGATGTCCCGCGGCCTGTCATCCGGCGGCTGGGGCTTGTTGAGTACGAGCCGACTTGGCGGGCGATGCAGCGCTTCACAGATGAGCGCGGGCCGGCGACGGCGGATGAGATCTGGTTTCTCGAACATCCGCCTGTGTTCACGCTCGGCATGAACGCCAGCGCTGCTCATGTGTTGGCGCCGGGTGATATTCCGGTGGTGCAGATCGATCGCGGCGGGCAGGTGACGTATCACGGGCCGGGGCAGCTCGTGGTTTATCCTCTCATCGATCTGCGTCGCTCGGGGTTGGGAATTCGTGATCTGGTGACCGCGCTCGAGCGGAGTGTCATCGATCTGGCGGCGGAGTATGGAGTGACGGCAGAAGCTCGGCGTAGCGCGCCCGGCGTCTACGTTGAGGGCAGGAAGCTGGCGAGCGTCGGTATCCGTGTTCGCCGGGGCGCGAGCTATCACGGGCTCGCGGTGAATGTGAGCCTCGATCTGGAGCCCTTCGGGCGGATCAACCCGTGTGGTTACGAGGGTCTGCTAATGACGCGGTTCGCGGACCTTGCTGGGCCGGCGTCGGTCGATGTCGCGGTTGACGCGCTCGAGCCCCACCTGATGCGGGCGTTGGGCTTTTCCTGACAGAGCCCCCCGCTGGTGGAAGGCGCGCGGGCATGGCGCCACTATCTTTCGGGCATAAGGCCATAACCCCTCTGTTACCGGTGGCCGGCTACAATCAGGCCCGTTTTACCGGAGTGGGACTCGATGAAATCTACGAAGTGGCTGCCGCGGGCGGCGTTGGTGTTGCCGCGGATGGCGGCTTTTGCTGCGGCGGCGATCGTTGGGGCAGTGGTGTTTGGCGCGTCCGTTGCGTCGGCTGCCGAGGTGACGCTCCGCAATGTTTCGTACGATCCGACACGCGAGTTCTACGTCGACTATAACGCCTCGTTCGTCAAATACTGGAAGGCGAAGACGGGTCAGGATGTCGTCGTCAACCAGTCTCACGGGGGATCGGGCGGGCAGGCGCGTGCGGTCATCGATGGCTTGCAGGCCGATGTTGTGACGCTGGCGCTTGCGGCTGACATTGACGCAATCGCGGGACAGGGCAAGCTGCTGCCGATCAACTGGCAGAGCCGCTTTCCGGATAACAGCTCGCCCTACACGTCGACCATCGTCTTCCTGGTGCGTAAGGGAAATCCCAAGGGAATTCGCGATTGGAGCGATCTCGTCAAGCCGGGTATATCCGTCATCACGCCCAATCCGAAGACCTCGGGCGGCGCGCGTTGGAATTATCTGGCCGCGTGGGCTTGGGCGCTGAAACAACCGGGCGGCAATGCCGCAACGGCCAAGGATTTCGTGCGCAAGTTGTACAAGAATGTCCCGGTGCTCGATGCGGGCGCGCGCGGTGCGACGACGACATTTGTGCAGCGTGGGCTCGGGGACGTGTTGATTGCCTGGGAGAACGAAGCGTTTCTGGCGATCAAACAGTTAGGCAGTGACAAGCTGGAGATCGTAGTTCCCACGGTGAGTGTGCTCGCGGAGCCGCCGGTCGCGGTGGTGGACAAGGTCGTGCTGCGGAAGGGGACGCGGGAAGTGGCTACGGCGTACCTGCAGTACCTGTACAGCAAAGAAGGGCAGGAGATCATCGCTCGCAATTACTACCGACCGCGAGATCCTGAAGTCGCCGCGAAGTACGCCGATCGGTTTCCGAAGTTGAATCTTGCGACTATCGCGGACTTCGGAGGGTGGGCGAAGGCGCAGCCGGAGCACTTCGGTGAGGGCGGCGTGTTCGACCAGATTTATGCCCCCTGATTTATTGGCCGAAAGTCGCCTGCGGCGCTTTCGGCGGACGGGCGCCGTACTTCGATTTGGCGGCCGGCTACGCGCCCCGGGGCAAAAAGCGTGGTTTTTGCCGGCGTGCACCAGTACGTCGCGCTGGGGTCAGGCGCGGCGCACCGCGAACATCGGCTTTACGGCGGGTGTTACGAGGTGGTGGGCGAGGCGTTCGGCGTGGCCGCGCAACTCCTGGGCCGCGGTGCATTCCCAATGGTCGGCCCGCAACATGGGGCCGATGTAATACAGGTTGCTCGCGACGCGGTTGCGTGAGTCGATGACGGCGCCGTGGGTGCCGGTTCGCAGTCCCAATCCGAGTGTATCGGGTGCCGCCAGGCCCTGACCCAACAGGGAGCGCATGAGTGGATCGCGCGAACGCGTGGGGTTGTAGTCGGCGCCGGTGCAGTTGATTACGCGGTCGACGAGCATCGTCTGGATCTCATCGCTGCCGCGGGCGCGCCAGCTCACGCGAATCTTCTCCCCGGCGAGCTCGAAATTCAGAAGGCGGCCGGCGTGAACATGGAGCTTCTCGTCCCGTTGCAACTGATCGAGCTTTGCCAGCGTCTGCTGGGGAAGCCGGTGTCGATGCACGTCCCAGTAAGGACGGGCGTGGCGTAGGAATCGTTTCCGCTCGCGAGTCGGTAGCCGCTGCCACAACGAGGGTGCCAGGTTCCGGACGCGCGTAATAGCTTCGCGCCAATCGCCACCCCGGCGCTGCACGTCGTCGGTTAGTTCGCGCACCGTGTGAAGTAGACGTCGTGCTGAGAATGAAGCCGCGCGCAACAGCGTAGCGTCGTCGCCGTCGCAGCCGGCAGCGTGACGGAATGCCGTTTGTGAAGGCGGGATCATCCCGTGACGTGAGATAGCGTGAAAGGTCACCCCGTCGTTCGCCGCTTCACTTCCCGCGATGACGGTGTCCGCCATGGTGAGGCCTGTGCCGATGACGAGCGCCGTCTCCCCTGCCTTCAACGCGAGCGGCGAGTTCCAGGGGTCCGATACGTAACGCGGAGAGCCATGCAACGGTGGAGATCCGTGTAACGACTGCGTCCCTGGAAGGTCGGCCGGAGGCGGATTGCCGAGCGCGAGCACTACATCGTCAGCGACAAAGGAAGTCCCGTCGTCGAGTTCGATGCGAAATGGCGATGTGCCGCCTGTACGCTCGATTCCGCAGACCTCGCCACGTACCTTATGGAGCTGCACGTGAGCGGGTGACGCAGTCTCTGCCTCCAGAAGCACAGACTCGAGATATTCGCCGTACAGGGCGCGCGGCAGGAAATCGTCCTCCGTCGCGTCGGGCAACTGACGCTGCGCGAACTTCAGAAATTCCAACGGATCGCTGGAATTCATGGACATGCGCCCCGCGGGAACATTCAACAGGTAGGGATGCGACCGCTCAGCGTAGGCGGCGCCGCGAGCCATGCGCGGGGCGCGTTCCACGAGCACGATACGAGACGGCCTCCAGTAGGAGAGCCGCAGGAGATTGATGGCGACTGCGGCGCCGCTGAATCCGGCACCCACAATGACAATGGTTCGAGGTAGACGGGTCACGGTCGATCTTCCGTGGCTGCTGTGAGGGCAGACTAGCGGAAGATTGATATCAAGCCAGTAGCGCTACGGTGACATCTCGTGGGTAATTTTGTTACCGGGGCTGTAGGACGGGGCCCTAATCCACCACCAGCTTGTACCCCGCTCCCGAAGCCGTTTGCAGAAGCTGGGGCGTGGCGGGGTCTACCTCGATTTTCTGCCTCAGCCGGTGCACGAGCTGCTTGAGGAGTTGGCGGTCGCCGGAATTCCGGTGACCCCAGACCTGGATGAGCAGCCGATCGGAGCTCACGGTGTGCCCCGCGTTCGCCAATAGCATCTGCAGCAGGCGAAGCTCAAGCTTCGTGAGCCGCACGGGCTCCGCCTGCGCGATTTGCACGGTGTGCTCCTCGATGTCGAGGGTGATGCGGCCCGCCGCAAGGGGCGCTGCGTTCTCCATCCCTGCGCGCCGTAGGAGCGCCTTGATCCGGGCCAGCAGCGTTCGCGGACTGAACGGCTTGGTCAGAAAATCGTCGGCTCCCAGCTCGAGCGCACGGACGAGGTCCTCCTCTTCGCCGCGGACGGTCAGCATGATGACCGGCACGCGTGAGCGCTTGCGGATCGCCTCGCACACCTGGAAGCCGCTCATGCCGGGCATGTTGATATCGAGTACCACCAGATCGGGCGACTCGTTCTCGAACGTCTGCAGCGCGCTCGGGCCGTCGCCGGACTTGAGGACGAGATAACCCGCCTGCGTGAGCGTAAATCCGATGAGCTCGCGCAGATCGCGATCGTCATCGGCGATCAGCATCTTCATGCTGTCACCTCTGTTGGCAGTGTAATGATGAATCTCGTGCGCCCCTGCTCAGTGCGCACCATGGAGATCGTGCCCGTGTGACGATCGATGATCGACTTCACGATCCATAGACCAAGACCGAGGCCTCCGGGTTCGGGCTCTTCTCCCGACCCGCGTTGAAAGCGCGCGAATATCGCTTCACTTTCGCCAGCCTCAGGTCCAGGACCCTCGTCCTCGACCCACGCTATTACGTGTCCGTCGCCAGCCTCGGCGCCGATACGCACCATACTGTCTTCTGGAGCAAATTTGTTGGCGTTTGCCAGGAGGTTCACGAATACCTGCGTCAGGCGCGGCAGGTCGCCCTCGATATAAGGCAGATTCTCCGGAAGCGTCACTTCCAGCGTCTGTCGACGCAGCGTGAGCAGTGAGCCGATTAAAGCCTGAGCGTCGTCTATGACCTCCGCGAGGTCGACACTCTGGTGACGGATGTTGAGCTGTCCTGATTCGATGCGCACGCTCTCGAGGAGATTGTCGATGAGGCGCGTCAACCGTAACGCGCCGCGCTCGAGCGACAGGACGAGTTCCTTCTGCTGCGCCGGTTGCAACGTTTCCATGCCTTCCAGCAGGAGTTCGATGGAGGCGAGCTGCGCCGCCAGCGGTGTTCGGAACTCGTGCGAGATGTTTGCTAGCACGGTATCGCGTGCGCGGCGGACGGCTTCGAGCTCCGTCTCATCGCGAATGACCTGCACTTGCAGGCCGTCGACGATACCGGAACTCGTGATGACCGTCGTACGCGCGTCGGTCGACGCCGCCTGGAGATGCTCGACCGCTTTGGCGCTGTTGTTGGCACGAGCCTGCAGGATAGGGCATTGATAATCGCAGGGCCGGCGTCCGTCTTCGTTACGTGGTTTGAGGACGTCGCCGCAGAAGCGCCCAACCGCCTGCTCCGGAGTTACTCCCAACAACCGGGCGGCCTGCGGGTTGAGGTATCGGATGAACCGATCCTTGTCGACGGCGTACACGCCCTCGACGATGCCGCCGAGCACGGCCTGCGCTTCGGCTTCCCGCCGGCGCAAAGTACCTGTCAGATCGACGAGGTTACGGCGCATATCTTCCATCGTTCGGGCGAGAGCGCCGACTTCGGCGGCGCCACCCGGCGGGATGGACGCCGAGAAATCCCCTTGCCCAAGGCGTACGGCGGCTTCAGTGAGCGCTTTCACGGGCCCCGCGATCAACTCGCTGAGAATCACGCCGGCGAATACCGCCAACACCGCGAGAATCAGAGCGGTAACGAGTAGCTTGTGGGTGAGGTGACTCGATGACGTGTCGATGGCCGCCGTCGGCAGGAGTACTTCGATGAGAGCAATCGCTTCGCCGGTCGAGGCGAAGATCGGCACACAGGAGGCGTAGACGCCTTGCGAGTTGATTCGCTGAACGGCAGAGCGGCCGTCAGCGAGGGCGGCGGAATAAAGGGGCGTAAACGCGTTGACCGGGTCGTTAGTGAATGAGCGATAGTCAATGAGCTTTACTTCGACCCCGACCTGCTGCGTCAAGGAACGCGCGAGCTTGTCATTCAACAGACGGACGACGAAGACGCGAGAGCCCTCGGTGTCACCGAGGGACGCATAGGCACCGAGCACTGGTGTACGGATGTTCGAGGGGAGCGCCATGAACGTGGCTCCCTGTTCCGTGCTGTCGGTCACGATGCCCTGCCAGTCCAACGGAGGGCCGCTCTGCGTGGTTAGTTGTGTACCCGTGAAGACGGAGCAACCGTCCATGCCGGCTGTTTCGCAGGCACGGCGGAGAATCGGCGGAATCGCATCAGTGCGCCCCTGCGACAACAGACGCTGCAGAGTCGGCTGTTCCGCCAGCACCCGAGCGGCCGTACCTGCATCCTCAACCATCCGACGTAGATCCTCGCGCGCCATGGCGCCGGCCAGTTGTACGCGGGCCTTTCCTTGATCGTCCGCGAGGTCACGCAGCATCCCGATCGCGGAGTAGGAAATGCCGCCACCCACGAGAAGTACGATCGCGACATGGATTGCCACGAGCCACCAGCCGAGGCTCGTCTTGCCCGGATCGGGCCACAACGTGCTCCACAGCTTTTTTAGGCGCTCGAGCATTCTGGTTACCGCCGCCGATACCCTGTCCGTTCCACCAGAGTCTTGATGACGAGGGTCACTACGGCAAGTAAGGTGAGGAGGGAGGCCACGGCGAACGCGCCGACGAAGTTGTATTCGTTGTAGAGAATTTCAATATGCAGGGGCATCGTGTTCGTGACCCCGCGGATGTGTCCCGACACGACCGAGACCGCGCCGAATTCGCCCATCGCGCGGGCGTTACAGAGAATCACGCCATACACGAGACCCCAGCGGACCTTGGGAAGGGTCACGCTGAAAAACGTGAGCCAGCCGCCGGCGCCGAGGGTGATCGCGGCCTCCTCTTCGTCGTTGCCCAACTGTTGCATGAGAGGGATCAGCTCGCGTGCCACGTAGGGAAAGGTCACGAACATGGTCGCGAGAATGATTCCGGGGAGCGCGAAGATGACGCTGATGTCGTGGTCCTGAAACCAGGGTCCGAACCAACCGCGCAATCCGAAGAGCAGTACGAAGATCAGACCCGAGATCACGGGAGAGATGGCCAGCGGCAGATCGATGAGGGTGATCAGGAAGCTCTTGCCGCGGAATTCGAACTTGGCGATGGCCCAGGACGCAGCCAGGCCGAACACGGTGTTCAGGGGTACCACGACCAGCGCGGTGATCAGCGTGAGTTTCAAGGCGGCGGCCGTATCCGGATCCGCGAAGCTCGCGAGATAGGCGTGTATGCCCTTCTCGAGCGCCATCGCCATCACTGTCGCGAGGGGCGCGAGCAGCAGCGCAGCCAGGAATAGTAGCGACAGGCCAATGAAGGACCAACGTACCAGGGTGCCCCGGATCGACTTACCGCCCGGGCGGGTCTCGATGTCTTCGAAAGCTGATAGTTGTGGGACGGCTGCCATTAGCGTGCCGACTGGATGTGACGCCGCCGGCCCCAGGCCTGCAGCAGGTTGATGGTGAGCAACATGACGAACGAGATCACTAGCATGACGAAGCCGAGTGCCGCGGCTCCCTTGTAATCGAATTCCTCGAGGTGAATCACGATCAGCAGGGGCGTGATCTCCGTCTTCATCGGCAGGTTGCCGGCGATGAAGATGACCGAGCCGTACTCGCCTACCCCACGCGCGAACGCCAGGGTGAAGCCCGTCAGGAGTGCGGGCAACACGGTGGGGAGGATGATGCGGCGGAAGACGTAGAAACGCCCGGCGCCGAGTGTCTCTGCCGCGTCTTCGAGGTCACGTTGCACTTCGAGCAGCGCCGGTTGCACGGATCGCACGACGAATGGCATGCCTATCAGGGTCAGTGCGACCGTGACACCGATCCAGGTGTACGCCACCTTGATGCCCAGCGGCTCCAGGTACTGTCCTATCCAGCCGTTCTGCGCGAAAACCGTTGTCAGTGCGATGCCTGACACCGCCGTTGGCAGCGCAAAGGGCATGTCGATGAGCGCGTCAATGAGCTTGCGGCCTGGGAATTCGTAGCGGACCAGCGTCCAGGCGATGATGAAGCCGAACACCAGGTTGATTGTGGCGGCGAGGAAGCTTGCGCCAAATGAGAGGCGGTACGAGCCGATGGCACGAGCGCTGAACACGACGTGGAGGAAGTCGCCCCACTTCATGGAGGCGGTCATGAGTATGAGCGCGGCGAGGGGCAACAACACGAGAGCGCTCAGGAAGAACGTCGTAAAGCCAAATGTCAGGCCGAAGCCAGGGAGAACGTTTGGCTGTCGAAGGGCCATTAAATGCTTTCTTGCTCGCGGCGGACGATCAACACGGGCCAGCGCGCGGACTCCAGCAGCGAGCCGAAGCGCTCGACTAAGCGTCCGACTTCGCACACGCCGAGAATCAGCATCTGTCCGGGGGTTTCCCCCAACTGGCGCGCGAGCTCATGCGACACTTCGCCGAAACGCAACTCAGTGCGCATCTCTAAGCCGTGTACGGCTTGTGCCTCCGAACGCGCATCTAACAGAGCGCGCATTCCGTGAGGGCGGTTTGCCGTCGGCGTCATGTTCGGCATGATGCCTACGTAGACGGCTTCGGCCGAAACGTGTCGGAGCACGCTAGCCGACACTGCAAGCGTCGCACTCCTTACAGCCTCGTCAGCCCAGTGAATGAGGACTCGCTGCGGGGGTGAGGCATTCATCGGCAGGACGAGAACTTCGTCGGCTCCGCGTTTCAACAGCCACTCGGCCTGGTGTGCAACGTCAGGTTGCGAGGCTATGACGGTGGTGCCGGGAAATAACGCGCCCTCGCCACCCTCGGCGTTAGGGATTCCCAACATTGGCTCGACCCGGGCGGAGATTCGCGTCTTCATGCGCGAAGCGAGTTCCACGAGCAGCGGCTGCTGCGTGAGTGCGACGGTTAGCGCTTCGTTCGGCGCGCAGACTGTGAAACTCGACAGGGGTGTTGGCAAAACGTGCACGCGACGGACACCGATCGCAACGGTCTGGCCGTGGATCACCTGAAACGCGCGTTGCTCATGTTGTGTGCGCGTTACTTCGAGATACGGGTTGCCGTCGCCGTTGGAGTAAGCAAGCGCCAGCGCCTCGGGTCCGCCTTCAAGGCGAATCCGCATGCGTTCGAGTGCGCCGGTGAAGAGGATCTCATCCACCGCCCCGCGGGCTAGATAGCCGGACGTTAGTGTCTCCCTTGTCGGAGCAACCTCGATTTCCTCCGGCCTCACTACAGCGACGACTTCGTGTTCACGCGCTCCGTGAATGGGGGCCGCCGCACGCGCGCTCACAGGGCGCTCGCCAAATCGGATGCCTTCTTTTGTCTGTCGCGCGAGGATCAGATTCGCGGCGCCGAGGAAGGTGGCCACGAAGCGTGTCGCCGGGCGCGTGTAGAGCTCGTTCGGCCGACCCATCTCGAGCAGGCGGCCGTGATTCATGACGCCGATGCGGTCCGCTAGTGCGAAGGCCTCTTCCTGGTCATGCGTGACGAGCACGGTCGTAATGCCGAGCTCGCGTTGTACCTGACGGATGGTCCGGCGCAGCTCTTCGCGGATTTTGGCGTCCAGTGCTCCGAAAGGTTCGTCCAACAAGAGAACCTCGGGCTTATGCGCGAGTGCACGCGCTACCGCGACCCGCTGCTGCTGGCCGCCGGAGAGTTGCGCTGGGAGCCGCTCGTCCATGCCTTCGAGGGCGACGAGACGGAGCAGTTCCTGCCGTCGTTGCCGCCGCTCACTGGCTTTTACACGCCGGACGCGCAGTGCGAATTCGATGTTTTCGGCGACCGTCATGTGACGGAAGAGCGCGTAGTTTTGGAACACCAGACCGACACCGCGGCCGCGGGCGGCGACATGGGTGACGTCGCGACCGTGTAGGGCAATCCGGCCGTGGTCCACACCGGACAGGCCGGCCACGGCGCGCAACAGGGTGCTCTTGCCGCTGCCGCTGGGCCCCAGGAGAACGAAGAATTCGCCGTCGCCGATGTCCAGTGAGACATCGTTGACGACCGGAACGCCCTGGTAGCGCTTGGTCACCTGATCGAGGGTGATGGACATATTTTCCGCAAAGAGTGCGACCGCAAAACCGACAATCCTACCGGCCACTGGGCCTTAGCGTCAGTGACAAACGGGTTATAAGGTTATAAGAGCGGACGCTGGCGCCCACGGAGCCTAAGTCAGACAGGCTCCCAGGGGCACCCCATCAGATGATCATCAGAACGCCTTCGGCGGCCTTCAGGTCGGTGGCGAGGGCGATGACTTGTTCGCGGCTCTCGGCGCGGATCATGTAGGAGATGGAGAGGAAATTGCCGTTTTCGCTGAGCCGCTCGGTGACCTGGTCGGGGTCCAGGGTGGGGGCGTGGCGGAGCATGACCGCATGGACGCGGGCACGGAATTCGTCCGAGGGGCGGCCGACGACTTTGATGGGATAGTCGGTCGGGAATTGCAGGAGGGAGGCGGTTTCAGTTTCGTCTACCACGGGGTACCTGACAGCTCGCGTTTGTAGCTTTGCAGTTCGTCGTGTAGGCGACGCCATACCGGGCCTGGTTTCCCTGAGCCTACAGGCTGCTCATCGAGAGTAGTCACCGGCTGCACCTCCCGGGTGGACGATGATATCCAGATCTCGTCCGCGGCACGTAATTCAGCCTCGCTCACGGACGTGGAGCGAATCGGTATGCCGGCCCTGGAGGCCATTTCCTCCATGACGCCTCGGGTCGTGCCTGGAAGAATTCTGTGTGACCGCGGCGGGGTCCGGATCTCTCCGCCGATGACGACGTGCACGGCCGAGGAGGAGGCTTCCATCATACTGCCATCACGGAGGAGGATCGTCTCAGCGGCGCCGGCGTCGATCGAGAGTTGGCGCAACAGTACGTTGGCCAGTAGTGAAACCGACTTGATGTCGCATCGAGCCCAACGGGTGTCGTCGGTCGTTACGCATTTGACACCGCTCGCGAGGACGGCCGGAGACGCGATCGGAAGCGGCGCGCAGAAAGCAAACACGGTGCGAGGGATATCCGGCAGAGGCGCGTGATTTCTGCCTCGCTCGGCGCCACGTGTCACTTGCCAGTAAACATACTGGTCGACGAGGCCATTGTGGGCTAACAACTTCCCGAGGATCTCGCGCCACTCCTCGTGTGTGTGTGGGTCGCGCATCTGCAGCTCGCCCAGACTCCGCGTCATCCTGTCGCGATGCGCCTGAAAACGGAAGGGCCGACCCGCGTACACGGGCATGAGCTCATAGGCCCCATCCGAGTACAGGAATCCGCGGTCCAACGGCGATATGCGTGCCTCTTCGAGAGGCAACTCCGCACCGTTCAGATAACAAATTGGAAAGGGATCGGCCACGCAGCCCCTCAATAAGCTAATGAAACCAGAGTCTCATGCTATCGGTGGCGCGTGTCCACAATCCACCGGCCGGAACCGCGGCCAGGGGTATCAGAGGCGCGCGCGCGACGACTTCTCCACCGGAATCCGTCACGGTGAGCTCACCAACGGGCTGGCCCGCGGCCAACGGAGCAATCAACGGCTCCTTGGTGATTTTTGCGGTTGTCGTCAGGCTCGTCGACTGTCCGCGACCGATAGTGACGATGATGTCGTTTGGAACGCCGACGGCCACGTAGTCCGCATCAGCCTTGAAAACACGCGGCTTCAACACGGTGTCGTGAGCCTTCTTGAGCAGTGTGGTTTCGTAGAAAGTGTAGCCGTAGTTCAACAGAGCCGAGCTCGCGTCCTCGCGGGCTTTGATACTCGGCGAACCCATGACGACCGAGACGAGGCGCATGCCATCACGTTTCGCCGAAGTGACGAGGCAGAAACCGGCGCTGTCAGTGTGGCCGGTCTTCAAGCCGTCCACAGTGGGATCGCGCGTGAGCAGTCCGTTACGGTTCTGCTGCTTGATGTTGTTCCAGAGGAACTCGTGCATGCTGAACAGTGGGTAGTACTCGGGAAAGTCGCGGATGAGCGCCTTGGCCAAAGTCGTCATGTCCCGTGCCGACGTGTAGTGATTCGGCGAGGGGAGGCCATCACTGTTCTCGAAGTTGCTGCCCTTCATGCCGAGACGTTTGGCGTACTCGTTCATCATTTGTGCGAACGCGGGCTCGGTCCCGCCGACACGCTCGGCCAGCGCGATCGTCGCGTCATTCCCCGACTGAATGATCATGCCTTTGATCAGGATGTCGACCGGGATCTGGGTGCCGACCTGTACAAAGGTGCGTGAGCCTTCGGCGCGCCATGCGTGCTCGCTGATGGTGACGAGGTCCGCCAGCTTGAGCCGGTTCTCTTTCAGAGCCGTGAAGACCACATAGGAAGTCATGAGCTTCGTGAGGCTCGCCGGCTCCATGCGGTCGTCAGCATGGTCTTGTGCGAGTACGCGTCCGCTCTGGTAATCCGAGAGGATGTAGGCGCGTGCGTTGACGTCGGGCGCCTTCGGGATTGGCGCCGCCGCGGCGTGCGCCCGGTCGAGTGTAGAGAGTCCCAAGAGGGACAACAGAGCAAGCAGAGCGGTGGACGAGCGAAACATCCGTTGAAATCCCCCGAATTCGCTTCGGAGACAGTCTCCTTGGCGAGTGTGGTTGGCGATTGGAAGGCGGCGATTCTAGCGAAATTGCCTCGATCGCGCCCGTGTCCGGTTCTCATGAATAGTGCTGGAGCCCGTCAGGCTCCTACGGCGCTCGCGATTTTTCCGCGGCCGGCAAGCATGGCGATCACCGTCACCAACTCGGCGGGGTTGACGGGTTTGCTGATGTGCACCTGGTATCCGGCGAGCAGGGTGCGCTTGCGATCCTCGTCGCGTGCGAGCGCGGTGAGTGCGATCGCAGGAACGCGTCCCGCGGCGCCGGGTATGGCGCGCATGTCCTTGATAAAGTCGTAACCGTCGCGATCGGGCATGCCGATGTCGCTGACGACGACGCTGACTCCGTGGTTTGCGTCTATCGCCTCGAGCGCTTCAGCGGCCGAGCCCACGGCTACGACCTCTGCCCCACGTTCCTCGAGCACCCTTCGCGCGAGCGTTCGAGCGTCCGCTTCGTCGTCGACAATGAGGACGCATAACCCGGCGAGTGGTGAGGCGTCGTTTTCCGATGCGGCGGATGCGCAGTCGAGAGGCACCTCAGAGGTCTGGTGGCCTTCCGCGAGTGGTAGGTAAACGATGAACGTCGAGCCCTGGCCCTCTCCGGGACTTTGCGCCTCCACCGTCCCCTGGTGCATTTCGACGAGGCTTTTGACGATGGAAAGTCCGAGTCCCAGACCCCCGTGGCGGCGTGTTGTGGAAGCGTCGGCCTGTCGGAAGCGCTCGAACACGAAGGGCAGGAAGCTCGGGTCGATGCCCTGTCCGCTGTCGCTGACACTGATCTCCATTCTGCGGGTCCCTTTGCGATCAACCTCGCGCGCGAAGATCGTGACCATGCCATTCGCAGGGGTGAATTTGATGGCGTTGGTGAGAAGATTCCACAGAACCTGCTGCAGCCGTCCCGGGTCTCCGTTAACCGGACGCGTCTGCTCGACTGCGGTGTGCAGGCGCACATTCTTCGCGTCGGCGCTGGGCTTCACTCCCGCAACGGCTGCGTCGATCACGGCCGACAGATCCATCCTTTGCAGTTCCATCGCCAGCTTGCCCGACAGAATCCGGCTCATGTCGAGCAGATCCTCCACCATGCGCGCCTGGAGTTTGGCATTGCGGTCGATGACCTCGACGCCCTGCGCCACGGTCCTGGGGCTGCGATCCTGGCGCAAAATGCTGGCCCAGCCCACGATGGCATTCAGGGGAGTGCGTAACTCGTGACTCATGGTCGCGACGAAATCGTCCTTGAGTCGGGTGGCCCGCTCGGCTTCCGAGCGCGCGGCGCGCTCACTCCGGAAGCGCTCATCAAAGCGCCGGCTGATCAACGCCGCGGCGCCGACGAACAACAGGCTGAGGAGGACCGTGGCGACGAGGACGCCTTCGCTGGAGAGGCGCGCCCGGTACTCGCGCCGCCGATGCAACTCGAGCAACTCACGCTGGTCGGCCTCCAACTCCAGGGCCTCCCGCCGGAAATCCTCCATGATCTGGCGCCCCGGTCCGGTGGTGAATGCGGCCGGTGCTCCGAGATGCTCACCCTTCTGTATGCGGTGAATCGCTTGTTGCATCTCGTCGAGCTTATCGCCGGCAAGTTGCGCCAGGTGACCGATGGCGTCTCCGGTGGACGGCTCGCTGTTGCTCAGACGACGCAACTCGGTCAGGGCGAGGCCGATCTGTGCGATGGCCGCGTCATACTGATCGAGGTAGGTCGTGTCCTGGGTTAGAAGAAAGCCACGCTGGTTGGTTTCCGTGTCCGTGAGCGAGGTGTTGAGATCGTGAAGGGTCTGCAACACATCGTACGAGCGCTGCACTCGGGCGCTCGAATTCGCGAGAACGCTCATTTCGGTGTAGCTCACGAACCCGATCGCCAGGATCGCCAGCAATGCGCAAAAAAACGCCAGCACCCACAGCGGTCTGCGCGGGAGTGTCGAGTGAGTTGTATTCGCGCCGGTGTTGCTCATGGGCGCTCCCGTTCGCCTCAGTCCAACGCGAGTCGGGCGCCGGCGAAGCCGAGAGTCGCGAGCCGGGCCGACAGTTGATCGAATGCGGCGACGTCGTTGATGGGGCCTATGCGCACTCTGTACAGCAGGGGCTTGTCATTTGCCGGAGGCGCGATGAAAGCGGTGGCGAGGCCGGCGGCGCGCAGGCGGGTGATCGCACGCTCGGCATTGCCCTGATCGGCGAACGCGCCTGCCTGTACATATAACGTCGGCGGCGGTGTTTCCGAGGTACGAGTAAGGTTATCCGGCGTGCCACCCGGCTCGAGCGCGCGCACTTCCACGAAGGTAGTGCCTTCGCGGAGCATGTCTAACTTCGCCGCCGCGGTGTATGAAAGGTCGATGAGACGGGTGCCGACAAACGGCCCGCGATCGTTCACCCGAACCGTGATCGTGCGACCATTGCGCAGGTTCGTAACGCGTACATACGTCGGTAGCGGCAGAGTTTTATGGGCTGCCGTCATGCCGTACATGTCATAACGCTCGCCACTCGATGTACTCACGCCGTGGAATGTCGGCCCGTACCAGGATGCAACACCCCGCTCCACATACCCGTCGGCTGCGCCGAGCACGTAGTAGCGTTTTCCCATGGCGGTGTAGAAGGGGGGATTGCCATGTGCGCTGCGAGGCTCGATGCGCGGGACGGCGTCGGGGATCGAATTGATGTCGAAGGGCGGCGGTGGAGTTGGTTCGATCGGTGCGGGTAGACGTTGCGCTACCGGGCGCTCGAGTGTCGAGCAGGCCGCGAGCACGCACACGAGAACAGCAATCAGGCTCGCGCGGGAGATGTCGCTGACGCGTGCAACTCTCACGGCTGCACTTCGTGGACGCGTTGCGCAATGGCTTGCGCGAGATCGTGAACCGACATAGCGTAGCGCGCGCTGCCGTTGTAGCGGGTAATGACGTAGAAGTTTTTGAATCCAACGCGGTAGGCGGGTCCGTCCTCCTGTTCCGCCGCGATGAGCACCGCCGGCGTGTCTCCAGGCAAGGACAAGTCGATTTTCACGCCGTGAGCATTGAGGCTGTCGACCGTCTCGTTGAGGTCGAGTTTGCCGGGGTTGATCTGGAACGTCGGGTCCGGCTCCAGGTGGGCCTCGGCGATGACCGGTCCGCCGCTCTCCCAGCCGTGCTCCTGCAAGTAGTTGGCAACGCTCGCAATAATGTCGTCCCAGTCGCTCCAAAGGTCGCGCTTGTTGTCCGTGTCCGCGTCGATGGCATAGCGGCGGTAGGTCGACGGCATGAATTGCGGCGCTCCCATGGCTCCTGCATAGGACCCGGTTGTGGTGAGCGGGTTCAGTTTGTCCTCGCCCGCCAGCAGGAGGAACTGCTCCAGCTCGCTGCGAAAGTACTCGCTGCGCGGCGGGTAGTCGAACGCAAGCGTCGCAAGGGCGTCCAGCACCCGGAATCTACCGGTGGAGCGACCGTAGCGGGTCTCCACGCCAATGATGGCAATCAGGTACTCGGCTGGTACCCCGCGCTCCGCGGCAACCCGCTCGAGTGACTGGCGGTGATCGGCCCAGAATTGCACACCCAGATCGATTCGCTCCGCGGTAAGAAAATGATCGTGGTACTCCCACCAGGGCGTGACCTTTTCGGCGGGGCGAGTCATGAGCTCAATGATCTTCGGTTGCGGCTCCGCTTTGGCGAGGAGCGCAAGCACGGCTTTGCGCTTGAGGGAGTCGCGGGCGACTACATCGTTCACGAAGCTGACGATTTCCGGACGCTTCAGGTCAAAGCCACCCGTGCGGCGGTGATGGTGCAGTGCAATCGCGGGCTGCGCAGTAAGGGGCGCGAGAACGATGGCGAGTAATAAGGCGAGGCGTCGGTTCAAGTCTTTGCGGGAGCTAGGAGCTGACGAGTTTCCGATGGGAATACAGCGCCATCAGAATACCGAAGCCCGCCAGCAGGGTCACCACTGAGGTTCCGCCATAGCTCACCAGCGGAAGCGGGACACCTACGACGGGCAATAAGCCGGTGACCATCCCTGCATTGATGAAGACGTAGACGAAAAAGGTGAGGGCGATGCTGCCTGCCAGCAGTCGCGCGAAGGTGTCCTGAGTTTGCATCGCCAGGAAGATCGCGCGAGCCGTCACGAACATATAAAGAAGCAGCAACACGGCGAGGCCGATGAGGCCGAACTCTTCGCCGATCACGGCGAAGACGAAATCGGTCGAGCGCTCCGGGAGAAAATCCAACTGCGCCTGGCTGCCGTTCATCCAGCCTTTGCCGAAGAGGCCGCCGGAGCCGATGGCAATCTGCGATTGAATGATGTGATAGCCGGCGCCGAGCGGGTCCGTCTGCGGATCGAGGAAAGTCAGCACGCGCTTGCGCTGATAGTCGTGCATAAACCGCCATCCGAACCAGGCTCCCACGGCGCTCAACCCAACCAGGGCCCCCATGATGCGCACCTGCAGTCCGGCCATGACAATGACCAGCGCCCCACCCACGCCGATCAGTGCGGCCGTGCCCAGGTCCGGCTCGACAGCGACCAATCCAACCGGCAGGAGAATGAGTCCCGCCAGTATCAGTAGCGAGGGGAAACTCGGCGGCAACGCGCGTTCATGGAGGTACCACGCGCACATCATCGGGACCGCGAGCTTCATGAGCTCGGAGGGCTGGAAACGGACGAAACCTATGCTCAGCCAACGCTGCGCGCCGAGGCCGATATGGCCGAACGCAGCTACCACGATCAGCAGGAATACTCCGATGACATAGAGCCACGGCGTCGTTCGCCGTAGAAAGTTTGGATTCACGCGGGCAAGGACGAGCATCGCGACCGTGCCGAGGAAGATGCGCACGACGGTGCGAATCACCGTCGGGACGCTCTGGCCCGAGGCGCTATAGAGAACGATGAGCCCATAGGCCGCGATGAGAGCGAGGCCGGTCACGAGCGGGCCGTCGATCTTCAGCGCAGACAGAATGCGGGCCGCGCCGGTCAGGGTACGGCGGGCGCGCGACTCGGAGTTGATTTCTTCGTAAATCATGACGCAGGGGTAGGTCGTGGCCCGTCGCTTCTGACAGTAGATTGCGTTTGTGACGGGCGCTTCGTGTCAGGTGCGCCAGGTGCCGGTTTGGGACTTGTGTTGGGTGTCTCGCCCCGTGGCGGTGTCGCGAAGGGTTTGAGCTTGCCGTCCTGGTCCAGGAGGTAGGTATCTAAGACCTTGCGTGCCACCGGCGCGGCGTTACTGGCGCCGAAGCCGGCGTTTTCCACCAACACGGCCAGGGCGATGCGCGGCGCATCCGCCGGAGCATAGGCGATGAACCAGGCATGATCGCGCAACTTATCCGAGACGGTCTTCGCGTTGTACTTGGCGTTTTGGGCCACGGTGTACACCTGAGCTGTACCGGTCTTGCCGCCAGCGGTGTACGCGGCTTTGGCAAAGGCGAGTTTGCCGGTACCGTATTGGGTCACCGCGACCATGGCGTTGAGAACAGTATCCCAATCTGCAGCGGCGACACCGGTGACGGGCGCTTCCTCCACAGGTGGCAGCATCTTCAGATGCCCGTCGGCGTCGTGCATGCCCGTGACGAGCCGGGGTCTGAAGCTGCGGCCACGTACCGACAGCACCCCGGCGATGTGCGCAAGCTGCAACGGCGTTACCAGCAAATAACCCTGACCCACGCCGAGATTGACGGTCTCGCCGGGGAACCAGACCTGATCCGCGGAACGCTTGAAAGCAGTGCGCTTCCACGCGGGTGAGGGCAGCAGGCCCGGGCGTTCGCCGGCGATGTCGATGCCCGTGAGCTGACCGTAGCCGAAGGGCGCCAGGCCCTCAGCGAGCTTGTCGATACCCATATGCCAGGCGAGCTTGTAGAAGAAGACGTCGGAGGAATGCGCGATCGCTTCGGTCAGGTTGAGCTCACCCCTGGGCTCGTTCTTGTCGGCGCGCCAGACATGGGCACTGCCGGGTAAGGAGAACGTGCCCTGACACGACACCCGGGTCTCGGCGGTGAGGAATTTATCGGTCAGTGCCACGACGCCGATGGCCGGCTTGATGGTCGAACCGGAGGGATAAGCGCCGCGCAGTGCCCGGTTCAGCAGCGGCTTGTCCTCGTCATCGATTAGCTCGGCGTATTCGTTGCGGCGGATGCCACGAGCGAACACCGAAGGGTCGAAGCCGGGCTTGCTGACGAGCGCCAGTACATTGCCGTTGGTTGGATCGATCGCCACGACAGCGCCGCGCCGGTCACCGAGAGCGTCTTCCGCTGCTTGTTGTGTTGGAAGGTCGATTGACAGCACCACGTCGTTGCCGGCTGTTGGTGCGGTCGCGCGCAAATCGGGCGCGTAGGCGCCTTGGCGTTGCACCGAGCGGCCTTGGGCGTTGACGAGGATCTCACGGAAACCGTTCGTGCCGTGCAGGGGCTTCTCATAAGACGCCTCCACACCTAACTTGCCCATGAGCGCCGTGCCTTCGTAGGCGGTGCGGTCGATGTGCTCGAGGTCCGACTCGCTGATGGCGCCGACATAACCCAGCGCATGTACGCCGAGCTTTTTATAAGGGTAGTGACGTGTTTGGCGCGTTGCGAGGTCAACACCGGGAAACTCGAAGCGATGCACTGCGAACCGCCCCACCTCCTCATCCGTCAGGCGCAGTCGCACCGGCACCGTGTCGAAGCTGCGGCGCGACATGATCATGTGCTTGGTCTCATCGAGATCGTCCGGCTCGATGAGCTGCAGCTCGGTGAGGCGCTTGAGTGTGTCGTTGAGGTCAGGGACCTGTTCGCGGGTGAGCTCGAGCTGGTAGGCAGGCTCGTTGTCGGCCAGCACCGCCCCGTTGCGGTCGAGGATCAGGCCGCGGCTGGCCGGGATGGGCTCGGTGCGAACCCGGTTACCTTGCGACAGGTCGGCGTAGTAGTCGTTTCGCACCACCTGCAGGAGGTAGAGCCGGCCGAGCAGGGTCAGGGTCAGGACCACCATCAACACGCCCGCGATGAGCGAGCGCTGCTCGAATCGACGCTGCTCGCCCCAGTGGTCTTTGATGCGCCCGGCTGGCATGCCCTACCCGACTGAAGATGCGCTCACGAGCGCCGCTCGCGATAGCCGAGCATGATGGCGACGGGAGCCCAGAGGAGCGCGCCAGTCAGGATGTGAATCCAACGAAGCGCACTGGTGAGCGGATGCCCTGAATAGGCGTCCATGAAAAACAGGAAGCCCTCGTAGAAGGCGAGTGCCGCCAGGACGATGAGCGACTGCTGGAAATCGGGCTTCGAGCGAATCCTCTGATGCTCGCGGCAAAAGATGTAGGCCACTGCGGCCAGCGCCAGGGCGTGCTCCCCGAGGACCGGTCCCTGAAAGACATCCAGCAACAATCCCGAGAACCATCCCAGTCCGACCCCTCCCGCCCGGGGCGCCGCCATCGACCAGTACAGCACCACCAGGACCAGAAAAGGGGGCCGTACGATATCCAGGTAGGTCGGTAGCGGCAATACCATGAGCACCAGCGCAAGGAGTGCGCTGAACAGCATGCGGCCCCGCGGCTCTCCGGAACTCATGGGTTCCTCGGAGTCGCATCGGGCGACGGTTTCTTCGGTGCGGCGGCTCGGGTGTTCTCACCGGCAGCAGGTTCCTTAGAATCGGGGGTAGCAGCGGCAGCGGGCGTCCCAGGCTTCGACGGCGCGGCTGCTGGTACGTTCACTGTGCCGGAGGGCGTCGTTGAATTCCGTGAGTCAGTGCCCGCTGGTGTTGTTAGCGTTGTAGGTGCTGGTGCTGATGCGTCAGGATTTGCAGGCTTTGGACGCGGCGGAGGTGCAGCCTGCGGTTGCAGTTTGGGATTGCCGGTCTTCAGGTCGCCGGTCGTAGCCGAGGTCGGTGCGGCGGGGTGGTCCGCCCGGAACCAGACCAGAACGACTTCACGGTCTGTATCCACATTCGCAAACGGTGTCGCACGCACCTGTGCCAGCGGCTGCACTGCATCGCGATGCACTTCTGTGACACGCGCCACGGGGTAGCCCGCAGGAAACACCCCGCCGAGTCCAGAAGTGAGGAGCAGGTCGCCAGCCTTAACGTCAGCGTTTCCCGGAAGGTAAGGGAGCGCCAGCGACTGCGCGTCACCGGCTCCGACACCGATGGTGCGCAATCCCGTTCGCTCGATCACCACGGGTATCGCGTGCTCGGCGTCGGTGATGAGAATGGCTTCGGCGCTCCAGGGGCCGACGTGGGTGATCTGTCCGATCACGCCCTTATCGTCGAGGAGGGCCTGGGCCTTGAATACGCCGTTCGCAGTGCCTCGGTTGATGAGCACGCGCTGGCGCAGGCTGTTGATCTCGATATTCACGATCTCAGCCGCCAGCCATTTTTCGGCGACGGGAGGCAGTGCGTCTCGCAGTCCGCGCAACTCACCGTTTTCGCGCGCGAGCGCCTCGTAGCGCATGGAACGTATCGCCAGCAGCCGATCCTGCTCTTTGAGGCGCTCGTTCTCAGCACGCAGGGCGTCGCGGGTCTCGAAGATCTCCCGCATCCAGCCCCAGGCATTCGTCGGTGAGCTCACGGCCTGCTGGATCGGATAGGCGGCGGCCTGTAGGACGAAGCGCGCCTGCTCCATCCAGCCGTGACGCTGGTCGAGGAACATGACCACGAAGGAAAGGATCGCGTACAGCGAGAATCGAAAACCCGGGGAGGGTCCGCGGGCTTGCGATCTGCTCCCCGGTGTCCCGAAGGCCACGGGTCAGACTCGGGCGCCGGTCGGGCTACTCAAGGCCGAAGTGGCCGGGTCCCAGTTCGTCCATCAGCTCGAGAATGCGCCCACCGCCGCGTGCCACGCAGGTGAGAGGGTCATCCGCAACGACGACGGGGAGGCCGGTCTCCTCGGTCAGGAGCTTGTCGATATCGCGCAGTAGCGCGCCACCGCCGGTGAGAACGATGCCGCGCTCGGCGACGTCCGCTCCGAGCTCCGGGGGGGTCTGTTCCAGCGCCTGCTTTACGGCGCTGACGATGCTTTGCAGGGGCTCCTGCAGCGCTTCGAGGATCTCGTTGCTGTTGAGCGTGAAACTGCGCGGTACACCTTCCGAGAGGTTGCGGCCTTTCACCGACAGCTCGCGGACCTGCTGGCCGGGGTAGGCCGAGCCGATTTCGATCTTGATGCGCTCGGCGGTGGCCTCACCAATGAGGATGCCGTAATTGCGGCGCACGTAGTTCATGATGGCTTCGTCGAAGCGGTCGCCCCCGATGCGGGCGGAGTTCGCATAAACGATGCCATTCAGCGACAGGACCGCGACTTCCGACGTACCGCCGCCGATGTCGAGTACCATCGAGCCGCGTGCCTCGTGAACCGGCAGGCCGGCGCCGACTGCCGCGGCCATCGGCTCGCTGACGATCGCGACGTTGCGCGCGCCTGCGCCTTCCGCGGATTCGCGGATCGCGCGGCGCTCGACCTGGGTCGAGCCGAAGGGCACGCAGACGAGGACGCGCGGCGACGGCTTCAACACGCGATTGCCGTGCACCTTGTTGATGAAGTGCTGAAGCATCTTCTCGGTGTACGTGAAGTCGGCGATGACGCCGTCCTTCATCGGACGTACCGCGGTGATGTGGCCGGGTGTGCGGCCCAGCATGTTTTTGGCCTCGGAGCCTACGGCGACAATGATTTTGCCGCCCCGACCGGGCTCGTCCTGCACCGCGACGACGGACGGCTCGTTGAGCACGATGCCCTTGTCGCGGACGTAGATGAGTGTGTTGGCCGTGCCGAGATCGATCGACAGATCACTGGAAAAATAGCCGCGGAGGCGTTTGAACATGAAGCGACCGGAAAGTGCGGCGGGGGACCCCCGAAGTGGCGCGTAATCTAGCAACCGACAGGACATTCAGCAAGGCAACATGTATGATTTTGCGCTGTTTTTCTCATTGTGCCCGATGCGCACTCACTGAACAGACACTGAACTCTCATGGCGCTTACACGCGAGCAGATTGAAAACATCGCCCACCTGGCGCGGCTCGAGCTGCAACCAGCGGAGGTTCCCGTCTATCAGACGAGCCTGTCGGCGATTCTCGACTTTGTCGGCGAGCTTGACCGTGCCGACACGGCGAGCGTCGCGCCAATGGCGCATCCGTTGCCAGGGTTGTCGCAACGCCTGCGGCCCGATGTGGTCACGGAGCAGGATCATCACGAGCTCTTTCAAGAGAATGCGCCGCAGGTTGCGGCCGGCTTGTATCTCGTACCGAAGGTAATAGAGTGAACGGTGTCTCAGTTTATCGGAAGACGCTCGCGCAGCTCGTTGCGGGGCTGCGGGCGAAAGAGTTCTCGAGCGTCGAGCTCACGCGGTTATTTCTCGATCGCATCGACGCGAGCCAATCGACGCTAAATGCCTTTATTTCCGTTACTCGGGAACAAGCACTGACGGCTGCCGAAGCCGCGGATCGTGATCTCGCGGCATCGCGCGGCGGTGCACTCACTGGTCTGCCGATCGCTCACAAGGATATTTTCTGCACCTCAGGTGTGAAGACCTCGTGCGGCTCGCGGATGCTCGATAACTTTGTGTCGCCATATGACGCCACATTGGTCGCGAAGCTCAAGGCTGCCGGTGTCGTCATGCTCGGCAAGGCGAACATGGATGAATTCGCCATGGGCTCGTCGAACGAGACGAGCTACTACGGTCCGGTGCGCAACCCTTGGAACACAGCGCTCGTCCCTGGCGGCTCATCGGGCGGCTCGGCCGCTGCGGTTGCTGCGCGTCTCGCCCCGCTGGCGACCGCGACCGACACGGGTGGCTCCATCCGACAGCCTGCAGCGCTGTGTGGAGTTACAGGGCTGAAGCCCACTTATGGACGTGTGTCTCGTTACGGAATGATCGCCTTCGCATCCAGTCTCGATCAGGCCGGCACGATCACCGCCACAGCGGAAGATGCCGCGTGGGTGCTGCGGGAAATGGCTGGCTTCGATCCGAACGACTCCACGAGTGTCGACAAGCCGGTGCCGGACTACGTCGCTTCTCTCGGCCAGCCGCTGGCGGGACTGAAGATCGGCCTGCTGAAGGAATTCTTCGACAAGGGCCTCGACCCGGAGAACGAGCGTCGCATTCGTGAGGCGTTGGCGGTTTACGAGAAGCTCGGTGCGCAATTGCGCGAGATGAGTTTGCCGAATCTGCCGTTGTCGGTGCCGGCCTACTATGTCGTTGCGCCCGCGGAGTGCTCTTCTAACCTCGCACGCTTCGACGGTGTACGTTTCGGACACCGGTGCAAAGATCCGCGCGATCTCATGGACTTATACAAGCGCTCGCGCGGCGAGGGCTTCGGTGCCGAGGTGAAGCGCCGGATCATGACGGGGACGTATGTCCTGTCGGCGGGTTACTACGACGCCTATTACTTGAAGGCACAGAAAGTTCGACAACTCATCACGTCGGACTTCACTCGTGCCTTCGGCGAAGTCGATGTGCTCATCGGGCCGACGACGCCGACGGCTGCGTTCGAGATCGGCGCGAAGACATCCGATCCGATCACGATGTACCTGAATGACATTTACACGATCGGTGCGAACCTGGCGGGCTTGCCGGCGATGTCGATTCCCTGTGGGTTCACGCAGGGGCTGCCGGTTGGTCTGCAGATCATCGGTCCGCACTTCAGCGAAGCGAAGCTGTTGAACGTGGCTCATCTTTATCAGCGCGAGACGGATTGGCATACGCGCGTGCCGGAGCGATTCACATGAGTGGCGAGACGGGGTCGGGCGAGTGGGAGACCGTGATCGGGTTGGAGATCCACGCCCAGCTTTCCACGCAGTCGAAGATTTTCTCGGGGTCGGCGATTGCCTACGGGGCGCCCCCGAATGCTCAGGCGAATCTCGTCGATCTCGGCTACCCGGGTGTGCTGCCGGTGTTGAACGCGGACGCTGTGCGCATGGCGGTGAAGTTCGGTCTCGCCGTCGGCGCGCGAATCGCCCCGCACTCGGTGTTTGCCCGTAAGAATTACTTCTATCCCGATCTTCCGAAGGGCTATCAGATCAGCCAGTACGAGCTGCCGATCGTCGCGGAGGGCTCGATCGACGTCGTGCTCGATGACGGCACGCATAAGCGTGTCAGAGTGACTCGGGCGCATCTCGAGGAGGATGCGGGCAAGTCGCTGCACGAGGGACTTCCCGGAGTGACCGGCATCGATCTCAACCGTGCGGGTACGCCGCTGGTGGAGATCGTTTCGGAGCCCGACATGCGCTCGGCGAAGGAAGCCGTCGCCTATATGAAGAAGGTGCACACTCTCGTGCGCTATCTCGAAATCTGCGACGGCAACATGCAGGAAGGCTCCTTTCGCTGTGACGCGAACGTGTCGGTGCGTCGTAAGGGCGCCGAAAAGTTCGGTACGCGTGCGGAGATCAAGAATCTCAACTCGTTCCGCTTCGTCGAGAAGGCGATCAACTACGAGGTCGAGCGCCAGATCGATCTGATCGAGTCCGGCGGCAAGGTGAAGCAGGAGACGCGTCTCTACGATCCCGACAAGGGCGAGACGCGTTCGATGCGCTCGAAGGAAGAGGCGAACGACTATCGCTACTTCCCGGATCCGGACCTGTTGCCTGTGGTGCTCGACGAGGCATTCATCTCGGGTGTGCGGGCGACGCTGCCGGAGTTGCCGGATCAGAAGGCGGCGCGGTTTGCGTCGGAGTATGGATTGTCGGTGTATGACGCTGGCGTGCTGACGGCGAGCCGTGAGCTTGCTGCGTATTACGAGGACGTTGCTCGCGAAGTCCCTGGTGAGCCGAAGTTGGCGGCCAACTGGGTGATGGGGGAGCTGGCGGCCGCTTTGAATAAGGATGGGTTGGAGATCGGGGCAGTGGCGGCGGGCGGCGCTGGCGCTGGCGCAGGAAAGCTGCCGGCCGCGCGGCTGGCGGGGTTGGTGAAGAGGATCGCGGACCAGACGATTTCGGGGAAGATTGCCAAGGAGGTCTTCGAGGCGATGTGGGCGAGCGGCTCGAGTGCTGACGCCATCATTGAAGAGAAGGGCCTCAAGCAGATTACGGACAGCTCGGCTATCGAGCGCGCCATCGAGGACGTGATGGCCAAGAACCCGGGGCAGCTCGCGGATTACCGGTCGGGTAAGGACAAGCTGTTCGGCTTCTTCGTGGGGCAGGTCATGAAGGCGACCGGCGGGAAGGCGAATCCGGCGCAGCTGAATGAGTTGCTGAAGAAGAAGTTGCAGCAGTAATAGCGCGACCCCATTGTGTCGGGCATGAATTCCCGAACACAGCCTGGCGACGAGGTTCGTCGTTTTATTGTGGAAAATCGGCCTGTTAGAGGGCACTGGGTGCGGCTCGAGGGAGCTTGGCGGGAGCTGCGCGCTCATAAAGAATACCCGGAGCCCGTGCGCGAGCTGCTCGGGCAGGCCGTGGCCGCGTCGGTTCTGCTGGCGGCCACTCTCAAGTTCAACGGAACGCTGACGCTGCAGCTTCAGGGCAACGGCGCGGTGAGCCTGCTCGTCGCGCAATGCACGCACGACTTTCGACTGCGCGCCGTGGCGAATTTCGATGACGCGGCGGTCGACGGACTCATTGCCGAGTCACAGAGCACGGGGGCCTTTCGGCGGCTGGTGGGGGCCGAAGGGCGGGTCATAGTGACTATCGAGTCGGAAGAGAAGAACACGCGATACCAAGGGATCGTGCCGCTGACCGGCGCGTCCCTGGCTGATTCGCTGGAAACGTACTTCGCGTCATCCGAGCAATTGCCTACGCGTGTGTTGCTCGCAGCGGATGGGGAGCGGGGCGTGGGGTTCCTGGTACAGAAGCTTCCGGACCCGGTGAATGCCGATGAGTCGGATATGAAAGAGATCTGGGAGGATGCGCAGCGCGGGGTTGAGCGACTGAGTACCACCGATCTGCTGCTCCGGCCGGTTGAGGAGTTGCTCGAGCGAGGCTTTGCGGCCTATGACATGCGGCTGTTCAAAGGGACGCCGGTGCAGTTCGAGTGTCGGTGTAGCCAGGGGAGAGTGAGCAGCTTGCTTCGCGCGCTGGGACCGGACGAGGTTCGGGATGTGCTCAAGGAGCAGGGCGCCGTTACCGTGACGTGCGAGTTTTGTCATCGGCCGTATCGGTTTGATGCAGTGGATGTCGAGGCGCTGTTTGCGGATGGGGTGGGAGAGGGCGATAGGCCGCCCTTGATTCATTAGAGGGCCGCTCGGCCCCATTTGATTTACTGGTGAGATAATAGCTCGACCAGCGGGTCGGAGTGCACTTGTGCGGCTCCCCGGCCGCGAGGTCTGCGGGGTCGTGTGCGAACTGCGGACGGATGCTTGGTTGGAGCTGGCACTTCGTGCTAGTCTAAGAATTAAAGAATTGTGCAACTCTTGAATTAAATGACATCGGCAGATTCAAAAACGGTTCTGGGGTGGCTGAAGGCGGCTGGCGAGGACAGCCGGCTGCGGTTGCTGGGGCTGTGCGCGCAGCAGGAGATGAGCGTTTCGGACCTGGCTGAGGCGTTGCGGCAGAGCGAGCCGCGGGTGTCGCGGCATCTGAAGATCCTATGCGAGGCGGGGCTGTTGGAGAGGTTGCGGCAGGGGCAGTGGGTGCATTACCGGCTGACGCGGGAGGCTGCCGCGGCGGGGTTTGTCAGGGGGGTGTTGGGGCAGGTGGACCGCGGGGACCCGGTATTTGTGCGGGATCGCGAGCGGGCAGCGGTGGGGCCGAAGAGTGTCGAGGGCGGACTGGGATCGGCTACTGGCGGGAGTCGGCTCGGTGCGAACGCTGCGGTGGCCGCCAGGACCTTGGAATCGCGGCTTGGGCGGGCTCTTAAGGGATTTGTGGAGGCTGTGGACGTCGCTGTGGGCGGTGGCAGCGGGCGCGGCGCGAGCGGTGATGCGGCGCAGCGGCCGAGTGCGGCGCTCGTTGTGGGGGTTGAGCACCTGGAGTTGCTCGAGGTTGCAGCGTCTGTTGCCGGCGCGTGCGTCGCAATCGCGCATTCGAGGAGGGCCGCGCAGAGTGCGCGGGCGTTCGCCGAGAGGCAGGGGTTCGCGTGTCGGGTGTTGTTGGCTGCGAGCTCCAACGCACTTTGTGAGAAGGACATCGAGGCAGCGACCGAGCGGTTAGCGAGGGAATCCCCCCCCGCTGGGGGTTCCCTCGCTGGCCGCTCGGTCGCAGCGGGGGCGGGATCGGTGTTCGACGTTGTGTTTCTCGATCACGTGGCTGTGCCGGATAGCGCGTTGGAGGGAATGCTTGCGTATGGGCGACGGGCGCTCGCGCCGGGCGGACGGCTCTGGCTGTTCGAGCGGTACGAGTCGTTGGAAGTCTCACGGGATAAGGTTGTCGAACATCCCATCGGCCGGCTGCGCCGGCTGTTGGGTGACGTTGGGTTGACTTGCGAGAGGTTGAGTCCGATCGAGACGGATGGGGAGCATGTGTTGGCGGCCGTGGCGGTGCCCTCGAGAGGGACGGGCCGCGGCGTGGGCACGGCGGGTGCGGCTTGAGTTGGCGTTGCCGGCTTGAGCGCGGCGCGGCTGGAGATGCGGCGAGTAGGAGTGCGTGCAGCGGGTTGGCGGCGTCGAAGGGGCGCGAGCCATCGAGCGGCACGGGGACGGGCGACGGATTGGCCGTCACTGGGTGTTGGGGATTCATTGGATTTCGAGGACTGTCATGAGCACAACTAGTTTTGCGATGGGTGTTCCTATCAGGGTTTCCTTCGAGTTCTTTCCGCCGGGGGATGCGGCGATGGAAGCGACTCTCTGGAAATCGGTCGAGCGACTGGCGCCGCTGGCGCCGCGCTTTGTGTCGGTGACTTACGGCGCTGACGGCTCGACGCGCGAGCGCACTCATAACCTCGTTACGCGGATCCAGCGCGAGACTGCATTGGTGGGCGCGCCCCACCTCACTTGCGTCGGAGCTTCGCGAGGTGAAATTCTCGATATCGCGCGGAAGTACTGGGACGAGGGTGTGCGCCATCTCGTCGCGCTGCGTGGTGACCCCCCGCAGGGACAGACAACCTGGCAACCACATCCGGACGGATTCCCCTATGCGGCCGACCTGGTCGAGGGTCTGGCGAGTGTCGGCAATTTCGATATTTCGGTCGCCGCGTATCCCGAGAGGCACCCGGAGGCGCCTTCGCCGAAGTTCGATCTGGACAACCTCAAGCGCAAAATCGACGCGGGTGCGTCCCGGGCGATCACGCAATTCTTCTTTGATACCGATGTCTTTCTACGCTTCCGCGATCGTTGCGCGGCTGCGGGGATTCACGCGCCGATCGTGCCGGGGATCTTGCCGGTGACCCGCTTTCCCCAGGTTGTGCGGTTTGCCGACCGCTGCGGCGCGAGTATTCCTGACTGGCTGCAGGAGCGTTTCCATGGCCTCGAGGAAGATCACGATACGCGGCGGATGATTGCCGCGAGCGTGGCCATCGAGCAGGTGCATTCGCTCGTGCGACACGGCGTGCGCGATTTTCACTTTTACACGCTCAATCGCGCCGAGTTGACGTACGCGATCTGCCACGCGTTGAGCATTCGCCCGACGACCCAGTCGTCTCAGCCGCGAGCCGCGTTTGAAGGAGCGCTCGCATGAGCAGTACCTGCGCACACGGTGGACATGGCGAGCACGGCGAGCCTCGCGGACTGACTCCGGAGCGGCTACTCGATCCCGCTAAGGAAGGCGCTGCGCCGCGCGTAGCGGCAGCGCCGTTTGCTGTGGCTCCAGTAGATGAGGTCGAGCGCCGCACGCGCCTCGAGCGTCTGAAGAAGTTGCTGGAGGAGCGCATAGTGTTCCTCGACGGTGCGATGGGCACCATGATCCAGCAGCACCGCCTCGATGAGCGGGGCTACCGAGGCGAGCGATTCCGAAATCACGGACGCGATCTGAAGGGCAACAACGACATTCTGACGCTGAGCCGTCCGGATATTGTTGGTGGTATCCATCGCGCTTACCTCGAAGCGGGCTCGGATATCATCGAGACCAACACGTTCAACTCGAACTCCATCTCGCAGGCAGACTACGGCACCGAGGCACTGGTGCCGGAGCTCAACTATCGCGCCGCGAGCCTGGCCCGGAAAGTTGCCGATGAGTTCGCGCAAGGTGCGGGTAGGCCGGCATTTGTAGCGGGCGCTCTCGGGCCCACGACTCGGATGACGTCGCTGTCACCGGATGTCAACGATCCCGGCTTCCGCAGTGTCACGTTCGATGACCTCGTGGTCACCTACAAGGAGTCCGCCCGCGCGCTGCTCATGGGTGGCGCCGATCTGTTGTTGATCGAGACCATCATCGACACCTTGAATGCCAAGGCGGCGATCTACGCGATCCACACGCTGTTCGATGAGATCGGCATGAAAGTGCCGATCATTGTGTCGGGCACGATTACGGACGCGTCGGGACGCGTGTTATCGGGACAGACGGCCGAGGCGTTCTGGAATTCTATCCGCCATGCGGAGCCGTTGGCTGTCGGTCTCAACTGCGCGCTCGGTGGCTCGGCTCTGCGTCCTTACATTCAGGAGCTTGCGCGGATCGCGGATACCTACGTCTGCGCCTATCCCAATGCGGGACTGCCAAACGCTTTCGGTGAGTATGACGAGACTCCGACGGAAACGGCTTCGATTCTGCAAGAGTATGGCTCGTCAGGCCTGGTCAACATCGTGGGCGGATGCTGTGGCACGACGCCGGATCACATTCGGCTCATGCGTGAAGGGTTGGGAAAGCTCGAGCGGCGGGTCATTCCGACAATTCCCGTCAAATGCCGGCTATCCGGTCTCGAGCCTCTCAATATCGACGAGGACACCCTCTTCGTGAACGTGGGTGAGCGAACCAACGTCACGGGGTCGGCCAAATTCCGCAAGCTCATCGAAGCCGGTGACTACGCCGCCGCGCTCGACATAGCGCGTCAGCAGGTCCTGGCCGGTGCGCAGATCATCGACATCAACATGGACGAGGGCATGCTCGATTCGGAGGCGGCGATGGTGCGCTTCCTGAATCTCGTGGCCGCGGAGCCTGATATCGCGCGCGTGCCGGTGATGCTCGACTCCTCCAAGTGGACGATCATCGAGGCCGGTCTCAAGTGCGTGCAGGGCAAGTGCATCGTCAATTCGATCAGCCTCAAGGAAGGCGAAGAGATTTTCATCGAGCACGCCCGCAAGCTGCGGCGCTACGGCGCCGCCGCCGTGATCATGGCGTTTGATGAGAAGGGTCAGGCCGACACCATCGAGCGGAAGGTTGCCATCTGCGAGCGAGCCTACAAGCTGTTGATCGAGAAGGCCGGCATGCCGGCGGAAGACATTATTTTCGACCCCAACATCTTCGCCATTGCGACGGGTATGGAGGAGCACAACAACTACGGCATCGCCTTCGTCGAGGCGACGCGCCAGATCAAGGAGAAGTTGCCCCACGCTCTGGTCAGTGGCGGCGTCAGTAACGTCTCCTTCTCATTCCGCGGCAACGATCCGGTGCGCGAGGCGATCCACTCAGTTTTCCTTTATCACGCGATTGCGGCCGGAATGGACATGGGCATTGTGAATGCCGGGCAGTTGGGGATTTACGCCGAAATCAACCCGACACTGCGCGACGCCGTCGAGGATGTTGTACTCAATCGACGTCCCGATGCGACCGAACGGCTCATCCAGATGGCTTCCCAGTTCAAGGGCGATGGCAGCGCCAAACCCAAGGAAGATCTGGAATGGCGCTCCTGGCCGGTGGCAAAGCGGCTCGAGCACGGGCTGGTGAAGGGAATCGACGACTACGTCATTGAGGACACCGAGGAGGCGCGCCTCACATTCGAGCGTCCGCTGCAGGTGATCGAAGGTCCCCTGATGGACGGCATGAATGTCGTCGGTGACCTGTTTGGCTCCGGAAAGATGTTTCTGCCGCAGGTTGTGAAAAGCGCGCGGGTGATGAAGAAGGCTGTTGCTCACCTCATTCCGTTCATCGAGAAGGAGAAGAAGGAGAGAGGGGGCGGCGGTGAGCGCAAGACCAACGGTCGGATGGTCATCGCGACCGTCAAAGGCGATGTGCACGACATTGGCAAGAATATTGTGGGCGTCGTGCTCCAGTGCAATAACTACGAGGTCATCGATCTCGGAGTCATGGTCTCGTGCGAGAAGATTCTCGAGACGGCGCGCCGTGAGAATGTCGACTTCATCGGGCTGTCGGGGCTCATCACGCCGTCGCTCGACGAGATGGTCAATGTGGCGAAGGAGATGCAGCGCCAGAATTTCGTAGTGCCGTTGCTCATCGGGGGCGCGACGACATCTCCAGCGCACACGTCCGTTAAGATAGCTCCGCAGTACAAGTCGCCGGTGGTGTATGTGAAGGACGCTTCGCGTTCAGTCGGTGTCTGCCAGACATTGCAGACTGCTGCGGCGCGCGGCGCGTTCATCGAGAAGGTGAATGAGGAGCACGAGCGCCGCCGCGAGCAGCATGCGAGCAAGAAGGTGAAGACGCCCGAGCTGAGCTTGGCGCAGGCGCGGGCGAATCGGCGTCGGATCGAGTGGGCCGGATACTCTCCAACGGCACCACGGAAGTTGGGAATCCAGCAGTTCGATGATTATCCGCTGGGCGAGCTGCTCGGGTACATCGACTGGATGCCGTTCTTCAATGCGTGGGAATTCGCCGGCAAGTTTCCGGAGATCCTTTCCGATGCCAAGGTGGGCGTGGCGGCCAGCAATCTCTACGACGATGCGCGCCGCATGCTGAAGCAGCTGATTGCCGAGCGCTGGCTGAAAGCGCGTGCCGTGATCGGTCTGTTTCCCGCGAACTCGGTCGGGGACGATGTCGAGATCTATACAGACGAGACGCGCACCGAAGTGGCTATGCGGCTGTCATTTCTGCGGCAGCAGAAGGGTAAGCCGCAAGGTCAGCCGCACGAGTGTCTCGCAGACTACGTCGCCCCGAAGTCGAGCGGGGTGCGTGATTACTTCGGCGCATTTGCGGTGACGGCCGGGGTCGGAATCGATGAGCACGTGGCCCGCTTCGAGAAGGGGCATGACGATTACTCGAGCATCATGTTGAAGGCGCTCGCGGATCGACTGGCCGAGGCCAGCGCGGAGCATTTCCACGAGCGCGTGCGGCGGGAGCTCTGGGGTTACTCGGCGCAGGAGGCCCTCACCAACCAACAGCTCGTCCAGGAGGAGTATCGCGGCATTCGGCCGGCGCCGGGTTATCCGGCCTGCCCGGATCATACGGAGAAGGCGAAGCTGTGGAAGTTGCTCGACCCTGAGCGCAACGCAGGGATCACGCTGACAGAATCGTTTGCGATGTTTCCGACCGCGGCGGTGAGTGGTTGGTATATCGGGCACCCGGACTCGCGGTTCTTTGCGATCGGGAAGGTCGATCGGGACCAGGTGGAGGATTACGCGCAGCGCAAGGGAATGAGTGTTGCGGAGGTGGAGAGGTGGTTGGGGCCTAACTTGGGGTATGACAACTGAGGGCGGGCGCTACCTCGAGGCTCGTCGCTTTGGGGCGGGTGGCGCGTTCTCGTTCTCGATGCCCTTGAGATAGCCGGCGCCGCCCAGGTCGCGCATCTGGCCCAGGATCCATTCTCTGCGGGACATCACGTACGCGGAGGGGCGGTCGACGTGCATCTTTATCGGGTTGGGTAACACGGCAGCCAGCACGGCCGCTTCGCCGGAGGTCAGGCGCGCTGCCGGCTTGTGATAGAAGTGGCGCGCGGCGGCTTCAACTCCATACACGCCATCCCCGAACTGCGCGATGTTGAGATACATCTCCAGGATGCGCTCTTTCGGCCACATCGCTTCGATGAGGACAGTGAAATAGGCTTCGCAGGCTTTGCGTAGGAAACCGCCGTTCCACAGGAACAGGTTTTTCGCCACCTGTTGGGAAATCGTGCTCGCGCCACGCAGCTTCTTGCCGTGCTCGCTGGCGCGCACCGATTCGCGGATGGACTTGAAATCGAAGCCGTCGTGAAACGGGAACTGTTGGTCTTCCGAGGCGATGACGGCGACTGCGGCGTTGGGTGAGATCTGCTCGAGATTCACCCATTCGTAATTCGTGCGGTAACCCCAGTTACGTTCGGAGGCGGCATGGGCGCGCGCCTCGAGCATGTATGCGCTAGTGAACGGGTGCACCCAGCGGAGTGTTAGCACCGCCAGGCATGAGAGTACGACGCACGCGAGTACAGCCAGGGCGAGCAACTTGAAGAGCGCGCCTAGGCAGCCGCCTCGCTGGACTCGTGACGACGGAGCCGGCGTGCGCCGCGAGAACGAATCTCGCGGCCTCGCCGGCACACCGGAAGAATTCACGGCAAGAATGCCGTGGTGGTGTTACTTCGCCTCGACCCGCTTCGCGGAAACGATGATGACATCGTCCAACGGCGCATCCTGGTATCCCTTCCGGCGGCCCGTCTTTACCTTCGCGATCTTGTCGACGGTTTCAATGCCCTCGGTCACGCGGGCGAACACGGCATAGCCGTAGTCGCGCGGTCCGTGGTCAAGAAACGCGTTGTCCGACAGGTTCACGAAAAACTGCGACGTGGCGCTGTTGATGTCGCTCGTGCGCGCCATCGAAAGCCAGCCACGGCCATTCTTGAGTCCGTTCTTGGCTTCGTTCTGGATCGGGTCGCGGGTTTCCTTGTTATCGAAATCCGCCGTGAGGCCACCGCCCTGGATGACAAAGCCGGGGACGATGCGGTGAAAGATGGTGCCGTCGAAGAACCCGTCGTCCACATACTTCAGAAAGTTCTCGACCGTGACGGGCGCTTCTTTCGGGAACAGCTCGATGGTGAAGGAGCCGTGCGAGGTTTCAAATCTGACCATGGTGCAAGTTTCTCGAGCTATTCGTGGGGAAAAGGACTACGCCCGCTGGGCTTCGGTCATGCGCTCGTGCCCGGCGAGATCGCGGTGGGAGCGTACGTGAGTGAGGCCGCGCGCGACAAGTTCGCGTGCGACTTCCGCCGCCTGTCCCGAGCCGTGCTCGAGCAGCAACCAGCCGTCACGCTCCAGGTAATCGGGGGCCGACTCAATGATGGCGCGGAGGCTGGCCATCGCATCCGTTCCTGGGGTGAGGGCACCGCGGGGCTCATGCCGGAGGGCGGGGTCCTGCATCGCCGGGTCGTCCGCCGCGACGTAGGGCGGATTGCTCAAGATGAGATCGAAGGTCCGTCCGACGAGCGGCTGAAACCAGCTTCCTTGCAGAAACTGCACGCGTTTCAGATCGAGTGACTCGGCATTGGCGCGGGCGATCGCGAGCGCATCCTCCGAGACGTCGGTGGCGGACACTTGCCACCCCGGCCGCTCGCTTGCGAGCGTCAGCGCGATGGCGCCCGAGCCCGTGCCGAGGTCGACGACACGTCCGAATTCCTCCCGCCGAAGATCCAAGGCGCGCTCGACCAGCAGCTCGGTCTCAGGCCTCGGCACCAGCACCGCGGGCGTGACGGTCAGCCGCAGTGACCAAAAGTCCCCGCGGCCAAGGACGTAGGCCAGCGGCTCGCCGGTCGCGCGGCGCTCGATGAGGCCGGCGTAGCGTTTGGATTGCGCGTCGGTAGCGACCTCCTCCGGATGCGACCGCAATCTTGCGCGGCTGGTGCCCAGCACGTGCGTGAGGAGCAATTCGGCATCGAGATCTGGGGTCGCCCCGGGCCCTTGGTTGGCGGGGGAGGCTCGTAGTCGCCGGGCTCCTCGGGCGAGCAGCGCACCGAGCCCGTGATCAGCAGTCATGGTCGTGGTTTCGATGAGTACGCGCCGGTGCGTGCGCCTCGGTAATATTCTCGGATGTCATCGGCTTTCTATCCACCCGCCCGTCCCCTGAGTGTCGGCGAAGTTCTCGATCTCGTGTTCCAGATCTTCAAGGCTACGCTGGTCAAGGGTCTTCCCTACGGCATCTGCGCTGTCGTCGCCCAGCAGTTGCCGAATGTCTATGCGCTCGCCCGCGGTGTCACGGTTCGCCAGGCGCTGAGCGCTGGCCAGCCTATCGGCGTCGCGCTTTTCGCAGTCGGCGTGTTGCTCGCGCTCGTGGCGTGGTCCGCGCTGTTGCTGCAGCAGCGGGCGATCATTGAGCAACGGCCGACCTCCATCAAGTCCGAGCTCGGCGAGGCGTTGCGCAGGCTGCCGTCGTTCTTTGTGGCGACGCTGCTGTTTCTGGTTGTGGTCGGCAGCGGGGCCGCGGTGATTATGGTGGTGCCACCACAATATCGGACGGGGGTACGCATCCCAGTCGAGATTCTGAGTGTTTATCTGGCGGTTCTTCTGTCGTGCACTTGGCCGGCGGTGCTGTTTGCGGGCCAGGGCCCGGTGGGAGCCTTGCGCCAGAGCGCCCGCCTCGTGTGGGGAAACTGGTGGCGCATAGCCGTCGTCTATGTGGTCGGGGCTGCGGTGGTGATCGTGGTGTCGGTGCTGCTGGGGGCTCTCATCGCTGCGATCGTTTCTTCGCTCGGCGCCGGTATTCCCGTTATGACGTCTGTATTTGCGGAAGTTGCCAATGTGCTGGGCGCGGTTACGGCGCCGTTTGCCGGCGCGCTGCTACTCGCAGCGTTTGCGGACTTGCGGGTGCGTAAGGAAGGCACCGACCTGAAGCAGCGGATCGTGGACCTGGCGGTCGAGTAGGTTATGAGGAGTGGCGGCAGAGCCGGTGGGTGGGCGGTGCTGCTGGGTGGGATGGTGTTGTGGGTGGTGGCG
>JAQGOE010000345.1 GCA_028293725.1 Gammaproteobacteria bacterium | reverse complement strand
GGTCGCTCCCCATCCTCGTAGACGAGCCCCTCGTTGTTCTCATCCCGCGTGTTCTCGATTTCAACTTCCAACAGGTGCAGATCCGGCCGCCACGTGGCGGTGCGCCGCACGGTGAACGGCTCGCGATAAAACTTCGGGTCATCGAAAGTGGTCAGGAATTCGAGCTGTCTGCCCGCGTGGATCTTACTGATCCGGGTGATGAACCGCAGGTCGGCGCTGTGCGGCGAGCCGTGAGAGTCCAGCCACGTGCGGGTATTGAAGCCGCTGGAGTCGACCACGAGCGTGGCGCCTTCCCAATGCCCCACCGAATGCCCGCGGTAGGTCGGCTTCAGATGGTGGGGCTGCGGCTTGTTCAGATAGATTTGCCATGCGGTGCCGTTTTCCCACAGCACCACGACCTGGTCCCGCGTCTGCAGGAGGGTGAACGGGTCCAGGTCGAGGCTCAGGCTGTTCAGAGGAATGCTCGGTAGATACAGGGCCGCGGTGTTAGCGACGGGAGTTCCGCGTTGCTCCATCAAAATGCGGTGCCAAAATATATTCTGTCCTTCCGCGGTATAGGGAGGCTCTGTCCCCTCGACCGTAACCAGGGGACCCGTGGTGCCCAGAGCGGCCTGAACCAGCGGTTGCACATGATCCGCCTTCCAAATTCCCTCCAGATTCGCCGGGTCCGTGTTGGGTGGCGCGGCGGCGGCCGCGGCTCCCTGGCCTTCGGGGCCTTTCTGCTCCACGAGCAGGGGCGCCCGGGTCGATTCGGCTGCCGCCGGCGGCGGATCGCCACTGGGGTGAGCGAAGCTCGCGGGTGTGCTGAGGAGAGCCGCCATGAGGCTGACGACACCCAGTGCAACGCCAAGGCGCAGCCGGCCGATCAAACGATTCGCGCTCATCATGGACTCCTGTATCAGCGCGAGCCCGCATCCGGCGGGGGCGGCGGCGCGCTGGCGGATGCGCCGAGATCCTTGGCATTGTCCTTGGGAATGAAGTCCGCGGCTCCGTCCAACACCCTGCCATCGGCGAGCTTGGCAAAAGCCAGCGAGCCGTGGGGACCGCCATCGCGGTGCGGATAGATGGTCACAGTGATCTTGTCACCCTGCTTGAGCGTAGTGCGCGACCAGCCATGTCGAATGTTGAGATTCGGCGAGCCCGTCTCGATGGACCACTCCGTCGTGTTGCCTTCCGCGTCGCTCACGAGCAGCTGCACCCAACTGTGCGGGTTGGTCCACTGGAACTCCTTCACGGTGCCGCTCAGTACGATCGTTTTGCTGTGATCGTATGCGGTGGTCGAGTGATGCGACAGCGCGGGCAGCGCAAATAACAACATCATCATTGCAACGACGGGGCACTTCACTGTCGGTTTCCTCTGGAACGACCCGGCGCCCAGAATAGCCCCGCCCCGGCAAGTCAAATAGCCCACTGATTTCAGCGTCGGGAAGCAGCGTCTCGCGGGTGTTTCCTCGGCGGCGCGGTTGGCAGCCGTCTATTCCTCGGGGGGCTCGGTAGTCAGGCCGTAGCGGGAGACCCCACCCGGAGCCCCCACCTGGTGCTCGCAGTTGTACTCGTGAAAACGTGCCATGTCCGGACGCCAGGCGAACGTGCGAACATTCGACCACGGAGCGGTGTACATCTCGGGGTCGTCGATAGTCGTCGTGATCTCCAGCTTCGGAACGCCATACTCGATCTTGCGAATCCGGTGCACGATGTGCGCGTTACGCGAGGCGGGAGTGCCGTCCACGTCGAGCCACAGCGGTAGCTTGTAGCCGGTCGTATCCACAACGAGCGTACTGCCATCCCAGTGGCCCACCGAATCTCCCATGTACTCGCGCGGTCCCGAAGTGCGATGGGGCTGGTTCATCCTGATCTTCCATGCGCCGTGATATTCCTCGAAGAGGAAGTCGATCTCGTTGCGCCTCTGGTAGAGCTGAAACGGCATGTTCAAGTCGAGCTGCCACTGTTGGCCGGGCGGTAGGCACGCGGCCGAGGCGTTGGCGTACGGCGTTCCATCCTGATAGGTCGCCTTGACCCGCCGGTCGAGGATGCGCTGGCCCTTGGGCGAATACGGCAGTTTTTTCCCGTATTCGTCCTTGGTGATCCGAAAGATCAGCGGCTGGTCGTGAAACCATGTGCCCTGCAGGTCGTGCGGATCCGCCGCCGGCTGCGGCGCATTCGGCGGCAGCGGCGGAGTGGCATTCGCCACAAGGGCATACGCCTGCTCCTCGGTCGGTGGCCCTTGCCCTTGTCCTGTCAACGCAGGAGGGGCGCTAGCGGGCGGGGAGGACGGCGGGGATTGCGCCACCACCAAACCGGGGAGCAGGGCAATAACCAGGAATCGCTGATACATGAAAAATCTCCTGCTCACACCGTTCCGGATCAGTGCGGCAGCGGCGGCGAACCCGCGTCCCTGCGGTTCAGACACACATCCTCGGGGAAGGTCTCGTCCGGCTGGCGCTTGTACGTGAGGACCGTATCCCAGCTGCGGCTGAAACTATCCGGGTCGGTGATGGTGATGCGATCCTCGAGCGTATCGTGATCGCGCAGCCGGATATGCTCGGTGAGCGCGAGCTGGTCGCTGCCCGGAATCAGGTTGTCGAGCAGCTTGCCGTCGCTGAAGTGGGTGGATTCGGCAACCAGCGTGTCGCCTTCCCAGTGCCCGTGCGTCACACCCATCATTGTCCCGATGTCCACCTCCTCCGCCCCGTCCAAGGAGTGCCGCAAATGCGTCAGACTGCCCGGCATATCGATCTGGCGTAACAGGCGATTCCACTCGAACATGAGCGCGACGCTCGCCGGCCGTTGGAAGATACGGAGGCGATTCGGTGTGAGCATCACTCGCGGCAGCCCGGGGGAGCTGCAGCGAGTCATGGTCGAGTCGAAACTGTAGTCCCCTTTGGCGGCGGCGCTCTTGTTGGCTTCGTATTGCCGCCTGGCGTCGGGGATGAACGGTATCTCGCCACCGTCCGCCGGCACCAACAACGTCTGCGCGTGCGCCAGCTTCCAGGTCCCCTCGAGATTGGGTGTGTCGGCCGCGAAAATCCGCATTGGCACCAGCGCTGCCAGGACCAACATGCCCAAACAGGCCCGTGCGGGTCGTCCCCGTTCAACTCGCAAGTGCTTCACCACGTCATCTTTCGCTTTTCGTTACCGAGCGGCATCATGCCGGCGGAAGAGCTGTCCCAGTGTTCGGCCAGCTTGCCGTCCTGGACCCTGAACATGTTGAAGATGTAGCTGGCCACCGGGCCGCCCGGACCAGGCATGCTGCGCGCGGAGACTCGAATGACCCGGTCTTTGTCGGCCATCAGCGCCATGACCTGCGGCGGCGGTGGCGCCCCGGCCCCCGGGGCCGCCGGCATGGCCGGCATCTGCTCGAACATGCGGATGAAGCCTTCGCGTCCCGAACCGAAAGTGCGGGCGCCTTCCGCGTGTTGGATGTAGTCCGGCTGCAAGTACTGCTCGGCGATGCTGCGAATTTTTTGCTTCAGGTCATGTGCAGCGTCGCCGCGGTCGAGCGCCGCGTAAAACTCCGCTACGAGCTTGATGTTCGCCTCTTCTTGCGGCGTATACGTCGCGGCCTGCGTACTCAGCCACGGTAGCGCCGCGCCGAACAGGCCCGCGAGGACTGCGGTGGCAAACCGATTCGAACGACTCATGGTGGATTCCTCACTTGGGAGCAGGCGCGCCGGCGCCCGGCGGCGGTTCGCCTTTGGGACCGCCGGGCGGCCCGGCTGCAAATCCACCGTGCAACACGCGCCCGTCCTCGAGCTTCAACTCCGCCATCTCGCCGCCCGGTGTCCCGTTGCGGTTCGGATGCCATGACAGGGTCACCTTGGTGCCGACGCGGAAGTCCTTCGGCTTGAAACCCTGACCGACGATAGTGCTCGGGGCGCCGGTCGTGACCGACACCTCTTGCATCTGCCCCTTCTCATCGAGATACACCACGGTGATGCCCGAGTGCGGAGCGTTCCAGTCGAACTCCTTGAGGGTCCCGGATACATTCTTCGTGACCTGCTGGTCGTAGGCGGCAAACGAGTGATGCGCCGGCGCCGCCGCGCTCCATAAGGAAAGGGCGAGCGCGCTCGCGAGGGCCGTACCCACGCCAATTCTTCGATTTCCCACAGTCCCGCTGCCCCCAATGCCAACCGTATCGTTGGAATTTAGGAAATGGCCTGGCTTTCGAATAGCTGCCTATTCGAAAACGGATGCGGGAATCAGGTCGGCGACGTGGTGAACATGGGTTGAGTGGAGCGCGGGCGCCCGGGCGGGAAGCATATCGAGAAGCTTTTTCATCAGGGCCGCTTCAGCCCCTTGGACATCGCCGGCCAGGATCGCCTCGATAATCATGCGGTTGTTCGTAATGCTGCGGGTGGCCCACCACCCGGCCGGATCGGTGAACTCCGGTGGCAGGACCGGTCCATGGAAGAGAATCCCGCGGTCGCACGCCGCGAGCACATCATTCTCGGCGAGGTCGATCAACCGGTTTTCCATCATGATGAGCTCATGCGGCTGCGCCGGCGTCGTATGACGCAGCTCCTGCGCCAAGGTGGTTACCTTGGCGCTCGCGACCCCCGCCTGCACGCGCGCTGCCGACAGGCGTGCCGCCTCCAGCTTGAAGAGGAGGAAGGCCTCGCCTACCTCGCGGGAGGAAACACGCTGCTGGTGTAAAAGCTGCGGAATCAGCTCCACGATTACGGCCAGATCCGGCTCGCGGCTGGTCAAACCGCCATTCGCACCGCGCCTGGAGACGACCACGCCGATGTCTTCCAGCATCCGGATAGCCCGACGCACGATGTCGCGATTGAGATGGTGTCGCTCGCCGATCTCAGCTTCGTTTCCGAGGTCCACTTGCCCGTCTTGCGCGCGCTGGGCGATTTCCTTCATGAGCCATTGCGCCAGCCGCGCCGCGTAGGTGGCCGCAGTTTCCGAGCCGTCACGCGAAAACATCCACGGCAACCCGACCTTCTCGCCTGCCCGCAGGCGCTCGGTGGCCTCGAGAAAATCATCAAGGGCGGCACCGGCACGGGATTCGTCCCCGCTACGGACCGCATCCCACAACCGCGCCTGCTCGGCCACTTGCGCCACCGCGACCGTGCCCTCGCATTCGTCGTAGAGCGCGGTCACGAATTCCATCAGCAAGCTGATGGTGCGATTTCCCGTCTGGGCCGCCAGCCAACGCGAGAAGTCCTGGTCCGGCAAGGCCCCCCTGCAATCGAGCGTCATCAGCTTGCGTACCACAACGCGATGCACGGTCTGGCGCGCCTCGATCACCTGATCGACGCGCGCACCCTTGAGGCAGAGGTGGACCAACATGAGCTTGGCGAGATGTTGGGTCGTGGGCAGCGTCACTCGCAAGCCACCGCCCGCCCCGCGGCGCAATTCCAGCCAGCCCCGCATCTCCAGAATGCCGACCGCTTCGCGACAGGCCCAGCGGCCGAGGCCGTAGCGGCGGCGAATGTCGGGCAGCGTCCCGATCACCTCGCCCGACTGCCAGCCGCTGGTTATGAGCTCACGCTGCAGCAGGGTGGCGAGCTCGTGAGGGAGTCTCTGGTCGTCGGG
>JAQGOE010000340.1 GCA_028293725.1 Gammaproteobacteria bacterium | reverse complement strand
TCGACCGACCTCGGGCTATTGCGGCTGCCGACACAACTCGAGCTGCTGCCAGTGATGCGAGGAGCCGGTGACGGAAAGAGTGCCGCAGGCCGTGGCGAACGCGATGACCAGGGTCGCGGTTGGGACGGCGGCGATGATGGCGACGAATTAGTCGTGCTCCCGCACCGCCTGCTCTTCGAAGGCCTGACGAGCGGCGCCGGAGTGCCGTGTGATTGGTCCGCGGCCCACCGCGTGGCACGTCGTACGGAGCTCGTGCTCGCTGGAGGCCTGAATCCCGCCAACGTTGCGGCCGCCATCGCAGCGGTACAGCCGTTCGGCGTCGACGTATCGACCGGAGTAGAGGTACGGCCGGGTGTCAAAAGCCCTGCCGAAATCATGAATTTTGTGAGAGCGGCGCGTGAACCCGGCGCCGTCTGTGAGGTTCACGTATGACAGTGTCAGACATGGGTCTAGATGGCCCCCGGTTGCTGGCCGATTCCATCGCCGGCAAGTTCCCCGATGCGCACGGCCGCTTCGGTCCCTTCGGGGGTCGTTATGTGCCGGAAACGCTCATCCCGGCGCTCGAGCGACTCGAGCAAGGGGTGCGCGAGCATCTGCACTCCAAAGATTTCCAGGCCGCGTTTCACCGCGAGCTGAAGACCTGGGTGGGCCGTCCGACGGCGCTTACTTTCGCGGCGCGGCTCTCAGAGCTGTGGGGCGCCAACATCTGGCTGAAGCGCGAGGATCTCGCGCACACCGGCGCGCACAAGATCAACAACGCGATCGGGCAAGCCCTGCTTGCGAAGCGGATCGGCGCGAAGCGCATCGTCGCGGAGACCGGAGCCGGACAACACGGTGTGGCGAGCGCGGCCGCCTGCGCGCGCTTAGGTTTACCATGCACGGTCTACATGGGCGAGATCGACATGGAGCGTCAGGCGCCAAACGTCGGACGCATGCGCCTGCTCGGCGCGGAATGTGTCCCCGTCACGAGCGGAGACCGCACGCTGCGAGCTGCGATCGACGAGGCTCTGCGCGCCTGGGTATCCGATCCAACGGAGACCTACTACCTGATCGGCTCGGCGGTCGGTCCGCATCCTTATCCCTATCTCGTACGCGAGTTGCAGGCTGTGATCGGTCGCGAGGCTCGTGCGCAGATGATCGAAGAAACCGGGGCTCTTCCGGATGCGGTCATCGCGTGCGTTGGCGGTGGCTCGAACTCCATCGGCGCCTTCCATGCGTTCGTACCCGATGCGAGCGTGGAGATCATTGGAATCGAGGCCGGTGGTCGTGGGCCACGCCTGGGTGACAACGCGGCGACCTTGTCTTTCGGCAGTCCCGGCGTTCTGCACGGCAGTTTCTCAATGCTCCTGCAGGACGAGGATGGGCAGATCCAGGAAACGCACTCCGTGTCGGCCGGACTCGACTACCCCGGTGTGGGCCCTGAGCACTCCCTCCTCCTCGCCGCCGGTCGTGTTCGCTACCTGGCGTCGACGGATGATGAGGCTCTCGATACTTTGAAGGCGTGTAGCCGGTACGAAGGCATTCTTCCGGCCATCGAAAGCGCACACGCGCTCTTCGGTGCCCGTCGCTGGGCCGCCAAGAACAAAGGCCGCAACGTTGTCGTCTGTCTTTCCGGGCGGGGCGATAAGGATATGCCGACGCTGCAGAAGACCCTGCTCGCCGAGGAGAGCAACCGATGAGCGGTCGTGATGCGATCAGCGGGGCGATTCGCGCCGCCGCGGCCAAGGGCGAGCCGGCCCTCGTGGGATTCCTGACAGCGGGCTATCCAAGCCGCGAGAAATTTCGCGAGCACCTGCGGGCCGTTGCTGCCGGTGCCGATGTGGTGGAGATCGGTGTTCCGTTCACGGACCCGATGGCCGATGGAGTGACGATTCAGCGCTCGAGCCACGCGGCACTCGCGCAGGGTGTGAGTTTGCGTTGGATTCTTGCCGAGCTCGAAGCCATGCCGCGATTCGAGACGCCGCTCCTCCTGATGAGCTACATGAATCCCTTGCTGGCGTTTGGAATAAAGCGCCTCGCGGCTGCCGCCGTGAAAGCCGGGGTTTCGGGGTTTATCGTGCCGGACCTGCCGCTCGACGAGAGCGACGAGATGCGTGCGGGGCTGGACGCCCATCAGCTCGCGCTGGTGCAGATGGTCACGCCCGTTACAAAACCCGAGCGTATGCAGCAGTTATGTGCCGGCAGTCAGGGCTTTGTGTATGCGGTCACTATGACCGGTACCACGGGTAAGAACGTCGCGGTGCCCACGGAAGTCGTACACTACCTGGATCGCGTGCGCGAGTTGGCTTCCGTCCCTGTTTGTGCCGGATTCGGCATCCGCAGCCGCGAGCAGGTGGAATTGCTCCGTGGCCATGTTGACGGAGTCGTGATTGGTTCGGCGTTGGTGGAGGTTCTCGAGCGCGGTGAAGATGCCACAGAATGGTTGCGAAAGCTCCGCGGAGCGGCTCGCACCTGAACCGCCGCTTCCAGCTAGCCCGCCAAAGGGCCGCCATGGTGGGTTAGCCCTACTGCTGGCCGCCTTGTCCATGGCGGGCCCGTTCTCGATCGATACGTTCTTTCCTTCGTTTCATGCCATTGCCGAGCGGTTCTCGGTCAGCGCCTGGGCGGTTCAGCAAACACTCACGGTGTACATGCTGCCGCTGGCATTCATGTCGCTCGTACAGGGGCCGCTGTCGGACGCGATTGGCCGCAGGCGCGTCATTCTCGTCGGACTGGCGGTGTACACCGCCGCATCCATCGGCTGCACGTTTGCACCGACTTTCGCGACCTTGCTTTTATTTCGCGCCTTTCAGGGAGCCAGCGTAGGCGTTGGTGTAATCGTCGGCCGCGCGGTAATTCGCGACCTCTATGACGGGCCGCAAGCGCAGAAGCTACTGAGTCTCGTGACCATGATCTTCGGCTTCGCGCCGGCTGTAGCGCCGGTCATTGGCGGATGGATTCACGTCACGCTCGGGTGGCGCGGGGTGTTTGGATTCATGGCGTGCTTTGGCGCGGCCCTGTTGATCGCGAGTTATCGGAAGATGCCCGAGACCCACCCCCCGGAGCGACGGCCACGCCTGCACGTGCCCGAGCTGGCGCGCACCGCGTTGCGCGTCGCCGGGCATGGTGAGTTCCTCCTGCTCGCTCTGGCGATGGGCGCCAACTTCGCCACCATGATGTGCTACATCGGCGCCGCGCCCGCGGTAGTGCTCGATCTGTGGCATCTGAGCGAGACGCAGTTCGCGAACCTTTTTCTGCCCGTCATCAGCGGCTTTGTAATCGGCGCGTGGCTTTCGGGCCGCATGGCGGGCCGAGTCCCCGCGACCCGGCAGTCTCAATGGGGCTTCGAATGCCAGCTGGTCGGCGCGACTCTCACGGTGGCCCTGCATGCACTGATCAAGACGCCGCCGCTGCTGGTACAACAGCTATTGATCACGGTGATCGCGGTAGGCGTGCAGTTAGTGTCACCCACCCTCTCACTGCGTATGCTCGATCTGTTTCCCAAGGCGCGGGGGTCCGCGGCGTCGGTACAATCCTGCGTCTCGATCGTGATCTCGGCAGTGGTATTTGGCGCCCTGGCACCGTTGGCGAGCGGATCGCTGCTAACGCTCAGCGAAACGTCCTTGTGCGCCGCGCTGATTGGATTCGCACTGTGGCGAGCCGCGCAACATCGGGTATCGTTCGCCAAATGAAAACCATCACCATAGCGCGACGCTTTTGCGGACCGGCGAGCTCTTCCAACGGAGGGTATTTCGCGGGACTCGTTGCCACACTGGCATCCGACACGCTCGCCGTGAGGCTGCTCAAGCCGCCGCCGCTCGATACCGAGCTGGAAGTCGTGGAGCGCGGGGAAGGCGCCTTCGCGGTCCGGCACGGCGATGTGGCGATCGGGGAGGCAAAGCATTCGGAATTGAAGCTCGAGCTGCCGCCGGCGGTGAGTTATTTCGAGGCGGTAGAGGCGTCACGTCGCTATACAGGGTTCCTCGCGCATAGATTCCCAACCTGTTTCGTCTGCGGCACGCAACGGCCGCGAGGCGATGGGATGCGGATTTTCGCGGGGGCAATTCCCGAGCGTGGAGTCGTAGCCGCTCCGTGGGTACCGGACGCCTCACTCGATCGGGGTGACGGCAAGATACGGCCCGAGTTCATGTCAGCCGCGTTGGATTGCCCGGGTTATTACGCGCTGACCGCCGACGACCGGATGATGCTTCTGGCGGAATTCACCGTGCACCTCGATCGTCTCGTACACGTCGACGAGTCCTGCACCGTCGTCGGCTGGCGCATGAGCGAGGACGGCCGCAAGCACGAAGCCGGTACTGCGATTTTCGACGAGGACGGAGAACTGTGCGGTCGGGCACAGGCTCTGTGGATCGAGCCTAGGAGTCCAGGCCCCCCTAGCAGCCCAGCCCCCTAAGTTGAGGTCACGCGCCTTCGTCAGGGATCAGCTGCCGGCGCAGCGCCCGCTTACCCGCCGCCGCCGCGAGTTCCGCGAGTCTGAGTGTGTGTGCAGCCTGTGTTGGCCTGAACTTCGGGTTGGAAGCCAGCCGCTCCTCGACGACGTCGAGGGCGCGGCCGGCCTGGCGCCTCGAGAAATATAACTCGAGCAGCTCGTTGGTGAGTTTGTCGGCGGCCCGGACATCGTCCCAGCGAGCCGCGATAGCTAACACCGCCCGATGCTCGGGCAGGACAATGTCGCGTGCGTCCGCGCCGGCGCCGCGCGCTGTCAGCCAGGTCTGGATTTCTTGCCAGCCCTCCGCTGGCTTGCCGACACGAAATTTCATGTAAGCATGATCCATCATGTGGTTGCGCTCGCTCGCGAGCTCGCGCTCGGTGCGCTCCGCGATGCTCTCCTGCAAAGTCCGATACTCGATGCCGAGTTCCAGCCGGTGCTCGTGTAGAACACTCCCAACGAGCGCGAAAGCAAGTAAAAATGACAGCTGTCCCGCGGGAATCAACACCCAGGACGATGCACCATAATGGGCCAGGGTGCCGAAGATGACAGCCAGGCCCGGGATCGCGCCGATGAGCCACAGGTAGTCGCGTCCAACGCCCTTGACGATCGACCAGAGCTCCGGCGGCCACGCGGCCCGTAGCAGATTTCCCGTCAGCCCCAGTGTCGCGATGCTCGCGGGCAGAAGCAGCAACAGCAGAGCGGCCGTCAACCACCCCAGCGCCGGGCCTACGAGCTGCCCCAATTCATAAGAGAGCGCGCCGCCGCCCGCGATGAGCAGCGCCTGTCCGAGCGGCCGCTGCTCGTCGATCGGGTTGACCATTTCAATGGACAACACGGGTGACTCGGTGGCGCCGGTCACGATGGTGTCGAGGAGAATAAAGCAATATTTAAAAAACCAGGACATCAACATGAAGCCGAGCAACCAGCCCCCGTAACCGGCGTGTGCGGCCAACTCCAGTCCGAGGGTGAAGGTGAGCACCAGCGCGAGTGCGCCACCGCGAAACGGAAACAGGACGTAGCGGTTCACGCTGGCATGCCACTTGCTGTGGAAGAACTGTGGAACCGGTACAAGGTTGACCGGTTGGAGCTTAAGCTAGGAGAAGTGATGAGAGCTGCGAACTTCATCGATCGAGCCGAGCGCTGGCCTGTGCCCATTGCCGTACTCATAGCCGCATGCCTGCTCATGACTGCGGCGGCGATCTTCGTGTAACGGCCTAACTCTCGGGCGCGACTACACCCTGTGTGGGGCCGCCCGCCATACGCGCCGATCGCCAGCCGCCGTACTTGTAATAGAGCACGGCCAGGACGGCGGCTAGTGCGGAGGAAATCGGGAAACTCCACCAGACGGCGTCGACCTGGTACCGACCGATGAGTGCTTCCGCCAGTGGGAAGCGCACCACCAGGAGTGAGATCGTCAGCACGAACAGCGGCGCCATGACCGCACCCGTCGCACGCACGACGCCGAAGAGCACCATCGAAACCCCGAAGAATATAAACGACCACGTTACAACGTGGTTGAGGTGCGAAGCCTGTCGCAGCGCCTCGGAACCCGCCGGCAGGAATAGCTGGAAGGCATGCGTATCCAAAAGCTCGATGATCAATACGATCGAACCCGTCAGCACCACGCTGAAAACCACGCCGACCCGGGCTATCGAATTCACCCGATCCCATTTGCGCGCGCCCACGTTCTGAGCGGCCATGGCTGACACCGCCATGCCGACGGCGAATGCGGGCATCTGAATGTAGTTCCAGAGCTGCAGCGCGGCACCAAACGCCGCCGTCGTGTCGACTCCGAAGTTGTTGACGAGCGCGATCATCAGCACGGCGCTGAGCGAGATCACCAGCATCTGGGCACACATGGGGATGCCCTTCTTCACCAGCGTGCCGACGATTGTCCAGTCGACGCGCAGGTGACGGATCTCGTCCTTGTGGAGAACCAGGAGATGACGGCGCCGGTAGAGATGGCTCATGAGCGCGCTGAAGCTGACGGCCTGCGCCACGAGCGTGGCGAGTGCGGAACCGGCGATACCCATGCGCGGTACGGGTCCCCAACCGAAAATGAACAGCGGATTCAACACGATGTCGATGGCCACCGACAGCAGCATGAAATAGAACGGTGTCTTCGAGTCCCCGGCGCCTCGCAACACCGACATCACGAAGGCGTACATGTAGATGAACGGCAGCGCCAGAAAGATCACTCGCATGTAGTCGACCGCGAGCGGCAGCGCATACGCGGGCGTGCTCATGGCGGCCAACAGGCGCTCGCACATCGTCAGGCCGATGATGGCCATCACGACAGAGAGGGCGGCAAAAAAAGTGGCGCTCGTGCCCACTACCCGCTTCGCCTCGGGAATGTCATTCGCACCGATGCACTGGCCGATGAGAATGGTCGCCGCCATGGCGATGCCGAAGGCCGCCCCGATCAACAGGAACATAACCGTGTTGGCGTTCGACGTCGCCGTGAGCGCGGCCTCGCCGAGGAAGCGCCCCACCCAGATGGAGTTCACCGAGCCATTGAGCGATTGCAGGATGTTCGCGAATAGGATCGGCAGCGCGAAGCGCAGCATCCCGCTGGAGATCGAGCCTTCGGTGAGTGATCGGGGTGGATTCATGGGGGGTTAGATTATGGCGGAAAGCATCGGCGCCCGGGGGCCAGGAACGCCGCACGGTGGCCGGGTCTGCAAATGCCTCGCCCGCCTAGCGTCGCTGCCACGCCCACAGCAGCCACGCCACGCCGACCAGGGAAAGCCCCCAACCTTGCCAGCCCGTACCTGACGACACGGCCAACGAGAAGAGCCCGGCGAACAGGATCGCCGCGCCAATGGGGATCATGTCGCGCCGTCGGGCGTTGCGCCGGATCTCTTCTTTCAGTGCCTCGAGATCGGCCGAAGTCACTTCCATCTGCAGCCGACCACCCCTGGCCCGCTGCACGACGCCCTTCATGAGGGTTGGCATCGAGCGCGCTACTTCGATGAGCTCGGGCATCTGCCGCCGCAGGTCCTTGAACACCTGCCGCACGCTGAGCCGCTCACGCATCCATTCGCGCAGGATGGGGCTCGCCGTCTGCCAGATATCGAGCTCCGGGTACAGGTCGCGGCCCAGTCCTTCCACATTCAGCAGGGTCTTCTGCAGCAGGATGAGTTGCGGCTGCACTTCCATGTTGAAGCGCCGGGAGATCTCGAACAGCCGCACCAGGATGTTGCCGAAGGACACATCCTTCAACGGGCGGTTGAAGATCGGCTCGAGCACCGTGCGGACCGCCGACTCCATCTCGTCCACCCGGGTGTTGGCCGGCACCCAGCCCGACTCGACGTGCAGGAGCGCCACGCGCCGGTAGTCACGGTCGAACACCGCCAGGAAGTTTTCCGCCAGGTAGTGTTGGTCACTCGGGTCGAGAGTGCCCATGATGCCGAAGTCGATGGCCGCGTAGCGCGGATTGCGCGGATCCGTCAACAACACGAAGATGTTGCCGGGGTGCATGTCGGCGTGAAAGAAGTTATGTCGGAACACCTGCGTGAAGAAGATGCGCACGCCATTCTCGGCGAGTTTGGCGATGTCCGCGCCCACGCCGCGCAGACGCTCCATGTCGGAAATGGGCACACCGTGGATGCGCTCCATGACCATGACTTCCAGGCGGCAGAAGTCAAAGTAGACGTCAGGCACGTAGAGCAGATCCGAGCCGGCAAAATTACGCTTCAGTTGCGCGGCGTTGGCGGCCTCGCGCATGAGGTCGAGCTCGTCGAGTATGGTTTTCTCGTATTCCGCGACAATCTCGAGCGGCCGCAGCCGCCGCGCCTCGCTCCAATACGAGTGCGCCAGGCCCGCGAGCGCATACAACACTTCGAGATCGCGCCCGATCCGCTCGCGCATGCCCGGGCGTAGTACCTTGACCACGACTTCCTTGCCATCCAACAGGCGCGCCACGTGCACCTGGGCGATCGACGCGGCAGCGAGCGGCGTCTCATCGAACTCGGCGAACACCTCGGTCACAGGCCTGCCGTAGGCGCGCTCGATGTTCTCGCGGGCTATCGAGCCGGGAAATGGCGGCACCCGGTCCTGGAGTTTGGCCAGCTCATCCGCGATGTCTTCCGGCAACAGGTCACGGCGCGTGGACACGGCCTGTCCAAACTTCACGAAGATCGGGCCGAGCTCCTCCAGGGCCAGCCGCAACCGCTCGCCGCGGCTGGCGTGGCGGCGGCGCTCGAACCAGATGCCGGGCGAGAGAAAAAACAGGAAGCGCAGCGGCCTGTAGAGGTGAGTGGCGCGGACGAAGTCGTCGAGGCCATGTTTGAGAAGTACGCGCTGGATCTGCAGGAGCCGCGCGAGCACGCGCAACTTCACCGGTGAGCCACCCGCTTCACAGTGCGCCGCCGCGTTTCTGGCTGAGGAGAGAGATGCGTGCCTCGAGACGATCGACGTCCTCGCGCACGGCATCGACACCGCGGAGGAACTGCTCTCCCTCGTTTCGCGGCACGAGGTCGTGGCGCTCGTGGCCGAGGTACTCAGCGATGTTCTGTACCGTGGTCGCCGCGGCCTTATGAGTCCAGCCGAAGGCCATGCGGGCGAAACGTCCTATCTGGTGGGCTGGCACGTCGCTCACGACGAGCGACAGCTCCTCCTCCAGATCGGGCCGGAGCAGCAGGACGAGCTCACGGAATTTCTGTGCCAGCTCGGCGTCGCCGCGGATCTCCACATCGCCGCGCTGGAGCACGGCTTCGGGGGTGGCGCCGCCGAGCGCCAGCAGGCCGAAGGGTCCTCCGACGATTTCCGCGTCCGCCCCGGCATCGCCGCGGGTAATGCGTAACGTGCTTCCGGTCGATTCCACCAGCAGGCGTGTGATTTCGCGCACTTCGACGGCCACGCTCCGTCCCGTCAGCTCGGCACAGAGCTGCTGCGCCCGCGGCGAGCGGGGCAGGCCGCGATTCAGAACGTTTTCTATTGTGGCGGTCAGCATGGCTCGGCTCCGGTGCGGCGCCGATCCTATACCTCGCCTCGAGGAGGGGCTAGCTCTCCTAGTGCTCCCGATCCCGCCGCAGGGCCAGCGTGGCGCGCGGGGCGCGATCCGGCTCCGTGGGGTCGTCGTCCCGGCAACCGGAGCTGACGAGGAATCCGTAGAACGCTCTCAGACACGATAGGGAGACACTGATGTATTCGCGGACGTCCTCGTCCGTGGCGCTGACGAGCGTGCGCTTCTTGGTTTCAATCAGCCAATGGTCGAGAGCTTCGAGGTCGGCGTGGTACGTCTCGAGGAGTTCCTTCGGCAAAGCATGCTGCGCGCACAGAACGTCGACGAATCGCCGGATGACGTCCGCCGAGATGCCCTGCCACGGGTCGGTAGCACGCGACGCGATATTGATCGGCTCGATGATCCGGTAGATTCGTTTCATGATCCCTCACGCATCAGATTCTGATACTGCCGGCGCGTCCTGGCGGCAGCGTAGACCATCGCCCGTAGCTTTCGGGGCGTTGATCGGTTTGGGGGCGACGCAGACGATGATATCGGGCTCGATGAGCGGCAGGCGCTCGCGTGCCTCGGCGGCGCCGCTGCCGAGGAATACCCGGTACTCGTCCTCGTTGGAAATCATCGCCGATAATGTCAAACGCGCGGTCGTGTCGTCGTCCACGATGAGGATGGCCGTGCGCGTGTTGCCCGCGGCGCACGCCTGGTCATAATCGCCCGCCCGTGCGATGTTGGTCTGCATGTATGTTGGAGCCGTCGATGTTGTCTTGCCAGCACGGCACTCTAGTCAGGAGAGCGTCGCCGCCGTGCGACTCAGTTCACAGGCGTGGCGATTTCGCATCCATGTTGAACGCAGTCGGTCGTAACAGACGCCGGCGGACCTATGAGGGACGGGATGGGGGCGGCTATAGTCGACCGCACAGCCACCGCACAGCCCCCGCATGGCCGCCTGCTCAGCCGCTGGAGCGGGCCGCGGCGGACAGGGGTGTGTCGTTGGAAAGGAGATCTGTCAAACAGCTATCGACGTTGGCGAGGTAGTCCGCCAGCAGGCCGCGGGACTTGACGGTGAGCGTCACGAAGTCCCGGCGTCCGTCGCGGGCGTCGGGGGTGCGATCCACGTAGCCTCCCATGGCGAGCTCTCCGATCCGGCGCAGTGAGGTGGTCGCCGATACTCCGGGAATCGAGATGGTGAGCGCGGAGACCGAGAGTTTCTGATTGCCCTGCTCGGCGCGGAGCAACTCCAGCAACAGCTCCCAGGCCACTTCATCGAGCTTGTGACTGTTGTAGCGATCGCGGACGCGGCGCAGCTGCTCGATGGTGTCGAGTACTGAGACCTTGGTCCTCTGTCCGGATGGCAACGGCGCCACATTCTGGAACGATTCCCGCGACAGATCGTTCTGGCGTGCGCCGGTCGATGTGTGTCTGGCAGTTGGCTCCGCCAGCCTGCGCAACTCGCCCGTCAACTCCTCGGCGTGACGGATGAGTTGCACTACGTCCGGAGCACTCGCCATGAACGCGCGGCGGTCCTGGCGGGCGCGCTCGAGTGCGCGACTGACGGTGTCGATGATCTCGGCGGGCCGAATCGGCTTTACGAGAAAGTCATGGGCACCGCTGCGAAGCGCGCCAACTGCGGATTCGAGCGAGGGGCGCGCCGTCAGAAGCAGCACACGAGGTACTGGTCTGTTGAGACCGAGGGTGGTGAGGGCGTCGGCGAACTCCAAGCCGCTCATGTGAGGCATGTAGAGATCGCTGACGACGACCGCGATTTCCTCGCGCGCGGCGACGGTTGCGAGGGCCTCTTGCGGATCGCCGCTGACCGAACACTTGAAGCCGGCACCACTCAGCACTCCCTCCAGGAATGTGAGAGTGGTGAGATCGTCATCGAGTAGCAGCACTTCCTCGGTCATGGCACGGGCAACGTTGGTGAAGACGCGGATAGGGTCCTGGCTCGGTCGCGACACTATGGAAAGTCAAAGCAGATGAATTCGATCGACACAGTACCTGTCATTGTAGCCGCCCCTTGAGCGCTCTCACCGTTTTCCGACGAGTGGCACGCATCAGGCGTCGGCGCGCCCAGCTGGTCGTCGGCGCGCTCGCCGCGGTAGCGGTCATTGTCGCGCATCTGTTTCCGCTCACGCTGGGTAGCGCGGCAAGCGTATCGCTGGAGACCGTAATCGTCGCGGTAACAGGTCTCATTGCCGGCTGGGCTGGCAGCGCCGTAGTGCTGTTGTTTCTGACAGCAGTCACATTTGTCCATGCCGAGACGTTAGGCGCGGCCTTTCTGTCCGCTGGAATTGACATAGCTGTCGCGGCTGTCTGCGTGGTGGGCGTGCGCATGGTACGGCGTGTGGCGGCCGGAACTCATGAGCGCGAGCGGTTGCGCCGGCACGTCGCCTTGCATCGAAAGCGCCTCGACTCGATTCGCAACCATGTCGCCCGCCTGAGGCGGGCGGTACAGGTGCGCGAACAGGCCCTGCGCTCCCGGGAGGCGGAGCTGGCCAAGGCCGTTGCCAGTCATGAGGCGGCACTCAAGGAGCTCAAGCGCGCGCACCACCTCGTGGACGCCGCTCAACGCTCCAGCGGGCATTTCGTCGCCATGATGAGTCATGAGATCAGGACACCCCTGCATGGCCTGATGGCGACGATCGACATGCTTCGCGACGAGCCCTTGTCGGCGGAAGGCAGACACCGCATCGGCATTGCCCGCGTCTCCGCCCGAACGCTTCTCAACATCGCCAACGACATACTCGATCTCAGTCGGATCGAAGCGGGTGCTTTCCCACTCGAACACGAGCCGTTCCACCTTGCCAACGTGCTGCGCGAGGTAGTCGACGAGGCCCGGGCACGGGCCGAGTCTCTCGGGCTCGAACTGCGGGCAACCACCGAAGGCTCACTGCCCAGATCGTTCATCGGCGATCCTGCACGCATCAAGCAGATCCTGGCCAACCTCGTCTCCAACGCCCTCAATTTTACAACCACTGGAGGCGTGAGTGTGTATGCGCGTTATGACGGCAGAACCTGCACTATCGATGTGGTCGATACCGGCGACGGCGTCCCGGATAACAAGCGGGATGTCATCTTCGACCCGTTCGTACAGGTGGAGTCCAAAGTCTCACGGCGCGTCGGCGGCGCCGGCCTCGGTCTACCGATCAGCCGGCGCCTCTCCGAGGCGATGGGTGGCAGCCTGGTATTGGTCAACACCGGCGCGGGCGGCTCGACTTTCCGCGTCACGCTGGCGCTCGCTGCCTCCGACGAAGAGCCGCTGGAGGATCAGAGTCAGCGCATTCTGAAAAATCCGCCGGGCCGGATTCTCGTGGTCGAGGATCATCCGGCCAATCAATATGTCGCGCAAAGCCTGCTCGAAAGCCTCGATTGCACCGTGAAGATCGCCGGCACCGGCGCGGAGGCGCTCGATCTCCTGGGCACGGAAACCTTCGATCTCGTCTTCATGGATTGCCAGATGCCCGACATGGACGGCTATGAGACAACGCGGCGCATGCGCGCCGTCCTCCATCGTTACATCCCCGTCGTGGCTATTACCGCCAACGCGATGGTGGATGACAAACAACGCTGTCTGGATGCGGGCATGGACGATTTCCTGCCAAAGCCCTTCACCAAGTCGGCGCTCAGCGACGTGCTGTGCAAATGGCTCGTGCCGGGAGCGAACGCGATCGCCGATGGCGATATCGCGGAGCGCATCGGCGAGCTGCCGGTGCTGGCCGAGCCCGTCTTCGACGAATTATGGCAAAGCCTGCAGTGGCGGCTGTCGCCTTTGCGGAAGATCTACGAGTCGTTTCTGTCGGTCGCGCACGAGACGCTCGACATACTCGAGCGTGCCAGCTCACCGGGCGAGGGCTCGCTGTTGGCTCGCCGGCTCCATACATTGCTCGGCAGTGCCGGCATGGTCGGCGCCCGGCAGGTGGAGCGTGTCGCCGCGTGGCTCGCGGAAGCGGTGAAGGCGGACCGGCGTGCGGAGGTCGAAAGCGGTCGGATGGTGCTCGCTGAAGCGCTCCAGAGCTTCGAGGACGAGCTGGAAGCCCGCCTGGATACGCTTACACGCCAGGTTTCCGGCAGGCGCCCGGAGGATTTCTAGTACTTGTAGCCGCGATGGACGGCGACGATGCCGCCCGAGAGGTTGTGATAGCGACAGCCTTCGAGTCCCGCCTCCTGCAGCATGGCGAGGAGCTTCTCCTGCCCGGGATGCATGCGGATGGACTCGGCCAGGTAACGATAGCTCGCCTCGTCCCGCGCAATGATCTTTCCCAACAGCGGCAGCACCCGGAAGGAATAGGCATCGTAGAGGGGTTTCAGGGCGGGGGCGACCGGGTGTGAGAATTCCAGCACCAGGAGTTGGCCACCGGGCTTCAATGCACGGCGCATGGACTGCAGCGCGGCCGCTTTGTCGGTGACGTTGCGCAGCCCGAAACCGATGGTGATGCAGTCGAAGGTGTTGTCGGCGAATGGCAACCGCTCGGCGTTTGCCTGTACGTAGCGGATGTTGCCAACGAGCCCGTCATCGGTCAGTCGGTCGCGGCCGTGTCCGAGCATGGCGGAGTTGATGTCGGTGAGGATCACGAGTCCGCGCTCGCCGACCTGTCGCGCGAGTCCCGCGGCCAGATCGCCGGTGCCGCCGGCAACATCCAGGGCGCGCTGTCCGGGGCGAAGATTCGTCAGCGACAGGGTGAAGCGTTTCCATAACCTGTGGGCGCCCGCCGACATGAGGTCGTTCATCAGGTCGTAGTTGCCCGCGACGGAATCGAACACCCCGCGGACGCGGCGGGCCTTATCCCCCCACGCGACCTGCTGGAAACCGAAGTCTGTCGATCGATCGTCTTTCATTCGTGCCACTTTCTGTTGCAATTTGGCGTGGGTGGTGCGCAGAATCGGGTCGAGTACGGGGGTCTTGCAACTGGAAAAGGCCGGGCGGTCAAACGCCCGGCCTTTTTTTATCGCCCCGCGGCGGCCTTGCGCGCCAGGTACTGGGCCCACTTCGACTGCTGATCGCGCCCCAGCTCAAACAAGTACTTCCAGGTAAACAGCCCGGTGTCATGGCCGTCGTCGAACACGAGCTTGACTGCGTATTGACCTACCGGGTCGACCGCCCGGATGCCGACGTTCTCCTTGCCTAGTACCAGCACTTCCTGCCCCGGCCCGTGTCCCTGCACTTCCGCGGAGGGTGAATGGACGCGTAGATATTCGAACGGCAGCTGGAAACGGCTCCCGTCAGCGAAGCTCACCTCGAGCACGCGTGAGGTGGTGCGTAATTTGATTTCGGCGGGCACAGGATCGGACATATTTATCCACGCAGTATAGGCAACCGGACCACGGCGCGTATCATCGTGCGCCATGCAGACACTGGACGTCGAATCCAGCCGCCGGACGCCGGAAGTCCCGGGCAGGGAACAGATCATCGGTGCCGAGCTCATTCGAGCGCAATACGGCAACATGCCCGGAGCGTTCATCGGAGGAGCGGTCACCGCGAGCTTCATGGCGGCGGCGTTGTACGACAAGGCGCCGGCGCGAGCCGTCGTGCCGTGGCTCATCGCAGTTTACGTCAACTGCGCGATCCGGATCGCGCTGTGGAAATGGTTCCTGCGCGTGAATCCCGCCGATGCGGATGCCCCTCGCTGGGGCCGGTATGCGGTCATCTCGGCCGCGCTGGCGGGTATCGTCTGGGGCGCCACCGGTATCGTTTTGAATATACCGGGAAACTTCTCGGACCAGATCGTCGTGCTGCTCGTCACGACCGGCCTCGCTTTCACCTCCACGTACATCGCCGCGCCGTATCTGCCGGCCTTCCGGGCCTTCGTGTACCCGACTTTCGTGCTCGCGTCGGTGCCTTTTCTACTCGGTGGCGATCTGTGGCGTGTGCTGATCGGACTCGCCACTCTTGCGTCCGCACCGCTCATGGTTCTCTACGGGCGCAGGCTGTGGCGGGCACTGCGAGCGTCGGCCGACGTCCGGCTGCAGAACCTCGAGCTGGTGGACGAGTTGCGCGCTCAGAAGAAGGCCGCCGAGGATGCGAACGTTGCCAAGTCGCGCTTCCTCGCTGTAGCCAGCCATGATCTGCGCCAACCGCTGCACGCTCTCGAATTGTTCGTGCAGGCGTTGGAGGACACTCCCCTTCCGGCCCACGCACACCAACTTGTCGGCAACGTGCGCCGCTCCGTGGATTCGATGGAGGAGTTGTTCGACGCGCTTCTCGATATCTCGCGGCTCGACGCGGGAGCGGTCCGCGCCCGGCTCGACACGATTCCGCTCGCCGAGGTGTTCGAGCGGCTCGCCTTCGAATATGCGCCGGTGGCAAAACAGAAAGGGCTGGCGCTGCATGTTATGGCAACTTCGCTGTACGTACGCAGCGATCCAACTCTGCTGGCGCGGATTGTCCGCAACCTGGTGGCGAATGCCGTGCGCTACACCGAGCGCGGCCGGGTCACGATCGGCTGCCGGCGTCGCGGCGAGCAGGTGAGTGTGGAAGTTTGGGATACGGGAGCGGGCATACCCGCCGAGAAGCACGCCGAGATTTTCCACGAATTCGCGCAGCTCGGGAATCCCGAGCGCGACCGGCGCAAGGGACTCGGGCTCGGACTTGCGATTGTCGAGCGGCTGGCGAAGCTGCTCGGGCACGTCGTGGAGTTGCGTTCGACGGTCGGCAAAGGCTCGGTGTTCGCCGTGACCGTCGCCCGCGGCCATCACGACGATTACGCCCTTCTGGACCCGCTTGCGGAGATCACCGCTTGCTTCGACCTCAACGGGCGGCTGGCTCTGCTGGTACAGAGCGATCTCACCGGCCGCGAGGCTCTGAAGGAGTTGCTGACGAGCTGGAACTGCGAGGTTTTGACGGCCGCTTCAGGCGCCGAGATGCTGGCGAGCCTCGGTGGCCTGCGGCGTCTGCCCGATCTCATCATCGCGGACGGCCCGGCGCCGGGCGAAAACGGTACCGCGGTGGTTGAAATGCTGCGAAATGAATTCAACGTCGAGGTGCCCGCGCTGCTGGTCAGCGCGACGGCCGGATCTGTTGCAGAGCGCGACGGCCTGCCGGTGCTGCACCGGCCCTTTCACGCGGGCCGGCTGCGCACACTCGTCAACAATTTATTACACGCGCCCGTGGCCCGGGCGCGGCGCGCGAGCTGAACTTCAGGTGTTCATCATGCCGACGCGGCGGGCGACGAGCACCGCTTGCGTCCGGTTTACGACACCCAACACCTTGAAGATCGCGGTGACGTGCGCTTTCACCGTCTTCTCGGACAGACCGAGCTCGGTGGCGATCTGCTTATTGGTCTTGCCCTGACAAACGCGGGACAGGACCTCGAGCTGACGCAGAGTCAGGAGGCCGACATCCGGCATGGGCTGCGGCGAATCCGTCGCGGCGGTTCCGGCCGAGCCGTTCGACAGGCCCGCGCTGCCCTGCAGATTCGCCGGCACGCTGACGTTGCCTTCGAGGACCTGTTGCAAAACCTCGAGTAGCACGCGCGTAGGTGCGGATTTCGGCACGAAGCCCATCGCCCCGGAGTTGATGGTCTGCCGGACGTTCTCGGGATCTTCGAGAGCCGATAGCACGACGACCGGCAACGACGGAAACCGTTCGTGTAGCCGACCGATCAAACCGAAGCCGCTCATTCCGGGCAGGGCGAGATCGAGTAGCACGAGGTCGAGGTCAGGATTGGCGGCGGCCATGGCCATTCCTTGTTCGGCGTCGCGCGCGGACATGACTTGCGTCTCGTGTCCGAGCGATTCCAGTGCTACTGCGACCCCTTGCTGTACTAGAGGGTGGTCGTCAATGACGAGTACTTTCAGGGACATGTTCTGCAGGGAGTATCCAAACAGTCTGCGTGAACGGGGCTCTGCGCGCCAAGTGGACCTTGGTCCCAGCATCGGCGCAGCAGCTTGACTTCGTTGGCGTCGGAACGCTACCGGTAAAAAAGCCAGTTTGAATGTACTTCGTCCGTGTTGAGAAGTCTTCTATCTCTGTTTACTTATTTAACTCGGAGTTTACGCAAGACTGTGTGAGAAAGCACACCTGTCGCAGTTCGTCGGCGCCTACGGGTGGCGACAATCTACGACCTTTAGCGCGCCCGCGCCGTCCGGAGCCCCGAGCGCCCTAAGGTCCCGGCAAGTGCTAGGCTGCCTTCCATGGCGACCGAGGCACCCGCAACGGAAGAATTTCCGATCGCGCCGGCCGATCCGCTGCTGGCGGAGCGGCTGGCCGTCCGCGATCTGCTCGTGGAGAACGAGAAGGTCCGCACGCAATACCGAAATATGCCCATCGCGATGGTCGGCAGTGCCGTCATCGCCACTCTCATGGGGGCGGCCCTGGCGAAAGGCGTCGCGCCCTGGAAGGTGTTGGTGTGGATGGGGTCGGTGTACGCATGGACCTTGGGCCGGTTTTTCCAATGGCGCGCGTTCGAGCGCATCGACCCCCGCCCAGAGGACATCGGCCCGTGGCGCACGTACGCGATCGTGGGCTCCTTGTTCGCCGGCGTTATCTGGGGTGTGGGCGCCGTGGTGATGTACGTCCCGCAGGGGTTGGCGTACCAGCTCTTCCTCACCATGGGGCTGCTCGGGATGGGTTCGGGCTGCGTATACGCTTCCGGTTCGGTGATGCCGTCCTTCTTCGCTTTCATGTATCCCGCGATCCTGCCGGCGGCCGTGATTTTCATGCGCGAGGACGATCTGCTGCATGTGACGACGAGCGCGCTGATGATTCTCTATGTCGTGCTCATGACCCTGTTCGCGTTGCGCGTGTACGGCTCCATCGACGAGTTCATCAGTCTTCGTTATGAAAACTCCGGCCTGATCGAGGAGTTGCGCCGGCGCAAGGAAGTCGCCGAGGAGGCCAACATCGCCAAGTCGCGCTTCCTCGCCGCCGCCAGCCATGACTTGCGCCAACCGCTGCACGCGCTCGGCTTGTTCGTACAGGCGTTGGAAGAGTCGCCACTCGCCAACCGCGAGCGCCAGGTTATCGGCAACATCCGTCATTCGGTAGACGCGATGGAGGAGCTGTTCAACGCTCTGCTGGACATCTCGCGTCTCGATGCAGGTGTCGTGCAGCCGGTCGTGACCACGATTCCCTTGGCGATAGTGTTCGACCGGGTGCGCTTCGAATACGCGCCGATCGCTCGTCAGAAGCGGGTGTCGCTGACCGTCATGAAGACGGGCGTGCACGTCGTGAGCGACCCGTCGCTACTCGGTCGGATCGTCCGTAACCTCCTCGCAAACGCCGTGCGCTACACCGATCGCGGCGGAGTTGTGCTTGGTTGTCGCCGGCGAGGCAACACCGTTCGGATCGAGGTGTGGGATACCGGCCGCGGGATTCCGGCTGAGCGGCACGCGGAGATCTTCCGCGAGTTCTATCAGCTCGAGAATCCCGAGCGCGACCGGCGCAAAGGCCTTGGTCTCGGGCTCGCCATCGTGCAGCGTCTGTCGCTCCTCCTGGATCACCCGGTGGAATTGCGTTCTGCAGTGGGTAAGGGCTCGATGTTCGCCATCACCGTGCCTCTCGGCGCGCGGGAAAACTACGTACCGATCGAGAGCAATCCCGACACGGCGGGGGTATTCGATCTGGCCGGCGCCCTGGTACTCGTTATTGACGACGAGGGAGCGGTCCAGGAAGGCATGGCGGCCCTGTTGCGCAAATGGCAATGCGAGGTCCTCACGGCCGGCTCGGGCAAGGAGATGCTCCAGCAGCTCGTGAGCGTGCAGCGCCTTCCCGACCTCATCATCTCGGACTACCGGCTGCGGGGCGGGGAAAATGGCATCGAGGTCGTGGAACTGCTCCGAAACGAGTTCAACGTGGATATTCCTGCCCTGCTGGTAACGGGTGACACGGCACCCGACCGGCTGCGGGACGCCGAGGCCAGTGGCCTACCCATCCTGCATAAGCCATTGAATCCAGCGCGGTTAAGGACGCTGATTGCCAATCTGTTGCGGGAAAACGCCCATGCTGCATAGCAGCAGCATGGTGTGATCATGCTGCGACGACGGTGACATTAGGGCTCAGGCCTCTATACTTAGCCTCCCTTGCACCATATGAGGGCCTCCCGCAGGACGCGGGGCATTAATGGAACCGACCAATACCGCGCATCCCGACTACTACCATCGAGTCGTGGATTGCCAGTGGGCCTGTCCGGCCCACACCGATGTCCCTGAGTACATCCGTCTGATCGCGCAAGGCCGATTTACCGACGCTTACATGGTGAACCGGCACTCGAATGTCTTCCCAGGCATCCTCGGCCGGGTCTGCGATCGGCCCTGCGAGCCCGCCTGCCGGCGCACGCGGGTCGAGGAGCAGCCTGTCGCGATCTGCCGCCTGAAGCGCGTCGCGGCCGATCACCGTGACGACATCACGGGGCGGTTGCCCAAGATTCCGCAGCTCAAGAACGGTAAACGGGTCGCCCTGATCGGCGCCGGCTGCGCGTCTTTGACGGTCGCGAATGACCTCATGCCACTGGGCTACCAGGTCACTATTTTCGAGCAGTCGGGCGAGCCCGGCGGTCTCATGCGGACCAACATCCCCTCCTTCCGACTGCCCCACGCCGTGCTCAACGATGAGATCGGCCAGATCACGGGCATGGGTGTGGATCTGAAGCTCAACCATCCCATCAAGAGCATGCGCGAGCTGCTCGCGAGCGGGGGATTCGACGCGGTGTTCGTCGGCTCCGGTGCTCCCAAGGGCAAAGAGCTGCGCCTTCCGGGGCGCGAGGCGGCCGCGGCCAATGTGCATATCGGCATCGCCTGGCTCGAGTCGGTCGCGTTCGGCCACATCGACAAGATCGGCGAGCGCGTACTCATCATCGGTGTGGGCAACACGGCGATGGACTGTTGCCGCACGAGTCTGCGGCTCGGAGCGCGCAGTGTGAAAGTGATGGCGCGCAAACCTCGCGGGTTCTTCAAAGCCTCTGCCTGGGAGCTGGAGGATGCCGAGGCGGAGAGCGTCGACATCGTCGTCAACTACTCGCCGAAATCGTTTGTCGTCGCCGACGGCAAGCTCACGGGAATGTTGTTCGACAAGATGGAATATGACATCGACGCGCAGGGCCGGATCACCGGCGAGCGCATCTTGGCCGAGGAATTCGTGCCGGCCGACGACGTGATTCTCGCCATCGGCCAGGAGAACGCCTTTCCGTGGATCGAGCGGGATCTGGGCATCGAATTCGACAAGTGGGAAGTACCGACCGTCGATACCACGACGTTTCAGTCCAGCCGTCCCGGTGTCTTCTTCGGCGGTGACGCCGCTTTCGGCCCGAAGAACATCATCTGGGCCGTGGAGCACGGTCACCAGGCCGCCATCTCCATCCACCGCCATTGCCACGGAGAGCCGGTGGCGGAGCGCCTGGCGCCGGGTGTCAACCTGCAGAGCCGCAAGATGGGCATGCACGAGTGGTCGTACTCCAACGACTACGCGCCCGTGGAGCGCCGGCTCGTGCCGCACGTATCGCTCAAGGAGCGTTTCAAGAAACTCAACATCGAGGTGGAGCTCGGCTTCACGGCGGAACAGGCGGCCCAGGAAGTCCAACGCTGTCTCAACTGCGACGTGCAGACCGTCTTTACCGCGAAGCTGTGCATCGAGTGCGATGCCTGTATCGACATCTGCCCGGTCGACTGTCTGACCATGACGAGCAACAGCGACGAGGCCGATCTGCGCACGCGCCTGAAGGCGCCCGCGAAGAATCTCGCGCAACCCCTGCTGGTTTCGGCGCCGCTGCCGCAGACCGGCCGGGTCATGGTGAAGGACGAAGACCTCTGCGTTCATTGCGGTCTGTGTGCCGAGCGCTGCCCCACCGCGGCGTGGGACATGCAGAAGTCCTACGTACACTGGCCACACGCGCAGGACGAGGCGCGAGTGTTGCTGGCCAAGGAACCGAAAATCGCATGATTCCCTCGAGCGTCGACAAAAGAGTGAACGACTTCGCGATCAAGATCGCGACGGTCAACGGCACCGGATCCGCCAGCGCCAACACGCTGCTGATGAAGTCCATCTTCCGCAGCGGCATTCCGGTGATGGGCAAGAACTACTTCCCCTCCAACATCCAGGGACTGCCGACCTGGTACGAGATCCGCGTAACCAAGGATGGCTATGTCGCGCGCTCGGGCCGCGTCGACATCATGGTCGCCATGAATGCGGAGACCTATGCAAAGGATGCGAAGGAAGTCGCGCCCGGCGGCTTTCTCATTTACGACTCGACCTGGCCGCGTCCCGCGCTGTTGAAGCGCGAGGACATCACGGTCCTGGGTGTGCCGCTCGCCCGGCTGTGCAACGAGAACTTCAACGGCGTGCGGACGCGCATCCTGATGAAGAACATCTGTTATGCGGGGGTGCTAGCGGCTCTGCTCGATCTGGATCTCGAGCTCATGCGCAAGTTGCTTGCGGAGACGTACGCTAAAAAGCCGCAGCTCGTCGACAGCAACATGAAAGCGATCCAGCTCGGGTATGAGTTCGCGAAGGCGAATTTCACCTGTCCGCTGCCGTTGCACGTCCAGAAAATGGACAAGACGGCGGGCCACGTTCTCATCGACGGCAACACCGCCGCGGCCCTCGGGTGCGTGTTCGCGGGTGCCACTGTCGCGGCGTGGTATCCCATTACTCCATCGACGTCGGTGATGGACGCTTACAAGGGGTTCTGCGACCGCATGCGGGTGGATCCGGACACCGGTCGGAAGAACTTCGCGTTCATCCAGGCGGAGGATGAGCTCGCCGCGATCGGAATGGTGATCGGTGCGATGTGGAACGGAGCGCGCGCGTTCACCGCGACCTCCGGGCCGGGCATCTCGCTCATGAACGAGTTCCTGGGTCTCGCGTACTACGCTGAAGTGCCCGCGGTGATCTTTGATATCCAACGCGTAGGGCCTTCCACCGGCATGCCGACGCGCACGCAACAGTGTGATCTCATGGAGTGCGCGTACGCGTCCCACGGCGACACCCGTCATGTGTGCCTGTATCCAGCGAACCCGGAAGAATGCTTCTACATGGCTGTGCAGGCGTTCGATCTCGCCGAACGGCTGCAAACTCCGGTGTTCGTGCTTTCCGATCTGGATATCGGCATGAACGATTGGATGTGCCGCGACCTCAAGTGGGACGACAGCTATCGGCCGGATCGGGGCAAGGTCCTCGACAAGGAAGCCATCGAGAAGCTCGAGAAGTTCTACCGTTACCTCGATAAGGACGGTGACGGCATCGGTTATCGCACCCTCCCGGGTGTTACACCGAAAGGAGCCTATTTCACCCGCGGCTCGGGTCACACACAGTACGGTACCTACACCGAGGACTCGGTCGAGTACCAGATCCTGCTAGACCGGCTGTTGAAGAAGTGGGATACGGCAAAGAAACTCGTGCCGCGTGCGGTCATCGATGCGACCGCGGGAAGCGAGATCGGCATTGTGTCGATCGGCAGTTGCGAAGGCGCCATACACGAAGCGATGGACATCCTGAAGACACACGATGTCCGGGTCGACTACATGCGGGTGCGCTCCTTCCCCTTCAGTGAGGACGTGGAGCGTTTTGTGGCCGCCCACAAACTGCTGTTTGTCGTCGAGCAGAACCGCGACGCGCAGTTCCGTGCGCTGCTGACACTCGAGTCGCCGGTCGAGAAGTCGAAGCTGCGCTCGCTGTTGCATTACAACGGGTTGCCTATTTCCTCGACGTTCATCGTCGATGGGGTGCTCGCGGAGATCCGTCCACGCGATCTGGCGCGCCGCAAAGACGCCGCGGCCGGCTGAGAGAAAGCCCGTATGACCTATATCACCAAGCCGAAAGTTGCCCATCCTTCGCTGCCCCGCAATGAGCTGGGTTTCACCCGTCGCGACTACGAAGGCGCGCTCTCCACGCTCTGCGCCGGCTGCGGGCACGACTCCATCACGGCCGCCATCACGGAGGCCTGTTGGGAGTTGTCGCTCGAACCGCAGAATGTCGTGAAACTCTCCGGCATCGGCTGCTCGTCGAAAACCACCGCTTACTTCGTGAGCGGCGGCCACGGATTCAACTCGGTGCACGGCCGCATGCCGTCGATCGCCATGGGTGCGAACGCGGCCAACCGCAATCTGCACTACATCGGTGTGTCCGGCGACGGGGATACGTTGTCGATCGGCCTCGGGCAGTTCTGCCACGCGATCCGGCGCAACGTCAACATGTTGTACATCATCGAGAACAACGGGGTGTACGGTCTCACCAAGGGGCAGTTCTCGGCTTCGGCGGACATCGGCACCAAGGCCAAGAAAGGTGAAACCAACTTCCAACCGCCGATCGACCCGGTGCTGCTGGCGATGACGCTCGGGGCCTCGTTCGTGGCGCGCAGCTTCTCCGGCGACAAGCGCCAACTGGTACCGCTCATCCAGGCGGGACTGAAGCACAAGGGCTTTGCGCTCATCGACGTACTCTCGCCCTGCGTGACGTTCAACGACCACGAGGGCTCCACCAAGAGTTACGCCTACACCCGCGAGCACTACGAGCCGGCGGTGCATGCCGACTTCGTACCGCTCGAGCGTGAGATCGTGGCGGACTACCAGGCGGGTGAAACTTTACCCGTGGTCATGCACGACGGCAGCCGTATCGTGCTGCGAAAGCTCGAACACGCGTATGACCCGACGAACCGGATCGCCGCCGCCGCCCAGATCCAGGAGCGTATGAAGGCCGGCGAGTACCTGACCGGAATGCTGTACGTGGAAGAGTCGGAAAGCGAATTCCATGACATCAACGCCACCCCCGATGCGCCGCTCAACAGCCTCTCGTATGAGGCGTTGTCACCCGGCTCAAAGGGGCTGGACAAGGTCCTCGCGCGCTACCGCTAGGGAGCCAGACGGGCTCCTAAGTAGCACCTCTTGTAGGGCGCACGGGACCGACCTCCAACAGGTTGGGTTTGCCCGCTGAATGGTCGTTCAATGCCGGCTGAGGGCGACAAAAAAACTTCAACTGTCTGCGGAACCACGGGGTGGTCCGACGGTCGGATGAATAACATCGCACCTAACGTGGCGGCAGTTCCCGCCCCGGTCGTTGGCTTCCAAGTCATTGGGCCACGGTCGAATGCTTGTATCCCGGCGGCGTCCTGCGGTATCGTCAGCGCCGGTTCGTGACCTTTCCCTTTCCCTGCCGCCTGCCGCCCGCATGGTTTGCGAGCCGGCTTCCGAGTCTGCGAAAAGCCGAATCGTTCTCGACCAGGTGGCAGCATGCGCGCCGACGGTTAATCGATCTTCGGTTTGCATTCCTGCTGGTAGTGTTTCGGAAATCGCCGACGTGACATGAGCCGTCCGTTACGGCATTTCCGTATCAGGAGTTTGATTGCATGACGAAGATCTATGTCGGAAACCTTCCGTTTTCGGCCACCGATAGTGAAATCCGCGAGCTGTTCGGCCAGCACGGCACTGTCGAGTCGGTGAGTCTGATCACCGACCGCGACACGGGCCGGCCGCGCGGCTTCGGCTTCGTTGAGATGTCACGTGCGGATGCCTCGCGCGCGATTCAGAACCTCAATGGAAAAGAACTCGGCGGACGTCCTCTGCGCGTGAATGAGGCGCAGGAGCGTACCGGCGGCGGCGGCGGTGGTAATCGCGGCGGTGGTGGCGGCGGCGCCCCCAAGCGCTGGTAAGTTTCGCAGACGATCGGGCCGGTGGAACCAGCGGGATGCGGGATCTACCGGCCTTTTTAATTGGCCCGTCTTTTTAATTGAAAATCAGCGGGCGAGAGAGCCCAGGGCGCAGCGGATAGCCAGTTGCACCTGGGTTTGTGAGGCCGTGGGCGGGCCGTCCTCATACTCCTCGCGGTTGTATGAGGTGCTCTGTACACGCAGCCATTCGAGCGTGTAGCGCCACCGCGCGCCGGGTTGGAAGATGTAGGCCAACGTGATGGCGTGCCCTTTCTGCCAGCCGTCGTCGTCGCTGCCACCGGCGCTATGGCCCTCGACTTCGAACTTGTCATACCGGGCGCTGAGGGTGTGGCTGCCGAACCGTTTTGCCAACAGGACATAACTCGCCCGGAACGGCCACTGTATCGCGCGCCCCTGCGGCGCGATGGTGGTTTGGCCGTCGAGCCACTGGAAGATCGCCGTCCAGCCGTTCCCACCTTCCACGCGCAGTCCCGCGCTGTTGAAGCTCGTGTTCCACGCAATCGTGTGTGTCGCTGCATCCGTGGCGCTGGGGTTGGCGTTATTGTCATAACGCAGGAAGCGCAGAACGACACGATCGAGGTAACGGGCTTCCACGCCCCCGTAGGCGCCGGCTTTCCCGTCCATCTCCCGGAAAGGCTCCGCCGCGCGCACCGGCGGCACCCCGGGCTTCCCAACTCGCCCCCACAGGACGGTTTGCCGATCGGTGAGAGTGAAGCCGCCGTTGGCGAGCGCCGCGCCAGCCCCGTCGTTCCAACCAAACACGCCGGCGGTCGCGCCCAGGTCGAAATCATGGCCGCTATGGCGGCCCAGCCAGTCGAGCTGCACCTCGGTGCCGATGGTGCGGACTTCCTGGCCCAGCCAGCTATCGATGGCCGAATAGGAAAGGGTGTAGGGCGACTCCCAGCCCGATGTGCGGTTCTCGAGCGAGACGGGTGCATAGAAAGCGCCAGCTTTGACTCGCAGCCGGAAGCCCGCATACGGATAGGGGCGAAGTTGCAGATAGGCCTCGGTCAGACCCACAGGGGTTTTGTCGCGATCCCCCCAGGAAGAGGCGTCGAGGTGCAGCGAAAACAGCTCACCCAGGTTCTGCGACAAGGCGAATCGCGCCCGGCCGAGGCGCAGTCCGGACTCGTCCCCGCCGAAGCGCACGGAACCCAGGCCACCGGCGATGATGGGCGGCGGACCATCCACGGTTACGAGTCGGGTGTCGACGTCCAACTCCCACTCGGCGGCGCGAGCGGTCAGCGTGGCAGTCAGGGCTACCAGGGTGGCCGCGGTCAACAGCATCCGGCGCCGGCGGCGCGCCAGCGCTACTGCGGGCGAGTTCAGGGCGCGGCTCAGTAGGTGTCCCACGAGTGTGGCCGTCCCTCGAGTGGCGCGGGTTTCAACTGTTTCGTCAGACGGAGCGTCAGAGTGCCGCCGTTCTGCTCGCCGACCGTGAGCTCGCCACTCAGGTCCTTGGCATCGTCGCGAATTCGCGGATGCCAGATGGAGACGCGGTAGCCGCCGCCGGGGACGTCCGCTGTCCACGAGCCCGCGGCGCTGGTACGGCCAAAGAATGCAGCGTCGGTTATTACGATGTAGGCCAGCATTTCATCATGGATGTTGCAGCCCATGGTGACGACACCCGGCTGATCGAACACCACCGGCGGATAGGGCTTGCCCCGGTAGAGGGGGAGTTGGAACCGTTTGGCCGGTGAGAACGAATAGATCTGGTGGCTGACCGAATCGCTATTGGGGAACGCCACGGTGGAGTCGACGGGGATGACCAGCAGGTCCGGCGCGAAGGCCCGGTTGATCTGATCCATCACGGCTTGTACCGGGGCCGCAGGGTGCGCGGGCGCGCTGACGGGGTTCACAGTTACGACAACGCCACCCAATGGATGCCCGTTCGGGAGTAGCACTTTAACGGTCAGCGTCGCCGCCCACGACCGGCCCATGAGCCCCAGGTACGCCAACCCCAGGAGCAGCACTAGGCCTGCCGATGCAGAACGGTAAGTTTGACGTGCGTGAGGTCTCATTCCTGCGTTCGAATTCTCGCGGTAGGCGCCCCCTGACGCCTACGATGCCGAATGCATTCGAGCGCTTTTCATGGGTAGTTTCCGCAAACGGCTTCTCGTGCTGATCATCGGGCTGGTCATCGTCACCCAGACTGTGACGTTGTGCGCAGTGCTTGCCAGCACCGCGCACAACGTGGAGGCGCGCGCGGCGGAACAACTCCGTTCCGGCGGCTCTTTCGTGCAACAGCTCATCCGTTTCCGCGCCGGGCAGCTCGCGAACGGTGTGGCTGTGTTGGCGGCGGACTTCGGCTTTCGGGAGGCCGTGGCCAGCGGCGATGTTCCCACCATCCTTTCGGCAGCCCGAAACAACGCCCAGCGTATCGGCGCCGACATCGTTCTCCTGTTGGATACCCAGGGCAACCTGGTGACCTCTACGGCGCCCGAGGTGAGCAACAGTCACGCGCCGCTGGCCAATCTCCTGCGGGACGCGCGCGGTCCTCGCGACCAACCCAGTTTCATGGTGTTTGGCCATTTGCCGTACCAGCTGTTCCTGGCGCCCGTGAAGACACCGGAGACCATCGCCTGGGTGGCCATGGGTTTCGTGGTAGATGATTCGTTGGCCCAACGTATTCATGATCTTGCCGGGGCACAGGTCGTCCTGGTTTCCCGCGGTCGGGACGGAGTGGTGCCCGTGGCATCGACACTCCCTGCTGCAAAGCACAACCTGACGTCCGCATTGCTGCCCGAGGCGACCGACACCGACGCGCCGCAGGTCGTGAAACTCGCGGGAACGGAGTACCTCGGATTCGCGCAGCGTCTCGATGGTCGCGGCGATCCGGTAGACGTCACACTTTTGAAGCCAATGAACGAGGTACTGACGCCCTACCGGGACGTACGCGACGCGCTGTTGATTATTGACGGCATTGCGCTCGCGCTTGCGGCAGCGATCGGCACTCTGTTGGGAAGGAGCGCAACGCGTCCGATCGGTGAGCTCGTCCTCGCCGCACGCCGTATTCAACAGGGGCATTACGAGACCGCGGTTCAGGTGTCAGGGGGCGATGAGTTCCGCAGCCTCGCCGCGACCTTCAACGCGATGCAAAGGAACATCGCGGAGCGCGAGGCGCATATTACACATCACGTGTATCACGACTCGCTGACCCGGCTGCCCAACCGCGTCATGGCGGAGCGCCAGCTCGAAGAGCTGGTCAGCGCGGCACAGGGACCGACTTTCTTCGCGTTGATTCTCATCGACCTGCGCAATGTCCATGACATCAACGCTTCGCTCGGGCATCACATGGGCGACGAGGTGTTGCAAGAGGCCGCGCGCCGGCTGCGCCAGAATGCTCATGCGGCCGACACAGTCGCGCGCCTCGGCGAGGCGCAGTTCCTGATCATTGCCCGCGACTGCCGATCGGAACGCGCGCCGCTGTATGCCGACCAACTCGCCGGCGTCGTTCGCACCGGGTTCCATCTTTCCGGGATCAGCCTCGATCTCCACGTCGCATGCGGTGTTTGTGTGTACCCCGATCACGGGGATACCGCGGCGACACTGTTGCGCCGGGCGCAGATGGCTCTCGAAGATTCGACGGACGCGCCGACGCGTGCCTCCGTATATCGCTCGGGAAGCGATGAGGAGCATCGCCGCCGTTTGACGCTCATCACCGACCTGCGTGGCGCTATCGATCGCGATGGGCTGTCGCTCGTGTACCAGCCGAAAGTCACCATGGCGACGCGCTCGGTCAAAAGCCTGGAGGCCCTGGTGCGCTGGACGCATCCGCAGCTGGGGCCGATCTCACCCGCGGAATTCGTGCCCCTGGCGGAAAGCACGGGCGGCTCCCGCCGCCTCACGAGTTGGGTTCTGAAGGCCGCCATCTCGCAGATGGGTCAGTGGCGTGAGTCCGGCCTGGATATCGACGTGGCTGTGAACCTGTCGGCCCCGGACATTCTCGATCCCGATCTCGGCGATGAGATTCTGTATCTCCTGCGTACCCGACGGGTGGAGCCGACGCAACTGTTGCTCGAGATCACCGAGAGCGCGGTGATGCGGGATCCGCATCTCGCCGCGCGTAACATGCAGCTTTTGCGGGTCGCCGGCATCCGCTTCTCGATCGACGATTTCGGCACCGGCCATTCGTCGCTGTCGCAGCTCAACATGCTGCCGGTGGACGAGCTCAAAATTGACCGGTCGTTCATCTCTCACGCCCGTCTCGGCAGCGATGCCGCGACCATTGTCACGAGCACCATCGAGCTGGGACACCGCATGAAGCTCGACGTCGTGGCTGAGGGCGTCGAGGAGCCGGAGGCCTGGAACCTGTTGCGACAACTCGGGTGCGACTTTGCCCAGGGCTACCTGATCAGCCGGCCCCTGGTGCCGGCGGACGTGCCGCCGTTCGTGCGGCAGGCAAACCAACTTCTACCCGCCTCGGATTCGACCGTGCTGCAGATTCGTGCGCTGGATCAGCTTACGGCGCGGTTTCGCAGCTAGGAGCCTGGTTCCCGCAAATTCCAAGGCCATTGTCCGCGCCAGGCTTCTCCCATAGACTGCGCGCCCACATCAGGTCCGTTGGAGTCGAATTTATGGGTAAGGGCGATCCTCGCAGCCGTCGCGGCAAGATCTACCAGGGTTCATTTGGCAAGACGCGTCCGAAGGACCCGTCCAAGAAGAAGAAGGCCGCCGCGAAGAGCACCAAGAAGTAGCCTTCGCCCCCTAGAAAGGCGTCGGGGCCGCTGACGGCGTCGTCTTCGCCACCAGCAGGTCCTGGATGAGTTGCAGCGCTGTCCGCTCGGGCGGCGGCAACTCGACCTTCGATTCACCCAGCGGCGCCGTTCGGTCTCCCCAGCGCACCAGGTGCGCGCAATAGCTCAAGCCCCCGCCAAAACCCGGCATCAGTAACAATGCGCCGGGTCGCACTCTTTGCTCTTCGAGTGCTTCGCACAAGGCGACGGGAATGGTGGCCGCCGACATGTTGCCGTACCGCTGCACGTTGATATAAACACGCTCCATCGGCAGGCGCGCTTTTCTGGCCACGGCTTCGATGATGCGCAGATTCGCCTGGTGCGGTACTACCAGGTCCACGTCTTCCGGCTTGAGTCCAACACGAGTGAGCGTACTCTCGGAAGCCGACGCCATGCCCTGCACGGCACGCTTGAAGATCTCCTGGCCCTCGAATTGCCAGCGCGTGACTCCGTAGAGAATGCCGCGGTTCGCGTAAGTGCCGCCCATGCCCTGCACGCGCAAGGTTTCCCGCGCGTCGGCATAACAACCTAGTTTCTCGGCAATGAGGCCTTCCTCTCGCTCCGTGGACTCCAGCACAACCGCCGCCGCCCCGTCACCAAACAACACCGCAACGTTGCGATCGGCCCAATCCATGAAGGGCGAGATGAGCTCAGCGCCGATGACCAACGCGTTACGCACCACGCCGGTGCGAATCAACGCCGAGGCGGTCGAAAGCGCGTACAGGAAGCTCGTGCACGCGGTGTTGACATCCATGGCGGCTGCGCTCGCGGCTCCGATTCGTGCCTGTACGGCCGAGGCCATGTTCGGCACCTGGTCGCCGTGGCTGCAGGTGCCAAATACGATGAGATCGATAGCCGCGCCCGTAAGTCCCGCGGCGGCAAGCGCTCGTGCGCAGGCCACGTAGGCCAATTCCTCGAGCGGAACGTGTGAAATGCGGCGCTCGCGAATACCGGTCCGACTCAGAATCCATTCATCGGTGGTGTCGAACAGCCGGGTGAGATCGGCGTTGCTCAGAATCGCGGGCGGCAGGCATTTTCCCCAGCCCGTGATAGCAGCGTGAGCCAAGGGCACACTCCTGCGAGAAAACACGGAGGATAGCAGGGTGCGGCCGGAACTGCCGTGGCCGCGAGCCTGGCCTGCGATGTCCGAAATTTTGGCGGCCCGGCGTTGCCGCGGCGCGACGATAACTGGCTCGTGCGGAACGGCGCTTGCGACACTCCAGGGAGGTGGGGCCCAGCGTGGGAAGGGGCCCTTGTCACAGTCCCGTTACAGTAGTGAGGTGATCTTATGAATCGCAGTGTCCTGTTGTTGTGCGTGGGCTCGCTCGCGCTCTTGTCGGCCTGCTCCAAACAGGAGTCGACTTCACCTGCCGGCGCGGCCAGCTCACCGCCTGCCGATACGTCGACGGCACCGCCTCCCGCGGATCAGTCGACCTCGCCCGGAACAACCACCACCATGCCTCCGTCGGACGGCTCAACACCGCCGCCGAACGGCTCCATGAACTCGACGCCACCGCCAGCAGATACGACCCCGCCGCCCAAATAAGGGCGGTTCCGCGGCTCGTCCCGGGCGCTAACCGCCCATGCGAACCCGGTCTTCCTCCGGCTTGTCATGAGCTGCGCAGGAATACCGGGTTCGTTCTCTTGTACAATCCACCCTCCCCCCGACTCATCGATTCCCAATAATTATCGTGTCTAAAGTCTCTCCCGGTTCCTATTCGCGCTGGCGTCCGCACCCCTGGCATGGCCTCGAGCCAGGCCCCGAGGCGCCGCGCATCGTCAATGCCTTCATCGAGATCACGCCGTACGACCTGATGAAGTACGAAGTGGACAAGGCCACGGGCTATCTGCGCGTCGACCGCCCGCAGCGCACTTCATCGCATCCACCGTCCCTCTATGGATTTATCCCGCAGACCTATTGTGGCGATCGCGTGTGCCGTCTCGCCCCGGGTTGCGATCATGGCGACGGCGATCCGTTGGATATCTGTGTCATCAGTGAGCGCCCCATCAATCACTGCGAAGTGTTGCTGCGCGCCATTGTCGTCGGTGGCCTGAAGATCATCGACCGCGGTGAGGCGGATGACAAAATCATCGCCGTCCTGGAAGGCGACTATGTCTGGGGCGCGGCCCGCGAGATCGGCGATCTTCCGGGCGCGCTGCTCGAGCGTCTCGAGCATTACTTCTCCACCTACAAGCTCGTTCCAGGTGAGCCGCCGAATATTTCCATCATGGGGCGCTACGGTTACGCGGAAGCCGCGGCCGTAATCCGCGCTTCCATCGATGACTACGCCGAGATGTTCAGCCATCAGACCTGATGCCTGACGCGCCGGTGACAACGTCACCGGCGCACGCTTCTTGCTCCCTTTTGTGCCCACTCACACGTACCCCCCTGCCGGAGTGCTTTAAATGACCAAGTACGTTCTGCCCGATCTGACCTATGACTACGGCGCGCTCGAGCCCCACATCTCGGGCAAAATCATGCAGCTCCACCACGACAAGCACCACAAGGGCTACGTCGACGGTGCGAACGCTGCCGTCGAGGCACTCGACGAGGCGCGCCAGAAGGGCGACTTCAGCCGGATCGCGGCGGTGGAGGAAGCGCTCGCGTTCAACCTCTCCGGTCACGTCCTGCACAGCCTCTTCTGGAAGAACCTCTCGCCGAGCGGCGGTGGCACACCGAGCGGAAAGCTGGCGACGCAGATCGATCGTGACTTCGGTGGCTTCAATGGATTCAAACAGCAGCTCACCAAGGCCGCGGCCACTTGCATGGGTTCTGGCTGGGGCGCGCTCGTGTGGGATACGCTGTCCGGTCGCCTGTTGACCGTGCAGATCCATGACCACCAGTCGCATACGGTGCAGGGCGCCGTGCCGCTGCTCGTGATCGACGCCTGGGAACATGCCTGGTATCTGCAATACCTGAACGAGAAGGCGAAGTTCTTTGACGCTATCTGGAACGTTCTGAACTGGAAGGACGTGGCGCAGCGCTTCGAGCACGCGCAGTCCGTCAACCTGGTGTTGGAACAGGTTGCCGAGCGCTCGGCCTAAGCGCTCTTCTGTAAGCGGCCCGCTCCCGTCGTCGGCCATCGGCGCCCCGCGGGAGCGGGCATCTACGCGTGCGGCAGGGCCACCCCCGAGTGGCCCAGCCTATCCGCCGATCTCCGACTACGCTCTGATCGGTGACTGTCACTCCGCAGCCTTGGTGTCACGCAGCGGTTCCATCGATTGGTGCTGCCTGCCCCGCTTCGATTCCGACAGTTGTTTCGGTCGCCTGCTCGACTGGCGCAAGGGCGGTTACTTCGCCATTACCCCACTGGGCCGGTACCGGGTAAAGCGCGAATATCGCGGCGACAGTCTCGTGCTGGTCACAACGTTCACCACCCGCGCTGGCGAGGCGCGCGTGGTTGATTTCTTTTCAATGCGCGCGGGGGGGAAACTGCATCCGCGGCGCGAGCTTGTCCGTGTCATCCATGGACTGCGTGGCCATGTGGCCTTCGACGTCTCCGTGGTGCCCCGGTTGGATTTCGGCGAAGTGAAACCGTGGATCTATGAGTCCGGCAGTGGTGCCCGTTCCGTGGTCGGCAGCAACACCGGCCTGCGGATCTTTGGCGACGTGCCATTGCAACTCAGCGGCGATCACGATCTGTACGCGCGGGTGGAGGTGACTCCCGGCGTGAGATATCACCTGGGGCTGAATTTCTTCCGGCCCGATGAGACCCAGAAAAGACGCTCTGCCACCAAAGACCTTTCCGTGTTGAAAGCACACTTCATCGAGACCGAGAAGTGGTGGCAGGACTGGGCGTCGAAGATCCGCTATCGGGACGGACACGGCGTGAGCATCATGCGATCCGCGATGACCTTGAAGGCCCTGAGCTTTGCGCCGACGGGCGCGATCGTGGCCGCCGTGACCACGTCGCTCCCGGAGAGTGTGGGCGGCGAGCGGAACTGGGATTACCGCTTCTGTTGGATCCGGGATTCCATTTTTACGGTACGAGCCCTCAGCACGCTCGGCCTGGAGTCCGAGGCCGACGGTGTGCGCCGCTTTATCCAACGCAGCGCGGCCGGCAATGCCGATGAGCTGCAGGTGCTCTACGGGGTCGACGGCAAACGCCGCCTCACGGAGATCACGCTGGATGGCCTCGAAGGCTGGCGCGGCTCGCGACCGGTGCGCATCGGTAACGCGGCCAGCCAACAGTTTCAGCTGGATATGTACGGTCTCATTGTGGAGCTGTCCTGGCGCTGGAGCGAGCAGGGTGTACCGCCGGAAAAGGACTACTGGGATTTCCTGGTGGAGATCATCGAGGCTGCCATCGACCAAAGCCGCAAGCCCGATCGCGGGATCTGGGAGATCCGCTCGGCGCCGCGCCACTTCGTCCATTCGAAAGTCATGTGTTGGGCGGCGGTCGACGGCGGAATTGCACTCGCCGAGAAGCACTCGCTATCCGCGCCGCTCGAGAGTTGGCGACAGCGGCGCGACGAAATCCGCCGCAACATCGAAACACACGGCATGGATCACGAGCGCGGTATCTTCGTCGAGAGCTATGGCAGCGACCAGGTGGATGCGGCGCTGCTGTTGTTGCCGGGTGTGGATTTCGTCGCGTTCGACGACGAGCGGATGGTGCGGACCACCGATGTAATCCGGCGGGAGCTCTCCAGCGACGGCCTGATATTGCGCTACAAGAGTGTGGACGGCTTGCAGAGCCGGGAGGGCACCTTTCTCGCGTGCACCTTCTGGCTGGCGGAATGTCTGGCCAGGCAGGGCAGGCGCCGGGAGGCGCTTCGAGCGTTCAAACATGCGACCGCGGCAGCGAATGACCTGGGATTGTTTGCCGAGCAATACGACCCCCGCTCGAAGGAGATGCTGGGTAACTTTCCGCAGGGGCTGACTCACCTGGCGCACATCTCGGCGGCGCTGGCGTTGGACCCGAAGCCGAATCGGCGGCGGCCGCGTCGCCGGGAATGAAGCTTGCTCGAGCGTAGTCATGGCGGCAGATTCTCCTTCGCTGTTCCGACCGGGGCGGAATTGTTATCGCGTGGCGCGTGCCCACCGGGCGGCGTTGCTGATCGATAGCGAGGCTTACTTTCGCGCCCTAGCGGCAGTCGCGTTGCGCGCAACGCATTCGATAGTCATCGTAGCTTGGGATTTTCATAGCCAGACCCGCCTACATTTGCATGAGGAGGGCGTCCCTGACCGGCTCGGTGACTTTCTGAACTACCTGGTGCAGCGCAATCGCCGCCTGCGGATTTTCATTCTCGCCTGGGATTACCCGCTGGTCTTCGGACAAGGACGCGAGCCACCGGCCGGGACCGATGGCGGCTGGCATCCGCATCCTCGCATCCGCTTTCACTACGACTCGAACTGCCCGCTGGGGGCCGCTCACCATCAGAAGATCGTGGTCGCCGATGATACGGTGGCTTTCTGTGGTGGTATCGATCTCACCCTGGGGCGGTGGGACACGACCTCGCACCGTTGCGCGGATCCCGGGCGCACCAATGCAGGTGAAACGGACCCTTACAGCCCGGTCCACGATGTCATGTTGGCTGTGGACTCGGCGGCGGCCCGGGCGTTGCAAAGTATCGCGAGCGAGCGCTGGAGGCAGGGAACGGGACAGGCGCTGCCTGTCTCGGACACGAGCGGCGACCTGTGGCCGGAAACACTGGCCGCCACGTTTTCCGATGTGGATGTTGCTTTGGCACGTACTGCGCCCGCCACTCCCACCGGGCAGGCGATTGCCGAAGTCGAGACGCTCTACCTCGACATGATCGCAGCGGCCAAACAGCACATCTACATTGAAAGCCAATATTTCACTGCGAAAGTACTCGGTGAGGCGCTCGCCGCCCGACTCGCGGAGCCAGATGGACCTGAGGTAGTCGTGGTGTTGCGACTTGGCTCCTCCGGGTGGTTGGAGGCACCTACGATGGCGGCGTTGCGGACTGTACTGCTGCAAAAGCTGCACGCGGCGGATGTTCATGGGCGTTTCCAGGCCTGGTATCCCGAGATGCCCGGTGAAACCGGATACGATCTGCACAGCAAGCTGATGATCGTCGATGACGAGTGGTTACGGGTGGGCTCGGCCAACTTTGCCAATCGATCAATGGGCCTCGATACCGAGTGCGACCTGGTAATAGGAGCGCGTGGTGATTCCTCAACGCGTGCGGCAATCGCAGCGGCGCGTACCGCTCTTCTCGCCGATCACCTCGATGTGAGCGAGCACGACGTGCAGGAAGCGTTTGCCATGAATGGCTCGCTGGGTGCGGCGGTCGCGGCCCTCTCGAAGGATTCTGGTCGTAGCCTGCGGCGTTTCGAGCGTCTCGACGAGCCTTCCGCGGCGATAGTAGCGCTGGCAAACAGCGTAACCGATCCGGAACGGCCTGTTTTGGCGGAGAAGCTCATCAGCGGCCTCCGATTCCGCGACCGCGTGCGGCAGCCATGATGTGTTAGTCATCGGCTCCTACAACATTCATGGCTGCGTGGGATTGGACAAACGCTACGATGTCGAGCGGATCGCCGCTGTGATCCGGGAGCTCGACTGCGACACGGTCGGCTTACAGGAAGTCGACGGAAGGCCTGGCGTGCAGAGCGCCTCCATGCAGCTGCAGAATCTCGCGGATTCCACCGGCATGACTCCGATCGCGGTGAACACACATACCGTGGCGCCGCCGCGGTTCCGCAAGACCAACGCGCTGCTCACGTATCGGGAGGTTCGGTCCGTACGCAGCTACGACCTTACTTTCGGCAGTCAAGAGCCACGCAGTGCGCTCGATGTGGAGCTGTTGGTTGAGGGGCAGGCGGTACGTGTGATTGTGACGCATCTCGGCTTAGGCGCTCGCGAGAGGCGTTACCAGGTTGAGAAACTGCTGACCGCTTTGAATGATATCCCGGCGCGACGACCGGTCGTTCTGCTCGGGGATATCAACGAGTGGTTACCGGTTGGTCGGCCACTGCGTTGGCTACATGGCGCTTTGGGTAAGGCGCCGTCAGGAAGGTCATTCCCTGTCTGGGCGCCGCTTTTGGCGCTCGACCGGATCTGGTCGCGTCAGGCTGGGGTCGTGCAGACGTTCGAGGTTCACAAGAGCCCGATGGCTCGCGTGGCTTCCGATCACTACCCGGTGAAAGCCAACATCGCCAGGCTGCGAGGACGGTAATCCACTCGGCCCTCGAGTGGCTCAACTCCTGGGAGTTTGATCCGGGGCGTAGTCGAAGGAGTCGAAGTAGAGGCGCTCGGGAGCGAGGCCGTGGCGGGGGAAAGTCGTACGGATGGCTTCGATCATCGCGGGCGGACCGGCGGCGTACACTTCGAAGCCTGCCAGGTCGGGGTGGTCCGCGAGCACTGCCTCGTGCACCCAGCCGAGGCGGCGATGCTCACCGGCGTCGGTTGGATTCGACTCCGACAAAACAGCGGTGAAGTGGAATCTCGGGTAGCGGCGCATCCAGGCCAGCGCGAGAGACTCCTCATAGATGTCGTTCGGACCCCGGGCGCCCCAGTACAGGTGGATGTCTCGTCCGCCGCTTTCAGCGCTGTCCTCCAGGATGTGCCGGAGCATCGACTTGAGCGGGGCGAAGCCGGTGCCACCGGCAATCATCAGGAGGGGGCTGGTGCCGCGGCGGTAGATGAATTGGCCGATGGGGCCTTCGATTCGAAGCAGGGCGCCGTCGGTGAGGGGCTCGCCGGCGGCCGGTATGCCGGCCAGACCAAATAAACGCTCCGTGAACCCTCCCCCTGGCACGCGACGCACGTGCAATTCGAGTAGGTCACTGTCGTGCGGCGGGCTGGCGATCGAGAAGCTGCGGCGGCGGCCGCCGTCCAGCAGCACGTCCAAATACTGTCCCGGCTGAAATCGCAGTGTTTCGACCGCGGGCAGTCGCAGCCATACCTGCATGACGTCCGGCGCGAGCGGTGTCATTCGGGCGATTCGGCACGGCAGCGTCTTGATCTCCACGTCGGCGACCGTGGCGACGAGCCGCGCTTCGAGTACCAGATCCGTCAGCGGCCGCGCCTGGCAGAGCAGTATGTTGCCGGCCTCTTCCTCCGCTGCCGTCAGACCAGCGGGTCGCACGGTCGGATAGCGAATCTCGCCGCTTCGCAGCCGCGCGCGGCAGGAGCTGCAGTGACCCGACTTGCAGCTATGGGGGAGGTTGAGGCCGGCGGCCAGAGCCGCTTCCAGCACTGGCTGCCCTGCGCGCACGCGGATCGTGCGGCCGTGAGGCTCTATGCGGACGTTGTAGTCGTCGGATGTCAAGGCAATGGCACCTGCGTGGGAGTTAAGATAGTGCCAACAAGGGACCACGCCAAGGCCAACTGTGTTTACCAACCCGTCCAGTGAGCAGATTGATCAGCTCCTGCATTCGGCTCGAATCATAGCGGTCGTCGGACTGTCCGCGGATCCGACCCGTCCGAGCCATGGTGTGGCACGCTCTTTACAGCGGTTTGGCTATCGAATCATCCCGGTCACGCCCACCGCGGAGACCGTGCTCGGCGAGATGGCTGTGCCGGATCTCGCGCATTTGTCCGAGGTGCTGGGGCCCGATGAGCAAGTGGACATCGTGGACGTGTTTCGCAGGCCGGAGCACGTCGCGGCGATCGTGGATGAATGCATCCACCTGAAGCTTCCTGCCTTGTGGCTGCAGGACGGCGTGATCGACGAGGCTGCTGCCGGGCGTGCGCGCGCCGCCGGGATCTTCACGGTGATGGATCGCTGCATTTTTCGAGACCGGGCCGCCCTGCGTTGATGCGGGCGGTAGGCGGTCGTTTCGGTTATTCTTTGGCCATGCGCCTCGATTTCACGAAGATGCACGGGGCGGGCAACGACTTTGTCGTGTTCGATGCGCCCGCCGGGCAACCCGTGCTGACCGCCGACCAGTTGCGACACCTCGCGGATCGGCATACAGGCATTGGGTTCGACCAGGCGCTGGTGCTCGAGCCGCCCCGGCGACCCGACACGGTCGTGTTCTACCGAATATTCAACTCCGACGGTGCCGAGGTCGAACAGTGCGGCAACGGGGCGCGCTGTATCGCCGCCCTGCTCCATCGCCGCGGCCTTGCGCCGGCCGGCGCTGTCACAATGGACAGCCCGGCGGGACTCATCCACGCGCGAATTCTCCGCGGCAACGTAGTGTCGGTCGACATGGGCGTGCCGAGCTTCAATCCGCGCACACTGCCTTTCGATGCACCGGCTGAGGTCGACTCCTACTCCCTCGAAGTAGCCGGTCAGCCCATCACCATTGGCGCGGTATCCATGGGCAATCCACATGCGGTGCTCGAGGTTGAATCCGTCGAGCGGGCTCCCGTCGAGACTCTGGGTCCCGCCATCGAGACACACCCTCGTTTCCCGCGGCGCGTGAACGCAGGGTTCATGGAAATCATCGACGCAGGCCACATCCGCCTGCGGGTGTACGAGCGCGGCGTAGGGGAAACATTAGCGTGTGGGACAGGCGCGTGCGCTGCCGTGGCAGTGGGGCGTCACCGAGGTAGGCTGGATTCCGAAGTGAGCGTTCGCGTGCGCGGCGGCGAGTTACGCGTAAACTGGGGCGGTCCTGGAGAACATATCTGGTTGACGGGTCCTGCCGAGACATCTTTCGAAGGTCACGTCGAGGTCTGAAGCATATGACAACACGAGAAGCCCGTGGCCTGTCGGCCACTGAAACCGAAGAGGAATCGATCGCGGCCTACCTGCAGCACAATCCTGAGTTTTTCGAGCGTCATCAGGCGCTGCTGGCGCGCTTGCGTCTCCCACACGTCCGGGGCGGCTCTACGATCTCTCTCGTCGAGCGGCAGATCGAAGTGCTGCGCGAGAAGCACGCTTCTCTGGAGGGCAAGCTCGCGGAGCTCGTGCAGGTTGCCCGCGGCAACGATGTGATCGCAGAGAAACTGCACCGTTTCACGCGGCGGTTGCTCGGCGCTCCGTCACGTGCGGAAGCCATCGCGCGCATCGAATCCAGTCTCCGTGAGGATTTCGACGCCTTTCACGCCGTGCTGGTGTTGATTGGAGACACGGCGGACTCGACGGCGCAGCGATTTGTGCGCTCCATCCGCGCGGACGATCCAAACCTGAAGTCCTTTGAGACTCTGTTCACGAGCGGCAAGCCCCGGTGTGGGCAAGCGCGTGACTCGCAGCGCGAGTTCCTTTTCGGCTCGGACGCGAACGATATCGGTTCGATCGCGTTGGTACCGCTGGGCGAAAAAGGCTCTGTAGGCCTCCTCGCCATCGGCAGCACGGACCGCGATCGCTTTCATCCTGGCATGAGCACGGAGTTTCTGGCTCGCATGGGAGACCTGATTGCCGACGCATTGAATCCCGCTCGGGACTTCTGACAGCCCGAGCGATCATAGGGACTCGATGACGCCGGCGGCGCTCGATTGGGTGGCCCGGTTCCGGCGCTACATGAACACGGAGCGTCGGCTTTCCGCGCATACCGACTCCAACTACGCCCGCGATCTTGCGGCGCTCGTGAAGTACTGCGATCGGAACGGACTCGAGGACTGGACCGTCCTCGATAATCAGCACGTCCGGGTGTTTGCGGCACACTCGCATGCGGGCGGTTTGTCGCCCCGGAGCGTGCAACGGCGGCTGTCCGCTGTACGAAGTTTCTACGAGTTTTTGCTCCGGGAGAATCAGCCGCGGCGGGGTGATAAGACGGTCCCCCTCAGTGGCGTGCGCCGAAATCCTGCCCATGACGTTCGTGCGCCCAAGGCGGCCAAGCGTCTGCCCGAGACGCTCGACCCCGACCAGATGGCGCGGCTCCTCGACATCAAGGCCGACGACCGGCCGGGGTCATTCGTCCTGCGTGACCGGGCCATCATGGAGCTGCTCTATTCGTCGGGCTTGCGGCTCGCCGAGCTCGTGGGTCTCGACATGGGTGATCTCGATCTGGCCGAGGGTATGGTCCAGGTGCTGGGCAAGGGCCAGAAGACCCGCCTGGTGCCCGTTGGCAGTGTGGCGGTTAAGGTGCTGAAGGAGTGGCTGCTGCAACGCGCGGCGCTGGCCAAGCCCGAGGAGAAGGCCCTGTTCATAGGGCGTGGCGGGAGGCGGCTGGGTCCCCGTGCCATCCAGACCAGGGTGGCCCACTGGGCGCGGCGGCAGGGGCTGAGTATGCACGTCTACCCCCACCTCTTCCGTCACTCATTCGCGACGCACTTGCTCGAATCGAGCCGCGAGCTGCGCGGGGTGCAGGAGCTGCTCGGCCATGCCGACATCTCCACCACCCAGGTCTACACTCACCTTGACTTCCAGCACCTCGCCCGTATCTACGAAGCTTCACATCCGCGGGCGCGGAGGAAGGGCTAGTACCTCTCGGGGTCCGTGCTTCGTTTCGCCTGCCCGGCAGCAGGAGTCTCATGAGCGACAAGTTCGAGTTCAATCCGCATGGCACCACAATTCTCGCTGTGCGCCGCGACGATGGCGTGGCCATGGGCGGCGATGGACAGGTGACGCTGGGCAATACCGTCATGAAGGGCAACGCGCGCAAGGTGCGACGCCTGTTCGAAAACAAGGTGCTCGCGGGTTTCGCCGGCGGCACCGCGGATGCGTTCACGCTGTTCGAGCGTTTCGAGGGCAAGCTCGAGAAGTACGGAAATCTGACTCGCGCGGCGATCGAGCTCGCGAAGGACTGGCGGTCGGATCGCTATCTGCGCCGGCTCGAGGCCCTGCTGTTGGTAGCCGATCCGGACAAGATTTTCGTCGTTTCCGGCAACGGCGACGTGATCGAGCCGGATCACGACGTCGCGGCCATCGGCTCCGGGGGACAGTTCGCGCTCTCCGCGGCCCGTGCGCTCGTCGAGGCCTCGACTCTCGGCGCGCGCGATATCGTGGAACGCTCGCTCAACATCGCCGCCGACATCTGCATCTACACCAACCGCAACCTCGTTATCGAGGAACTGCCACGGGCCAAGGCCTGACAGGGCGTCTCACCAACATGTCATCAGCTCTAACACCCCGCGAGATCGTCCAGGAACTCGACAAGCACATTATCGGGCAGAATGCCGCCAAGCGTGCCGTGGCGATCGCCCTGCGCAACCGCTGGCGTCGGATGCAGGTCGACGAGCCCCTGCGGCAGGAAATCACGCCGAAAAACATTCTCATGATCGGGCCGACCGGGGTCGGCAAGACGGAGATCGCGCGCCGGCTGGCGAAACTGGCGAATGCGCCGTTCGTGAAGGTCGAGGCCACGAAATTCACCGAAGTCGGCTACGTCGGGCGTGACGTCGACTCGATCGTGAAGGAGTTGGCGGACGTCGCTGTGAAGATGATGCGCGAGCAGGAAGTGGAGAAGGTGCGGCAGCGCGCACTGGATGCCGCCGAAGAGCGCGTGCTCGATGCGCTTCTGCCGAAGCCGCGCATGATGGGTTTCTCGACGGACGAGCCGTCTCAGCCACGCGATGCCGAGACCCGGCAGAAATTCCGCAAGATGCTCCGTGAGAAAGAACTCGATGATCGTGAGATCGAGATCGAGCTGCGCTCACTCCCGATGGGTGTAGAGATCATGGCGCCTCCCGGCATGGAGGAAATGCAACAGCAGCTGCAGTCCATGTTTGCAAACCTGGGCGGAAATCGCACGCGCACGCGCAAGGTGCGTGTGAAGGAAGCTTTGGCGCTGTTGACCGACGAGGAAGCCGGAAAGCTCATCAACGAGGATGAGTTGAAAATCCGTGCCCTGTCGAATGCCGAGCAGAACGGTATTGTCTTCATCGACGAAATCGACAAGGTCACTCGTCGGCAGGAGACGATGGGCGCCGATGTTTCACGCGAGGGTGTGCAGCGCGATCTGCTGCCTCTCATCGAAGGGTCGACCGTCGCGACCAAGTACGGCACCATCAAGACCGATCACGTGCTGTTCATCGCCTCGGGCGCGTTCAGCCTCTCCAAGCCGTCCGACCTGATTCCCGAGTTACAGGGCCGCCTGCCCATCCGCGTGGAGTTGGATTCGCTGAAGGTCGAGGACTTTGTGCGGATTCTAACCGAGCCTGACGCGTCACTGACCGCGCAATACAAGGCGCTCATGGCCACTGAAGGGGTGCAGGTCGAATTCAAGGCGGATGGCGTCCGGCGTATCGCAGAGATCGCTGCTCACGTGAACGAGAGGACCGAGAATATTGGCGCCCGTCGTTTGCACACCGTGATGGAGCGGCTGTTGGAAACGGTTTCGTATGGGGCGTCGGACCAGCAGGGACAGGCGCTGACGGTCGATGCGCAGTATGTCGACAGTAATCTCGGCAACCTGGTCAAGGATGAGGACCTGAGCCGCTACATTCTATAGCCTGAATCTCTCGCGCAGTTCGCCGGCCATGCGCCGGCTGACCTGCAGTGGCGCCTCGCAGCCGCGCAGTCTCACGAAATACTGTCCATCGTCGCTGCGCTCGATGCGCTCCAGGTAGCGCACGTTCACGAGAGCGTTGCGGTGGATACGCACGAAGTCGACATCGAACTCCTCTTCGAGCGACCGCAGCGAATCTTCTATGAGATCCTCTCCGGTGACGTGCCGTACCGTGGTGTATTTCTGCTCCGCGAAGAAGAACTGCACTTCATCGATCGGAATGAGCCGTAGACCTTCGCGACGGCGGGCGGCGATGTGGGTACGACGTTTCTCGCTGCTGGCAGCCGCGATCTTCTGCAGTTGAGGCCGTGTCAGCCGACCGGCGCGCTCGAGCGCTGCGGCCAGCTTCTCCTTGCGGATCGGTTTCAGCAGATAGCCGACCGCGTGCGCCTCGAACGCATTCACCGCGTACTCATCGAATGCAGTTGTAAAGATCACCGCCGGCGGTTCCGCGAGCGCGTTCAGATGTTGCGCCACCTCGATACCATCCATCCCGGGCATCCGCACATCGAGGAGAACGACGTCGGGTGTCAGCTCGTAGGCTCGCGTGAGTGACTGTTCACCGTTGCTGGCCTCGCCCACGACTTCAGTGTCCGGAATTTCGACCAGGAGGCTCTTCAGCCGCTCGCGTGCCGGTAACTCGTCATCGACAATGAGTATTTTCAGCCGCGTCACGTGACCAACAGCTCGCGCTTGTCGACGTACGGAAATCTCAAGGTGACAATGTATTCAAGGTCGAAGCGTCCCGATTTCACCAGTGCCTGTTCGCCATACATCAGAGCGAGGCGCTCGCGGATGTTGGCAAGCGCCAGTTGATTGCCGCCGCCGCGCCTGCTTTTGATTTCGCCGACGGGATTGCGCACGACGATGGTGATGAGGCGTCCGGTAACGTCACCGGTCACGGTCACCGTGCCCCCATCGGGGCGCGGCTCGATGCCGTGATAGATTGCATTTTCGAGTAAGGGTTGCAACAGGAGACCCGGCACGAGCGCGTCACGGGGGAGTGCCTCGACTTTCCAGTCGACACGCAGGCGCTCGCCCAGACGCAGTTCTTCGATGCGCTGGTAGATGTGAGCGACTTCGATCTCCTCCTCGAGCAGCAGGATGTTACGTTGCTCGTTCAGGTTGGCACGAAACAAGTCGGCGAGATCCTGCACGGCCTGCTCCGCGAGCGCGGGATTGGAACGCGTGAGCGCGGCGATCGTGTTCATGCTGTTGAAGAGGAAATGGGGCCGGATGCGCGCCTGCAGAGCGTGTACGCGGGCCGTCGCCTGCATCTCGATGTTGCGGCGCCACTCGTGAGTGACGAAGAAGTAGCGCAACGCGAGGGCGGTGATCACCAGGCCAATGGAGATGTTGCCTAACAGAAATTTCCCGGGATCGCGCGGAAACAGCTCGGTCAGGCCCAGCCCGTAAATCACCTCCGTGCGGCCGACGTAGAACGCGCAACTCGAGACCAGCGCGATGACGGCGACGATCAGCAGGAACACCATGGCGGATCCCTGCGCGACACCGAGCCGGGCGAGTTGTTTCTTGGCCAGGCACAGCAGCGTGGTACCGGTGAGCCCGATCCAGAGCAGGAACAGGGAAGTCCGTGTCAGGTCCGTCCAGAAATCCACTGCCAGGTTCTGGCGCGCGAGGGTCAGCACGAAGGCCGTCAGCTCGACGATCAGAATGAGGAGGAGCGCCGCGCGCGAGGTGCAGAAATCCGGCAGGTACAGGGATTTCCCGGGTGCCGGGCGCGGGGCCGGCAGCTCTGCCATGATGTTATTTGCTGCCGTTGTTGGTTTTCTTCGGTTGCTCGAATAGCTCGGTCTTCAGCCGGAAGGTCGACGAGATGTCCTCATCGCCGTAGCCGCGCGCGACCAGCTCCGCGTACTCGCCGAGCATGCGCTCGACTACCGGTAGAGCGACCCCGAAGCGCGCCGCCATGTCGCGGCAGATCGTCAGATCCTTCTCATGGAGACGCACGCGGAAGCCCGCGGGGAAACTGCCGCGCACCATGTTGGGCGCGCGATGTACGAAGTACCAGCTCGAGCCGGCGCCCTTGCCAAGGGTGTCCACGATCTTCTCGAGCGGCAGACCCTGCGCGCGTGCGAAGGCCATCGCCTCCGACACGGCTTCGATGATGCCGGCGCACATGATCTGGTTGGTTGCCTTGGCGGCCTGACCGCTGCCGGTCGGACCGAAGTACGTGACCGCCTTGCCCATGGCCGCGAGAATGGGCTTCGCGCGCTCGAAGGCTTCCTCGCTGCCACCGGCCATGATGGCCAGCGTGCCGTCTCGGGCACCTTCGGTGCCGCCGCTCACGGGGCAGTCCAGGAATTCAACACCGCGTGGGTGCAGGAGCTCGGCCGCTTTCCGCGCGGTCTCCGCGCCGACGGTAGAGCAGTCGAGGACTAGCCCGCCGGATTTCAGGGTCTTGGCCAACGCCTGAACGACTTCCAGGACGTCCGCGTCGGCCGAGACACAGGTGACGACCGCGTCGACGCTCGATCCGAGCGCCTCGATCGTTGGTGGCGCCTGCACGTTCAACTCGGCCGCCAAGATGCGCGCTTTCTCGGCCGTGCGATTCCAAACCGCGGCCAGTAGCCCGGCGCGATGGAGATTGCGCGCCATGTGCATGCCCATTGCTCCCAGCCCCACAAAGCCGACGCGCATGATTGGAATGTCCACGTTCGATCGGCCGGGTCGGCCGCAACGCGACTATAGTGAGGCGCTAGCGGGGTGCAAGGAGTTCGTTATTGGGGTTGAATCGCGGGAGGCGGGCTACCGCACGCCACCGTGACGTCACTGCGTGCTTGCGCCCGGTATTGATCGGTCTCGGCATCCGACATGAATGCCCGGTCGGTGTCGCCTTCCTTAGCGGGCTTGTAGATGCGGCGGGCTTCGATCGCCTTCTGGTAGCGCTCTTTGGCCTGCTTGCACTGCACGTCCTTGGTCTTGGCCACGTCCTGCTTAACCGCATCCGCGTTGGCGCGATCGGCCTGCTGGGATGCGGCCTTCTGGGCGCCGGCGGGCGTCTGGTATTGAGGCGGAGCGGGGCGGCTCGAGCTCGAGTCCGAGTTCAGGGGGCGAGGCTTGTTCGACTTGATGAGCTCGGATCCCGGCACCCACCGATCGGTGTAGTGCGGTTCGCCTTTATCGTCCACCCACCGATAGACGTCTGCATGGGCCACGCCGCAGATGCCGGTGGCGATCAACGTGGTGACGATTGTGGTTCGCAACATAGCTGCTGGTCGCAACATAAGTAGCTCCAGTATGGCGCGTTGCCCTCCCGCGACCTTTGAAGTCCGTCACACCCGCGGGCGAGCGTCGCTATTTCCAGGTCACAGCCTACAAATGACAAGCCCCGGTCCGCCAAGGGCAGACCGGGGCTTGGGGTCCGCAACCTCTTTTACATATCGTACGCGCGTTCGCCGTGCGAGGTGATGTCCAGGCCCTCGCGTTCCTCTTCCTCGGTCACGCGGATGCCGACGACCAGTTTTACGATGTAGAACCCGATGAAGGCGACGACTGCAGTCCACACGACCACGACCGCCACGGCCTCCGCCTGAATTCCGAGCTGTTTCAAGATGCCGGGATAGCCGCTTGTGCCCGTTACCCAGTCCTGGGTTGAGCCGGGGCCGCCCAGGGAGGGCGCGTTGAAGATGCCAGTCATCAGCGCGCCGAAGATGCCGCCGAGCGCGTGGACGCCGAAGACGTCCAGGGAGTCGTCAGCTTTGATTATCTTTTTCAGCCCAGTCACTCCCCAGAGGCAGAGGGGGCCGACGGCAAGGCCGATGACGAATGCGCCCGGAATTCCGACGTTGCCCGCGGCCGGGGTAATCGCGACCAAGCCGGCTACCGCGCCAGACGCCGCCCCCAGCATCGACGGCTTACCCTTGATGAGCCACTCGCAGGCGATCCACGACAGCACCGCGCATGCGGTCGCGAGATAAGTGTTTATGAATGCCAGCGCCGCGGAGCCGTTCGCCTCGAGCGCCGAGCCGGCGTTGAAGCCGAACCAGCCGAACCACAGCAGGGACGCTCCGATCATGGTCATCGTGAGGCTGTGGGGTGGCATGGGCTCTTTACTGAAGCCGACACGTTTACCGACCACGATCGCGCCGACGAGACCCGCGACACCGGCGTTGATATGCACCACGGTGCCACCGGCGAAGTCCAGCGCGCCCATTTGCCAAAGGTAACCGGCCGTGGCGTTCGCAGCCTCCACCTTGTCAGGCGACGAGTAGGCATCCGGTCCCGCCCAGAACCAGACCATATGCGCGACCGGGATATAGCTGAAGGTGAACCAGATCACCAGGAACAGCAGGACGCCAGAGAACTTGATGCGCTCGACAATGGAGCCGAGGATCAGGCAGCAGGTGATGGCCGCGAAGGTTGCCTGGAAAGCGACGTAGACCAGTTCATACAAGGGCGTGTTCTTGCTGAACGTCGAGGCCAGGGAAAAGGCGCCGGTCGCTGGGTCGAACGTTCCGGCGAGGAACAGCCGGCTGAAGCCGCCGAAGAAGGCGTTGCCCGGAGTGAACGCCAGGGAATATCCGTAGACACACCACAGGACGGTGATCAGGGAAAAGCCAACAAACACCTGCATGAGTACGGACAGCATGTTCTTGGTGCGGACGAGTCCGCCGTAGAACAAGCCCAGTGCGGGCACAGACATCAGGAGCACGAGGGCGGTGGACGTCATCATCCACGCCGTGTCGCCCTTGTTAGGAACGGGAGCGTCGGCCGCCCACGCCAGCGCGGGTCCCAGCGCCCCGAGCGCGAGGCCCGTCAAGCGACGGATTTTATGAGAGTTTTTCGGAGCGGTGCGCATTTGGTCTCCCGGATGTTCTGAATCTCTTGGCTCGGGCATTTTGAGTAATTCGCGCCACAAACACTGGCTGCACGCGCGGCCCTGACACGCGTAAGCTTGGTGAAGCGCGCATCGAAGGTGCAGCTTCCGTGCCACAGCAAATTTCGGTGCGGTTTCCGAAGCTTGCGTGCGTATCGGGTAGGCCAATGCCCCATGACGGAGCTTGAGTTTTGGGGGTCGCTCCAAAATGGCGCAGTCACATCCCTAGGAATCTTGAATGGAAACATTACGCATCGAAGAGATCGCCCGCCGGCTGATGGAGAATCTCCCCCCAGCGCTTCGCGCGACGCAACGCGACCTCGAGAGCAATTTCCGCGCGGTGTTGCGCGCAAGCCTCGGGAAGCTGGACCTGGTCACGCGTGACGAATTCGATGTCCAGAGTCGGGTGCTGGAACGTACTCGTGCGCGACTCGAGGCGTTGGAGGCGCGGGTGAGGGCTATGGAAGGATCGGCGGACGGGCCGCCACCCTTGGGAACTGAACAACAGTCTTAGCCAATCTCATCCGCAAGATCGGACTGCGGCGGTGGCAATGCCTGTTTGCTGGGCCGAGTCCTTCACCTTTTCGAGTAGTGTGATGTTGTGCCCCCAGGGAATTTCTGCCACAGCCTGTGGCAGAAATTGTTTTTCTCGAGGCGCCATCCGTGGCGCACCTTCCAAAGAGCTTCTGCCGGCTTCGCCGTCAGACCGCGTTGCTGCTTTGCAGCTTGAACCTGAGTCGGAAGAGCCGAGTTATACAGCCGCGACAGCTTCGACTTCGCATCGTTTGCACATGACGGGCATTGCTGTGAGATGCGGCGTCTCGCTACAGAACCGCATTTCTGAACGAACGCACCTGATATTAGCCGCTGACCTGCCTCTTCGACGGGTCCAGAATACGGCGATCTCGATTACCTCTTCGGCGAGCGCTCTGACGTTATTGACAATGAACCATCGTGAACCAGGGAAGGCTATGACGCTCGCTACCGTCGCTTGCCGCGCACAAGTCGGGTTGCACGCCCCACTCGTGCAAGTCGAAGTTAGCCTCGGAGCTGGATTGCCGACGTTTAGTATTGTTGGCCTGCCTGCGACTGTCGTGAGAGAGAGTAAGGAGCGCGTCCGTGCGGCGCTCACCAACTCCAATTTTGAATTTCCAGTCGGGCATATTACCGTGAATCTAGCGCCGGCGGATCTCCCGAAAGAAGGCGGGCGGTTCGATTTGCCGATCGCGCTGGGTATCTTGCTGGCGTCCGGTCAAATCTCGGGGTCGCCTAATCCAACACCGGCAGAATACTATGGTGAACTGGGTCTTGGCGGAGAGCTCAGGCCCGTCCGAGGGCTGCTACTTGCAGCCGTCAATGCCGCCCAGCTAGGTCATGAGATCATAGTGCCGCGCGGAAACACCGAGGAAGCTCTGCTCGTTTGTCGTACACCGGTCCGCGCGGCTGATCACCTACTAGAGGTATGTAACCACCTCGCAGGCACGATCACGCTGCCCAATTGCAACCTGGGCGGCTCTCAGCAGCTTCGCAGATTCCAGGCGCAGAGTTCCTCGCTGGATCTCAGCGACGTGCGAGGGCAGCTTCACGCAAAGCGCGCACTTGTCATTGCTGCAGCTGGCGGCCACAGCGTGCTCATGATCGGGCCGCCAGGATCAGGAAAGAGCATGTTGGCGCAAAGGTTGCCCGGACTACTAACGGCGCTCACCACCGCCGAAGCGCTTGAAGTTGCCTCTATCGCATCCGTAAGTGCCATGGGGTTCGACGAGAGCAGTTTTGGGCGCCGTCCATTCCGGGCTCCGCATCACACGGCATCTGCGCCGGCCCTGGTGGGCGGCGGTTCCCGCGCCCGCCCCGGCGAAGCCAGTCTCGCCCATCACGGCGTCCTCTTTCTGGACGAACTCCCGGAATTCCCACGAGCGTCGTTGGAAGCTCTGCGCGAGCCGCTGGAATCGGGCGTAGTCTCGGTATCGCGGGCTGCCATGCAAGCAAGATATCCTGCTGCATTCCAACTCGTAGCCGCAATGAACCCCTGCCCCTGTGGATACGAGGGTGACCCTTCCAGTAATTGCAATTGCACTCCAGCCGAGGTGCAACGCTATCGCGCAAAGATCTCAGGCCCTCTGCTCGATCGTATTGACATGCACGTCGAAGTCCCGCGTGTCGAGGTTGACGAGTTCGACGAGGCGGTCGACAGAGGGGAGAGCACTTCGTCGGCTGCTGCGCGAATCGTTCGTGCGAGACAAGTACAGCTTACGCGCCAAGGGATTTGCAACGCTGGGCTCGCGGACTCGCAGATCGAGCGCTGGTGCTGTCCCGACCGGGCGGGGCGCAATATCTTGGATCGCTATATGAAGCGATTGGGTCTATCCGCGCGCTCGAGAGGACGGGTGCTTAAGCTCGCCCGAACGATCGCTGACCTTGACGAAGACGAAATTATCAGCGCGTCACACGTGAGTCAGGCAATCATGCTCAGATGTCTCGACCGAACTCGCACGCAAGGCGCTGCCGCCCTTACCTAGATCTACCGGAGCCGGTGGGGCTTTAGGTTTCGAGCAGTGGTCCCGGATCGGGAAGTCCCGCCCAAGGCCGCGATCGTTACTTCGCCATTCCCACCATGTAGTCGACCGCCTGCTTGACCAGGTCATCGGGAGCATCGGTGCGGCCGCCCTTGGCTGGCATCACGCCGGCGGTGCCTTGGAAGCCGTGGATGGCGTGGTCGTAGAGAGCTGGAGAGCCCTTCGCAATGC
>JAQGOE010000058.1 GCA_028293725.1 Gammaproteobacteria bacterium | reverse complement strand
TGGACCTGAAACTACCCAAGATCGACGGTTTGGGAGTTCTGCGACGCATGCGCGCGGACGAGCGGACCCGGCGGCTACCGGTTGTAATCATGACCTCCAGCAAGGAGGAACGTGACGTTATCCTGGGCTACAACCTGGGCGCTAACAGCTTTGTCCGTAAGCCGGTCGACTTCGTTCAATTTGTCGAAGCAGCCAGGCTGCTGGGCCTCTACTGGCTAGTCATGAACGAGCCGCCGCCCGCGCGGGCAGCGGAGCTGCGCGCGTGAGTCATTGAGGCGGGTGGCCTTCGCCGACGCGGAAACTTCTGCGGGCCAATCACGTGCCATATTTCGCCAGGGACTGTTCCCGGTCGGACGATTCGTTAACGCTCGCGATGCGGCCTTGGCGCAGGAGGTCGCCGGCGCGGCCCGCGTCTACCGCCTTGCTGAAATGGAACCCTTGCGCTTGCGTCGTGGTATCGGTTGAAGTCAGTAGATCACGCTGTTGCTCGGTCTCCACGCCTTGGGCAATGACGCTGATCCCGATATCGCGCGCAAAATTGACAATGGCGCGTATCGTTGCCGCGCACTCGGGATCGTCGGTGGATCGATTGACGAAAGATTGGGCGATCTTCAGATGGTTCACCCGGTAAGCTCTGACATAGTCAAACGAGGAGTACTCACTTCCGAAATCGTCGATAGCAATCTTCACGCCGAGCTGGCGCAATTGCGGCAGCACGTCGTTGTGTGTCCATTTCAATTGGGCCAGCGTCGCCTCGGTTACATCGAATTCGAGGTCGGAAGGTGCCAGGCCCCACTTCGCGATGATCTGCGTGACATCGCGGACCAGATCCTGACCACTCTTGAGTTGGAACAAGGAGAGATTGACCGCGATGACCGGTAATGTCAGTCCCTCAACGCGCCAAATGCTCATTTGCCGGCACGCCTGGTCGAGCACCCAGTGTCCCAGCGCGACAATCGTGCCGGTCTTCTCGGCAATCGGGATGAAGAGTCCCGGGGCGAGCAAGCCGCGCGTGGGATGATGCCAGCGCACGAGGGCTTCCATTCCGACAATGTTTTGCGTGGATAACTCGATCTGGGGCTGGTACTCGAGCTCGAATTCTTCTTGATCGATCGCTCTCTTTATCTCGCCGGCGAGCGTCATGCGATCGAGCACCTCCTGGTCGAGATCATCGGAATGAAAGCGATACTGGTTGCGGCCCTCATCCTTGGAGCGGTAGAGCGCCAGATCCGCCTGCACTAGCATCGCGTCCGCGCCCGCATTGCCGGGAATATACGGACTGATCCCGATACTGACCGAGATGTTGATTTCGTTGCCGTTGACAGAAAAGGGAAGGGCCAGCGCGGCCTGGATCTTCGCGGCCATCACGCCGGCATTCGCGGCCTCGCGCATCTCCACTTGAAGTATCGCGAATTCATCCCCTCCCAACCGTGCGACCACGTCACTTTCTCGCGTGCAGCACTTCAGACGCTCGGCGACCTGTTGCAGCAGCGCATCGCCGACCGGGTGGCCAAACGTGTCGTTGACGGGTTTGAATTTGTCCAGATCGAGATAAAGAATTGCAAACCCGAGAGCGCCGCGTTGGGCGGCCGCAAAAGCTTGCCAGAGCCGCTCGGTGAAGGTCGAGCGGTTTGCCAGGCCTGTGAGGCTATCCGTGCGGGCGAGCAGGGTGATTTTCTCCTCTGCTGCCTTGCGCTCGGTGATATCGATGATGATTCCTTCAACTTCGACGAGGCGCCCTTCCTTGTCCCGCACAGGTACGTAGCGGTTCTCGACCCAATGTAGAGCGCCATCGCCGGCGCACAGTCGAAACTCGATCGAGGCACCCTGCGCATCCTTCTCCAAAACACGCGCCATCGCCTCACCCACCTTGGCCTGATCGTCAGGATGGATCAGGATTTGCGCCCAGCTCGGCGAAGCCAGCAGTGTTTTCGGATCGTGACCCAGCTTGGTGATGTTGTGTGAGATATAAATGAGCGGGAACGCAGGCTCGCCACGCAGTCGATAGAGGATCACGGGGCTGTTCTGCACGATGATGTTGGCGTTGGACAGCTCCCGGGTGCGCTCCTCGACTGCTTCCTCCAGTTTGTTCATTTTGAACGCTGCCTGCTCGGTCATCTGCCATTTCGTGGTCAGTGCGTTGGCGAACTGGTAGACCTCGATGGCGTCGAACGGTTTTTTGAGGATGAGCAGCCGGTCACGCACATCCAGTCGAGTGAGTACCTGCGCCCACGAATAATCGGAAAAGGCCGTGCAGAACACGATCTGTAGCCGAGGGTCCGCCAACCACAGATGTTCGACTGTCTCGACGCCATCCCAACCCGGCGGCATGCGCATGTCGATGAATGCCATGGCATAGGGAAGACCGGCGAGCTGCGCCGCGCGAACCTTCTCGAGGGCTTCGGCTCCTTGATAGGCGGAATCCATCTCGAAGCAAACGCTGACCGCGCCGGTCGGCCCACCAAAGAGCAGTGCCTCATCGGCATCCAGATCGGTTGTGACCACGGCAGGCGCGAGAATCTTGCGAAAATCCTCGTGGATGCTCGGCATATCGTCAACCAGCAGGATGCGCAGATTCCGCGGTGCACTCATAGTTTTCTCTCTGTCGGATTGCCCGGGAGCTCGAGCGTAAATGCCGCACCCTGGCCCGGCCCATCACTGTGAGCCGTGATGGTGCCGCGCATTTCTTTGGCCGCCAACACGCAACTGTGCAGGCCGAATCCATGGCCATCCTTGCGGGTGGTAAAGCCATGGGTAAAGAGCTTCGCCAGGCTCTCCGGCGCAATTCCTTCGCCATTGTCCTCGACACGGATCGTTAAGCGGGGCGTATCGGCAGGCCCGCAGATCTGCGTCCGTAGCGTGATTTGGTGCACTCGATCGGGCACGCCTTCCATGGCTTGCCTGGCGTTGCCGATGAGGTTTGTGAGGATTTGCAGCACTAGATGCTTATCCAACAGTAACGCGGGCACGGGTGCATATTCCTTGACTATCGTTATCCGCTGCCGTGCTATGGCAGCGGCATTGATGCGCACCGCGTCCTCTATCAAATCCTCGACCTGCACCGACTCGAGCAGACTCGTGGCTCCCGAATAGGACTGCTGGGTGGCAACGATGTCCTTGATATGATCGATACTCTTGGTCAGAGATTCGAGCTCTGTGACGATACTGTGTTTCTCGGCGGCAAGAGCCGCGACCAGCTTGTTCAGATAGCCCGGCAACGCTTTGCCCTTTGCGTCGCGAGTGAAAAAATCACCGAGGTCTGCTGCGTGCTCGTTCATCAACTGCACGACTCTGCCGAGTCCCTGGTCCTTGGAATCACGCAGCTTGGCGCCAATCATGCCGGCCGAAATGTTGACACTGTTGAGGACATTGCCGACGTTATGCAGCACGTTGTTGGCGATCTCAGCCATTCCGGCGAGGCGCGAGGCGTCGGCGAGCTGCTCGTGCATCTGCTCGAGCTTCGCTTCGGCGTTCTTGCGCTTGGTGATGTCGCGCGCGATGGCGACGATTTGATCCTGCAGCAGCGGCACCAGCCGGACCTCGTGGAATGATTCCAGCCCTTTAGGACCCTCCGAGTACTCGATACTGAGCATCGACTTTTCGTCGATCACCCGGCGCAAAATTTCGGGGAGGTCGTCACCGGAGTGATGGTGCCAGCCGTCCTGGATACTCCGTCCCAGCATCTCCCGTTGCAGCCGTTCGCCGTCGGTCCGGGCCGTGACGGAGAGAATGGTGCCTTTATGGTCGAGGCGAAATACCCGATCCGGAATCGCCTGGAAGATCGCCCGGATTTCCGAATTCGCCTCGAGGAGTTCCTGTGAGCTCAATTCCATCGAGCGTTCCATCAACTCGCGATCGACCACGAATTCCGCATACGCGCTGTCGACCGCGGCGAGGAAGCCTGCCCACTCGATGGGGATGCTGAAGTCATTGCCGAAGAAGCGCTTCAACTGGCGCCTCAGCAAGCTTTGCGTGGGGACCACGTTCAGCTCTCGGCAAAAGTCGTGACGGTCATGGTCTGGTTGTGCAGTTCGCTGCGCTCGCCGAGCGAAAACGGAGCGATCTCGCCATAGGAGTAAAAGCCTGTCATAGCCGCCTGCGCGCCCAGTATGTCGCGTACGCCTTCCACTTCGTCCTCGACCAGCTGTTTGAGAACCAACTTGCGGCCGACACAGCTGATGAGGATGGCCAGTTCGGGAGGGACGCTTCCCGCCGGGTAGCTGGCCCGCGCAGCGCCGACGGCACCGTCGATCAGCCGGTCGACGGTGGATTTGGTGAGTCGTGCGTGGGCCCCTTCGGGAACGTCTCCCGCGAAGGTCATGCTCTGCTGCTGCTCGTCAACTGCCAAAATGGTGCGCACCAGCGGAGTTTCGTCCGGCGTGACCCGCACACTCAGCGGAAACAGCAGACCGGTGGCTGGCAGCCCCTTGGCATGCTCGCCTAGGTATTGTTTGTACAGGCCGAGGGCCGGGCGACCATCCAATTCAAACAGAACATTCCCTTTCGAGCGCGTCACCAGCCGTTCCGGTCCGAAGGGATCCCAACCGCCGAGGGAGCCGAAGCCGATCTTCAGACGGTTGCCGTACAGGCCGACAGCAGCGATGGCACCCTTCTGCGGCACGTCGCCGTTGAACACCAAGGTTGCACCGAAGCGCGCGCCATCACCAGCAAGGCCGCCGGTTACGGCGACGCCTTTGGGCAAATGCTCGAGCAGGCCTCGAACCAAGTCGCTGCCATTGACGCTCAACCCATCGGAAAGCACCAGGACATGCGCGAGCCCCTCGTGCGGCAGCGCCTGCGCCAGAAACTCGCCGGCCTCCCGGCTGTTTGAATTCGCATCGAGGCTGACTTGGGCTGCGTGCACCTGCGCGTGCTCGAAATGAATCGCCGTGGCGACCAGGGAATCGTCGGACACCTCGGCGCCGCAGATCTCCCCCGCGGTGGAACAGCCAAGGATGTGTGCCGCCGGGTAGAATTTACGGATCGACTCCACCAGTTGGAGGTCCTGCAAAACGGCCCGGGCGCCGAACACGAGGACCAGTTGAGCGGATAGCGCCACCGGCCCGCAAAAAGCGGGCATCCATCCGTCCGTCCTGGTCCATCTTCTCTGTTCGGTTTTCATCAGTGTTCCGGCGTGACGGTTGTGCAGTGCATGATCCATTTCCCGTGAGCTTTGCCAATGCAGTGGTTCAGGGCGGCGGCGGCATTGACTTTCGTGGGAGTGTGCGCTGTAAGTTAGGCAGGCAAGGTGTTTCAGGTCACAACGCGTTCCAACCGGCAAGGTCCCACGACGTTGACGTCAATGCGCAGTGCTTACAGTTCGGCTTGCCGTCCGTGCGACGTAAGCGGGCGCACCATATGTGCCAGACTGTGCAAAGGCAGAGAGCCTATAGACGTCGTAGGTCACCGTTCCCACTGTTTGGTTTGAGTGGCTGCAGATCACGCTCACGTTGAATCCGTTTAGTGCGGCTTGTCGTATGGAAAACTGCAGCGGTATAGCGCGGTTTGTACGTATTCAAACACGTGGCGGGTCGGAGTATCCTGGGATTGACCTTCGATATTTCTCACGCCGCGGTCCGTGTCGTGCGTCACCTCCCTGTACCCCTTCAGAAGCCGGCACGGTGTATCGGCCGCGGCGTGAGGTCTTTTGGATTCTGCGCCCACTTGGCGTGTCCGAGAGCGGTGTTTGGCATCCGTGGGATGTTGCAACTCAGCGCACGTGCGTACGTTTCCGCACATAGGATGAGAGACAGTACGAATTTGCGCTCCCGACACCGGGCGGGAACAGTGACCATTGCATACATTTCGCTTGTTACCAGGCCTGGATCGGCTGCCGGAGCATTGCAGGCAGTCGACACACCGAATCTGTGTGAATGGTCGCGGCTACGATCCTGTCTCATCTGGCGGCAGAGCGGTCCTGAGACATACTCACTCTTTTCGGTCCGCTTGCGACCGCGGCGTCAACTTCTTGGGCGAGCCGCTCTGTGCATCGAAGCAGTTGTAGACCGAGGGGCTCAGCCGCCTGGTCGGAGGCAATCTCGGCCGTACTCAGTTCCTCAACCAGCCGCTCGACGTCTGCGCCCAACGCACTGACCGAAGGAAACCCGAATATCGCGCCCGCACCATGAATGGAATGAGCCAGGCGCTCGATTTTAACGAGCGTCGCCTGATCCCCCGGCCGGGCGCTGGCGATCAGTTCCCGTAGCCGAATGACTTCGCCTCTGGCGCGCTCGAGAAAGCGCGACGCGAGGGAATCCACCTGTGCCGGCACCTGGTCGTCCCCAGCGCGCTCACCGGCCAATACGCGTGCCGAGACTGCCTTGTTCCACAGTGCGACCACTTCATCGCCGAGTGTCGTGGGATCAAATGGTTTCCCGATCACACCAATCGCGCCCAAGCGCAGGAAGTGAGCGACCTCCGTTGGCAAGACCTTTCCGGTCATGAAGACGACCGGAATATCTGCCAGCAATGTGTTTTCGCACAGGCTCTTATACGTAGAGGGGCCATCGAGCTCGGGCATCATCACGTCCAGGATAATGAGATCGGGCCGCAGTTCGTATGCGAGGTCGATCGCCCTTTCGCCCGAATTGGCGGTTTGCACATCGAGACCCGCAATCAGGCAAAGCGTCGTTTGGACGACCTGGCAGATATCCGGGTCGTCGTCGACGTACAGAACCGACTGACATTTTTTCACTGAGATGCCTTGACCCTTGATGGGTCGGATCTCAGGCCGCCAATTCTATTGCTTGCGAATTCGACAAAGTGACGCGATTGCGCCCGCCCGATTTGCTCGCGTAGAGCGCGTTATCAGCACGTTCAAGCAATGTCCGCACTGTCGCAGCGCTGCTGTCAGCGATTTCCCCTAAGGCGCTTACTCCGATACTCACAGTGATGAGAATGCGAGCGGCAGCATTGTCAATTGAGCTATTGACCACTGCATCGCGGATTTTCTCAGCACAGACGCTGGCCTCCTTCAGCGACGTCCCTTCGAGCACCACGGCAAATTCCTCGCCACCTAGGCGCGCGCACCAGTCCGTTGTTCGCTGCAGGCATTTTCCAACGACCTGGGTGAGGTTCTTCAGAACATGATCTCCGACAGCATGTCCGTACGTATCGTTTACCTGTTTGAAATGATCGATATCCAGCAGTAGCAGCGAGACGTCGCCGCCGAAGCGCTGGGCGCGCTTCAATTCACGGCCGAGGTGCCGCAGGAGATAACGCCGATTGTAAATACCCGTCAATGGGTCGGTCATCGAGAGTTGGCGCTTCATCTCCAAAGCGTTCTTTAGCGAATATTCTAACGCCAGAACGCGTTTGGCGGTTCTCAGTCGCGCCGTAAATTGCACCGCGGAGGTGCGTTTACTCACGTAGTCGTCCGCCCCAGCGTCGAGGCCGGCGAGGATATCCTTTTCGTCGTCCCTGCCCGTGAGGAAGACGATGTAGACATACCCAGGCCAGACTCTTTGGCGGATGCGACGGCACAATTCCAGGCCATCCATACCCGGCATGTTGAGGTCGGTGATCACGATGGACGCAGCTGATGCTTCGAGCTGCTGCATAGCTTGTGATCCGCTGGTCGCCGTGAAAACCCGGTAGCCCGCCGAAACCACCAGTTCCTGCAAGTGTGCGAGCACCAGGTCGTCATCGTCGACAATCAATACGGACGGCGCCGCGGGGAGGTCCAGCCTCAAGAGCTGCCTCGTATTGTCCAGGTCCTCTATCTCGTCAGTCATGATGTCTGCAGGCCTTCTGTTGGGAACTGTCGGAGGTGCTCGACTAGTACCTCGAGCGGCTCGAGGAGTCTCTCCGGGAGCATCTGCAGTTTCCGCCTTGCATCGACACGTAGCGTGATCCGTCTCGGGTTACCGGAACATATCGTTTAATTGATGTAGGACAGGCGATCCGCGATGCGCAGCAGGGCGTTGATTTGCAGCGCAGCATTCACGCCGTCTTGGGGCGCCACCGCAGTGACCTGCACATTGGGCGTGAAACAGATGGGCCCCCCGGCCGCGGAAGAGGGATGGAGCGAGAAGAACCGGGTCAGTCTCTTCGCCACGCACTGTGCTCCCTGTTCAGTTGTCTCCGGTAGGATGATCATGAATATGTTCTGCCCAGTCCTGGCTATCCAGTCTGCCTTGCGAATACAGCGTTTGACGCCGGTGACGAAGCTTCGCAACACGTCATCGCTCGCTTCGAGGCTGAATGGCTCGTTGTCTCGGCGCTGCCCGTTTATGTTGCACGTGAGGATCGCCATGGCGTGACCGCTACGCTGGGAACGCGCAAATTCCCGCGGCAAGTGATGTAAGAGGTAACCCAAGCTGTGGGCGTCGGTAATGGGATCGGAGTAACTCAATTCGCGAGTCTCGTGCAGGTTCGTCCGAGATTGTGATCCCCGAGTGATACGTCGCCCAATCTCCAAGCGTGCGACAATGTGTTCGAGCGGCGCGCCTTTGACCATGTAGTCGTCAGCTCCGGCGGCCAGCCCCATCAGCATATCGGCGTCTGTATCGCGAACCGTGAGCATCAGAACGTATACGTAGCTTTCCGACAGCCTGAGCCGCACTTCCCGACAAAGCTCCAAGCCGTCCATATCAGGCATCTGCCAATCCGTCAGTACAATGTGGCACTGGGTCGCGTCCAAAACGTGCAGCGCCTCGTCGCCGGTTGTTGCCACTTCAACCTGGTATCGCGCCCCTTCGAGGAGTGCCACAAGTCGCGCGCGCACCAAGTCATCGTCTTCGACCACAAGCACCCGGCAATATTGTCGCGCCGCCACTCGCTGCGCCTCGATGGTGGCGTCGTGTTCGGGGAAAACCAGGGTCGATAGAGCAGTGTTGTGTTCAATACGCATTGGAAACTCCCGTACCCCATCGGCCCGACTGTTTGGAAGGAGCTTAGCAGGGCGAAAACGGCGCCGATGTCAGGAAAACCACGATAGAGCGTACAAATGAGCGAAGCGTGACACTCGCTCGAGTCGAATCGCGAAACAGGCTCAGACGACGGGCAGTTCGTATTCCAGAGCAAGGCGAATCAACGCCGCCCGATTGTCCACGCCTAGCTTCGCCATCAGTCGACTGCGATAGGTCTCGATCGTCTTCGGCGACAATGAAAGGCACTTGGCGATGCCGGCGCTGGTCGCGCCGGAAACAATCCGGCGCAACACGTCGCGTTCGCGCGTGCTCAAGCCCTCTAACGGACTGTGGTGTGCGACGGTGGCATGAGCGCCACCAACGAGCAGATGGGCAACTTCCAGGCTGACGTGCCGGCCGCCGGCTATGACTGCCTTGGCCGCCCGAACGATCTCCTCACCCGGGGAGTGCTTCAGAACATAGCCATGGGCGCCCGCGCCCAGCGCGCCGCAGACGTGCCCTGGCCTTCGCGAAGCGGAGAGCGCGATGATGCGGATCCGCGGAAATTCACCAAGGATCAATCGCGTCGCGTCGATCCCGTTGAGTGTTGGTAGTGCCAGGTCCATGATGATCAGATCCGGTTCGAGGCGCCGGGCCACTTGTACCGCTTCCTCCCCGGTCGTGGCGTATCCCACGACTTTCATGCCGTCCTCGCGGTCAAGCAGGACCGCGAGCCCCGATCGCACGATGCTGTGGTCGTCTACTACCAGAATTCGGGCAACAGACTGAGCTGTGGCTCTACCGTCGCAATCAGGCGCGGCTAAGGGGTCTACGCCTCCGGGCGAACTGACCTGGGTTCCATGGGCTGCATTACGCATTGTTTTGCACGAGCGTTCGCGGGTGCGGACTCGTGAGACTCTCGCACACTAGCCTCGGGTCACGGGGGCTTTTACCTGGAAGGTGCGACACGTGTCGTCGGTCGAAGGGCGGAAGATCCTAACTCGAGGCCAATCAAGATGTGAGGCACGTTGTGACGACGCGTGCCTCGTCAGAAGCGCCGGAATGATGGTCGATTCGCAGCGAGAGCTGCCCCAGGAGGCTCTGCAGGATGGAGGACACCGAAGGAGACGTATTGCCCGCACAGCCAGTCACGGCGAGAGCCGCGGCGGCTTCGAGTGCTTGCGCCGAACGGGCAAGCTCGTGAGCCTCGAAAATTGCCGCAGCTCCGTGCAATCGGTGGGCGAAGAAACGTATCTCCTCGAGCACGGTGGCCGGCGCAGCGTCCACGCTCGCGAATCTCGCAGCAAGAGATCCCAACCTCAGCAGGTCATCCTGCAGACGCCGCTCAAACAACAGCTTGAGCTCTTTGATTTCTTCGTTCGGGGGAGTCAATGTTCGAAGCTCCGCTACGGCTGAAGTGGTGTCTCGAAATCCTTCCGCGGTAGACGACTAGCGCCCGACTGCAACACGAGCGCGTTGATGCTCTGCCGAAAACATTCGCCGATGCCGCCCTGGAGCGGACTTCCGTAGATGCGGATGGTTTGCAGTAGGAATTCCCGCCCCAACATTGGCGTGCCGGGCCGCTCCTGCTCGGACATCACCTGCAGTAGAACGCGATCCGTAATGTCCCGCTGACTGTCATTTTCAATGACTATGAATTCCACTTCATTCAGTATCAGCTGGTAAACGTCCGCAAGCGTTACATAACGACTTTCACCTTTGTCGTACAAACGCCTGTTATGATACTTGGTGATTTGCCGCAGATTACCCATGAGAATCCTATTTTGCCGAACCAGGAGGCTCTCCCGGTCCAGGCAGTTATTAAAGTCGTCAATGTGCGCGAATGGTGCATGGCTCGAGAGTAAGCAAGCCGAAGAAATGAAGCTGTAGGGAAATCCATGACAGTTGGTGTCACATTACGTGAAATGTGCGCGCGGTCACGCCCTGCGGCACAGCAGATTCCCGGACCGGACGTCGGTGTCAGCGTCGCTCACGCAGCCGGAAACTCCACCACCCTCCAATAGGTATCCAGAAGCGCCGTTGTTTCCAGAAATGCATTCGCTGGATTCGTCTTGAGGATGTAGCCGGCTACCCCGAGGTTATAAGCTGCGACCTTGTCCTTGTCGGCGTTGGAGGTCGTCATCACGAAGACTATGCTTTTCTTGAGCTCCGCATCCGCCCGCACTTCCTTGAGAAACTCAATGCCATCCATGCGCGGCATGTTGAGATCGAGGAGAATCAAAAATGGGCGCGGTAGGAGGGCGCGGCCGTTCGTTCCTCGCAGCATATCCAGCGCTTCGATGCCGTCATGCGCGAAGCTGATGGGGTTCGCAATCCTAGCGGCCTTGAATGCACGGCACAGCCCAAGGAGGCATAGGTCGTCGTCTTCGACGTGCAGTAACTGCACCGTTCTCGGTTCGAGCATTCGTCGTCTCCATGACGTGATAGTTGGGCGGCGCGACGGGATGTTTGCTGTGAAGTACGTAGTTTCCGCAGATTCACGAATCTGGGTGTCTGATCCGCTTTGCGCGCACCGGCGGCGAGTATGCTGAGCAGGTCGAACCGGGACAGGCATCCGCCGCCAAACATTACAAAACGCGAGGAAACTGGGCGATGAAATCTGTGTTGATGGTGGATGATGACAATACCACTTTGCTTGGCATCGGCGTACGGCTCAAAGCCATGGGCTACACGGTTTTCACCGCGAAAGACGCGGTGAGCGCTGTTTCGGCGGTGCGCAAGAGCAGTCCCGACGTCGTGGTGCTGGACATATCGCTTCCTGCCGGAGACGGCTTCGTGGTAGCTGAAAGACTCCAGAATCTGTCAGGCGCAGCGGCCACGCCGGTCATCTTCATGACCGCGAGCGCCAAAGCGGGTCTGCGCGAACGGGCCATGAAGATGGGCGCCGTAGCCTTTCTCCAGAAGCCCTTTGATGCAACGCAACTCGCCGACGCCATCGAGAGGGCCCTGTCGCCCGGGGACAGTTGGCAACCCCAGATGAATAGCACGTGACCGCAGGGGAGCTCTACAGCATCCTGATCGTAGATGACGATCCGATCGTCGTACGAGTCATGGGCAACATGCTCGCCGAATTTTCCCCGCTGAGATTCGCCACCAGCGGCACAGATGCCCTATTGCTTGCCCGCCGGGCCGTTCCGGACCTGGTGGTGTTGGACGTCGAGATGCCCGGACTCGGTGGCTTCGAGGTGTGCAAGGCCTTCAAGGCCGACCCCTTGCTGGCCGCGGTACCCATCATCTTCCTGACCAGCCATCAAAGCATGGAGCTCGAGACAATCGGTTTGCAATTGGGTGCGGTGGACTTCATCACCAAGCCGCCGCACGCCGCGTTGGTGTTGGCTCGCGTGCGTGCACAGATAGAGGTTAAACGACTGTCCGACACACTGCGCGGCTCGGTGAGGATGGATTTCCTGACCGGGACTTCCAACCGGCTCGAGTTCGAGAAGACCCTTCACCAGGAATGGGAACGCGCATGTCGCTCCGCGGATACCCTGTGCCTGTTGCTGATGGAGATAGATGGGTTCGCCGGGTACTGCGCCGAGCACGCGGACGAGGACTCGGATAGCGTTCTGCGCGAAGTGGCCAACGCGCTGCGCTCGGCGATATTCCGACCTTCTGATCTGCTGGCGCGGTATGCCAACGGCACCTTTGCCGGGTTACTGCCGCAAACAGATTCACTGGGGGCGGCGGCCGTAGCGCGCCGCGCGATACAAGCAGTCGATCAGCTGCGCATTTCCCTCACCGCTGCCGATAGTGCCGTTTGCTTATCGTTGTCCGTCGGCATAGCCTCTTGCAGGACTTTCAGTCACGCTTCGCCCGCCGACTCCGATCGGGGGCTCGATGTTGCCGCGCGCCCTTCCGACCCAACCAAGGAAGCCCTGATTGCCGCAGCAGAGCAGGCTCTTGCGGCGACTCGAGCTGCTGGCGGTCACGGCAGCTCAACCGTGGAAGTGGGCCGTCCTCCATCGAAGCACGTCGCACTGTTGCCGGCGGACCGACATCGCTCACCATGACGAAGCGGAGTTGCCAGTCGTTTCCCGACCCACAGCAGGCCGCCGCTGAGTCTGCCCCTGCGTCGCGTCATCCGAGCATCCTCCTGCTGGACGACGATCCTTGCGTACTCGAATTTCTGGCAAACACGCTACGCGGCATGGACTACCCGGAACTCACCACGGCCACTCATGCAAGCGAGGCGCTGCTGAAGGTGGAGTGCAACCCAAGTTCGGCGGAGGTGATCGTTTGCGATCTGAGCATGCCGGGGATAGATGGGATTGCGTTCCTGCAGGCCTTGAACGAAATTCCCTTTCGCGGCTCGGTGATATTGCTGAGCGTGGCCAGCGCCCGCGAGATGCACTCCGTGCAAAGACTCCTGTCGGGCAGCGGTTTTACAATCCTGGGAACACTGACGAAACCGGCTGCACGTGATGCTTTGCGCGGTTTGCTCGAAACATGGCCGCCGCCGCCGCGGACCCTGCTTGCCGTTCCCTTTGCGTGTCACAGCGCGCTGGATCTGCGTGCCGCCAATCGGGGCCAACAGTGGGTGCTTCACTATCAGCCGCAGGTGGATCTTCGCACTGGCGCGCTCGCGGGTGTCGAAGCCCTGATCCGTTGGAACCACCCACGGCATGGCTTGGTGTATCCGGCGTCGTTTATCGCTGCGGCAGAGACGTGCGGCGCGATCCATGCGATGACGGAGTGGGTCGTGCGGAACGCCCTGGTCCAGCAAAGGGTATGGTGCGATGCCGGGTTGAGCGCCCGGATGTCCATCAATATCTCAGCGGACGTCGTGCACACCGCAGCTTCATTTGCGCGACTGAATGCCCTTGTCGGGCATGCCTCAGTGATACCGAAGACCGTGACATTCGAGCTGACCGAGAGGCGTCTCATGACACCTTCGAGCGTCGCTTTGGCGAACTTGGTCCGCCTCCGACTGCAGCACTTCTCTCTCTCGATCGACGACTTCGGAATCGGGCATTCTTCGCTGGGCCAGCTGCGCGATGTTCCCTTTGACGAATTGAAGATTGACCGCGGATTCGTCACCGGCGCGCGCGAAAACAGGATTGTCCGGCCGATACTCGAGGGGAGCATCGAGATCGCCAGGCGTATGGGCATGACATCGGTCGCTGAAGGCGTCGAAACAGAAGATGACTGGCGCCTGGTTCGCGAACTGGGCTGCGATCGGGCACAAGGCTACTTCATCGGGCGGCCGATGCCTACCGAGGGCTTCTGGGACTGGCTGGTCGGCTGGGAGGCGCGCCGCGCGTACCTGTGTGCCGCATGAGCTCTCCGAGCCCCGCTTGCGGCGATCCCCGTGCATCACCCGACCCGAAGCTGCCGCTGGAGGCCGCCGCCTTCCTGGCCGCCATCGTCCAGTCCAGCGACGATGCGATCATTACAAAAACCCTGGACGGCACGGTCATCACCTGGAATGCCGGCGCCGAGCACATGTTCGGCTACACGGCCACGGAGATGGTGGGGGGCTCGATCACCCGACTGCTTCCCGCGGGTGGACTGCATGAAGAGTCGGAGTTGATCTCGCAATTGGTGCTCGGCAACGCCATCTCTCACTTCGAGACCCGGCGAATCAGAAAAGACGGCTCGCTCATCGATATCTCGATGACATTATCGCCGGTGCGCGACGCGGGCGGCCACATTGTCGCCATCTCTAAAATTGCACGCGACATCACCCAGCGTCATGAACAGGAGCGCTCCCTGCAAGACGCAATGACCCGGGCAGAACGCGCCAACGCCGCCAAGAGCCAATTCCTCGCCAACATGAGCCATGAGATCCGCACCCCCCTGAATGCCGTCATTGGTCTGGGCTACCTGCTGGAGCAGACGCCTCTGAGCGCCACGCAGCGCTCCTTCCTGACGAAGATTCAGTTTGCGGGCCGATCCCTGCTGAGTGTTGTCAACAATGTCCTGGACCTCTCAAAGATCGAAGCGGGGGAGATGACCCTCGAGGACGCCGTTTTCGATCTGCCGGACCTGGTTCAGGAACTGCACCAGATGCTGGCGCCAACGGCGCAGGCGAAGGGTATCGGGCTGTTCGTCAGTCCCTCTGCCGATCTGCCGCGACTGATGTGGGGCGACGCCACGCGTCTGCGCCAGATCATCACTAATCTACTGAACAATGCCATCAAGTTCACCGAGAGCGGCCAGGTCGATCTGGAACTCTCCTGGATCCAACAGGACGCCAACCGAATCCGCGTGCGGTGCTGCGTAAGGGATACCGGTATCGGCATCGCGGCCGACGGCATTGCGCGATTGTTTGCACCGTTCACGCAAGCCGACGCATCAACGACGCGTCGCTTCGGCGGTACCGGCCTGGGTCTGTCCATCGCCCGGCGTTTTGTGGAATTAATGGGTGGTGAGATCGGCGCGAGCAGCGTCTTAGGCGTTGGCAGTGAATTCTGGGCCCAGATTCCGCTGCGCATCGCCCACGAGTCGGAATTTGACGAGCAACGTGGCCGCGACCGCGCACTGCAAGTTCTCATCATCGAAACGCAGGACGCACTCCAGCCGCTCGAGGCATTGGCACGTCCACTGGGGTGGCAGCCCTATTGTGTCACTCTCGGGGAGGATGCCGTCGCCAGGTTGCATAGTGGCAACGGCGGGTCATGGCCGGATGTGATATTGATCGACGGCCATCTGCCCGACATCGACGCACTGCAGCTCATGGCGAGATTCCGCAAGGAATTCCCCAACCTGGAGCTCCCGCCGGTGGTCGTCGTCGTCGATCAGGTTGAGACCTATCTGCCCAGTCTGTCTCTGCAAGGCACGGTCGCTGCCGTACTCGCGCGACCCGTGACGAGCTCGACCCTTTTCAACGCCGTAAATGCGGCGCTCGCCATACGGGCCGGCGACCGCGACAGCGTGTTGCAAGCGACACACTTCGACCAGTCGGGTGCACGGTGGCTGCAGGGAGCGCAGATTCTCGTCGTGGACGACAGCGAGATCAATCTCGATGTGGCACAAAACATTCTCCAGCAGCAGGGAGCCACGGTCGCCACGAGTTGCAACGGCGCCGAAGCAGTCGCGCTGCTGCGCAAGGCGCCGGATGTCTTCGACATCGTGCTCATGGACGTGCAGATGCCCGAACTGGACGGCAATGAAGCGACGTGGCTCATACGTAATGAGCTGCTGCTCCACGCGCTCCCGATCGTCGGGCTGACGGCAGGCGCGTTGGTCAGTGAACGCGAGCGGTCGCTCGAAGCCGGGATGAGCGAGTTTCTCAGCAAGCCGTTCGACCCGGTGGCGCTGATCCGGGTCGTACGCCGCTTCGTCGAAAAAAAACGCGGCGCGCCTTTGCCCGTGTGCATTGGCACCAGCCCCGAACACCGCCCCGGGATTGAAACAGGGTTCTCGAACATCGACTCGAAGGTGGCCCGGCAGATGTTCGGTGAAGATACGGGGCTGTTCACCTGTTTGTTGGCGCGTGTGTTGCGTGACTTCCCCGAGTTCATGCTGCCTGGCTCTGTGAGCTTCCCGGACACCGCCGGTCGCAAACAATTGTGCGCCCGGCTGCACAAATTCAGAGGCAGTGCGGGCGTCGTCGGCGCACACATTGTTCATGGCCTGGCGGGGGCCGCCGAGGAGGCTCTCGAGACAGGACAACCCCGGGAACTTGTCGAGTCGCTGTTGCAGCAACTGACCGCCGCATTTACCGCACTGGGTGAGGAAGTGCAACCCATGCTCGATGTGAATGCCGCGAAGGATGCAGTGGCGGCCCGCGGATCTTCCGCCTCACCGCCGGCGACGCACGCGACGATCCAGGAGTTGCTCGGTCTGCTCGACGGCCGGAATCTGCAAGCCCTGGATCGGTTTAGCGAGGTGGCGTCGTCGTTGAGCGCGACTTTGGGCGGAGCCTGTTTCGCCAAACTCCGTGCGGCGATGGAAGGTCTCGATTTTGACGTCGCGGCGGAACTTCTGCGGGGTGATCAAGCATTTTCGGTCGCCTCGAGATCATAACCGGTTGTTTCTGTCGGCCAACCAAAACGGAATTCCGACCCCGTGCCGTCTCCTCGGGAGTGGACGGTAATGCGGCAGTTCTGCTGTTCCACTAATTTCTTCACCACAGCGAGTCCCATGCCGCTGCTTTCCACTTCGTCGCGTCGCTTTAGCGTCTGGAATAGTTGAAAGATTTTTTCGTGGAATTGCGGCGCTATGCCCGGTCCGTCGTCGCGTACAGAGAATTCCACGACATTTCCAACGTGTCTTCCGGAGAGGACTACCTCTCCAGTGCGCTTATCGTGGTGCTTAATAGCGTTGTTGATGAGATTTCTCAGCACCTGTTCAAGTTGCGCGCTTGCAGTAACGATCACCGGCAGTTCGCCTTCAACCCGGACCGTGATGTGAGCAGGCGGACCTAAGACTTCCAGAATTCCATCGAAGATGGTCGCCACGTTGGTTTCACCGACTGCGGTGTCGGTTCGTCCGGCGCGCGAATATGTGAGCAGATCGTCGAGTAGTTTCTCCATACGGGTGATTCGATTGCGCATGAGCCCGAGTATTCTGCGCGACTCATCCGAAAGGCTGTCGTGCAGGTCTTCCTCGAGCCATTTTGCGGCACTGTCAATGCCACCGAGCGGTGCTTTCAGATCGTGGGACGCGACGTAGGCGAAATCCTCCAAATCGCGGTTGGATCTCGATAAATGCTGATTGTTGGTTCGAAGTTCACGTTCCGCTGCATCCCGAGCAGCGATCTCAGCGCGCAACTGTACATTGACCTCCTTGAGCTCGCCCGTGCGCGCCTGGACTTGCGCGTGGATGAGATCGGTTGCCAATTGCATGCGGTGGCGTTCAATTGAATGGCGCAGTGCCCGGGGAAGGGCGCGATTTTCAATTTCGCCCTTGATCAAGTAGTCTTGTGCGCCTTCTTTCATCGCTTGCGCGGCGAGGGCTTCATCGTCCAAGCCCGTCAGCACGATCAGCGGTACCCCGGGCGCAACGGCGCGCGCGCGGCGCACGGTGTCGAGGCCATGCCCGTCCGGTAACCCCATGTCCAGCAGGACGATGTCAATTCCACCTTTCGCGAGCAGTAGCAAGGCTTCGCTCAAGCGCAACACATGGGTCAGTTCGAAACTGCCCGTCTTCTCTTTACTGAACATCTCGCGCAGCAGCCGTGCGTCTCCAGAGTTGTCTTCCACCAGGAGAACCTGGAGTGCCGCCTGATTTTTCATGAGCGCGGCAACTTGACCACGGACAGCCAGAAATTGTCGATGCTTTGGACGACCTTGAGGAAGCCGTCGAGGTCAACGGGCTTGCTGATGTAGCAGTTCGCATGCAGGTGATAGCTCTGCAACACGTCGGCGTCAGATGACGAGGTAGTCAAGATGACGACGGGAATGATCCGCCAACTCGGACTCTCTTTGATTTCCTTCAGTACTTCCCGGCCGTCCTTCTTGGGTAGGTTCAGATCAAGCAATATCAAGTCGGGGCGGGGCGCGTTGACATGCGTCCCCGTGCGCTCCAAATAAGCCATCGCCTCGATTCCGTCGGTGGCGACGTGAAGACTGATATGCACCTTTGCGTCTTTCAAGGCTTCCCGCGTCAACCGCACGTCGCCGGGACTGTCTTCAACCAATAGAACCTCGATAGCCCCGCTTTGGGTTCCAGGTGATTCGCTCATTTCGATGCTCCTTCGTCAGGCAAGGCAAAATGGAAGGTCGACCCCTGGGCGAGTTGCGACTCGACCCAAATTCTCCCACCCAGCCGTTCCAATATTTTCTTGCAAATGGACAGTCCAATTCCGGTTCCCGCGAATTCCTCGCGCCCGTGCAGGCGCTGGAACAGGACAAAGATTCTGTCGAAGTATTGAGGGTCGATGCCCATGCCATTGTCGCGTACCGAAAAGACCCGCTCCTCGCGGCCGTCGGTCCTGGCAGAGACGTGTATGCGCGGAAGTTCAGAGCCGCGGTACTTGATCGCGTTCCCAATCAGGTTTTGAAATACCTGTGTTAATTGCGAGCCGTCGGTCGTCACGGTGGGCAAGGAATCGTGGCTTACCAGCGCACCGCTTTCTTCTATTGTCACTCTCAAGTTGGCAAGGGCCGCATGCAGGGCGAGTTCACTGGAAATCGTCTGAAGCCCGATTGCGCTGGTCCCGGCGCTCGAGTAGGTCAGCAGATCCCGGATCATCTGCTGCATGCGGTTGCAGCCATCGACAGCGTAGGCGATGAATTCGTCCGCATCGCTGTCCAGTTTCCCTCGGTAGCGTTTCGCCAGGAGCTGCGTGTAGCTGGCGACCATGCGAAGCGGTTCCTGCAGATCGTGCGATGCCACATACGCAAAATGCTTCAGTTCGTCATTGGAGCGCTTGAGTTCTCCCACCGTCTTCAGCAAAAGTGCCTCGGCTTCTTTGCGTACCCGGATGTCGCGAATGGCCGCCGTCACCAGCGTGCCCTCGCGGCTCACCAGCGGACTCAGCATAATCTCGATGGGGAAGTCGCTCCCATCCTTGTGGCGTCCTTGCAGTTCAATTCCCGTGCCGATCTGTTGCGCCAACGCCTCCGCCGCGCTTCGAGTACCGTCGGCAATCAGACGCTCCGCGAATCCCTCCGGGATGATACGCTTGACCTGCTGCCCGACGAGCTCGTCGCTGTGGTATCCGAACTGCTTCTGTGCCTGAAGATTCAGCAGCACAATCTCGCCGGCTTGGCTCACTACCACCATGGCATCCGGGGCGGCCTCCAGCAGCCCGCGGTACTTCGCGTCCGTTTCTTTGCGCACGGTGATGTCATGACTGATCTCGGAAAACCCGAGGAGCGTGCCAGAGGGGCTGCGCGCAGCGGTGATAACCAAATTGCACCAAAAGCGTGATCCATCTTTGCGCACCCGCCAGCGCTCGGTTTCGCACCGGCCGCTTGCTGCGGCGATCCGCAGTTCCGCTTCCGGCTTTCCTTGATCAATATCTTCCTGAGGAAAGAAACGCGAGAAATTCTGGCCGACGATCTCTGCCGCTTTGTAACCCTTGATCCGTTCGGCTCCGGCATTCCAGCTGACGACCACGCCCTGGGGATCGAGCAAAAAGATGGCGTAGTCCTGTACCCCTTCGATGAGGAGCCGGGTTCGCTCTTCGCGGTCAAGCAACGCCGCCTCCGTACGCATACGTGCGTTGAGGTCGCGGAGCGTCATCCAGCCAGCCAGGCCCACGATCAAAAGACTCGCGACGCCTTGCAGTATGACGACCGCAAGTGTCCATCGTGTACTTTCATTCCCGGCGATGACACTGAGAGCAGCAACCGTAACAACCACAAACATAACCGCGAAGGCGGCGGCGAAACCGAGTTTCATCGTCCGAAGGGATTGTATTTTTGTGCTCATCTAAGCCGTGCGGCCGCTGGTGCTGAACATAACGCCAGTACGCTCTCTCGTCGGGCGGAATACTAGGGTCTGCCTCACGTATTCCCATGAACGGCGATTCGCACTCACCGCGATGCAGCACTTATGAGCTGTCGATCAATAACGCGATTCACCACGCAGTTTGCGACACCTACAGGAGTAGTGTCTCGCCAAACGAGATATTGCAGAGGATGTCGCATAAACGGGGACGCAGTTCCGTTTTCAGCGGCCAACATCACCCTCTACCCTTTGCTCCAAGGAGCCGCCATATGTTGGAACCGCGAACCGCGCATCTATTGCACGTTGAGGACGACGATCTATGCATCATGGGATTGGTCCGCGCGTTCAAAAAGGCCAAGATCGCGAACCCTGTCAGCCTCGCGCACGACGGCATCGACGCACTGGAGATGTTACGGGGGACAAATGGTAGGGAGCGCTTTCCGCGTCCATTCTTGATTCTCCTGGACCTCAACATGCCACGCATGAATGGGATCGAGTTTCTCAAGGAACTGCGACAAGACGCTGAGTTGAGGAAAAGCGTCGTATTCGTCATGACTACCTCGGATGCCGACGAGGACATAGTAACGGCTTATAACCTCGGGGTGGCAGGCTATATCCTCAAGTCGAATCCGGCGAATGCGTTTCTGGAAGCAACGGCGCTTCTGGATACCTATTGGAGGGTGGTCGAATTTCCCGCCGGGTGATTTGCTCAGCGATCCAGTGTGCCGATTGTCCTGTCAGGTAGGTCACCGCAAGCCTTGACTAGAGCACCACTCTGACACTGTCGTCCACGAGGTCCTGTTCCATGTAGCCGATGGCAGAGGGGTTCGCTGCGAGGCGTTTCTTCAGCTCGACACTGTTCGTCACCACCGGTGGCGGCTGGCCTCTTCCGGTGAATATGATCTTTGACCAGTAGGCCTTGAGTTGCGCGGCCGTCTTGCCGGCGAGCTTCGCGTAGAACTCATCGCGTGCGATCGAGCCGTCCGCCTGGTCGATGGGCACGGCCTGTACGCCGTTGGGAAACCGGCTTGCTCTGCCCAGAAAAATGTCCGTCACCTGGCTCCTGCTCAAAGTGGTCACTGTGCTCTTGGCCGAGACCACCGCCACCACGTCGGCCAGGGCCGAATGACTCGCCAGACTCAATGCAAGGCCGATCGCACTCAATCCAACGCGCCTCACACGATTGTTGAGCGACGCGCTCACAATACGAAATCGATTGTGACACTGAAGAGATTCACGGTACCGCCGGGCTGAAAGTCAGGTTGCAGGTTGATCAGCGTGCCCGCCGAGCCGGCGCCCAATCGGGTGTGGTCGAACTGCAGTTTGAGATCGAAGTTCTTCATGAAGTCCCAGCGCATGCCCACGGAAATCGTCTTCTGAGTAGCGATCGATGCCAGGACGGCGTTGAGGCCAGCATTCAGGGCAGTAGCGGGCCCCGCCAGATAGGCAGGCAAGGCTGACACCGTCAAACCCGGGTCGGAGGTATTGCTGTTCGCCGCTACCTCGGCGTAGGTTAGATAAGGTGTGAACTGTGCCACCCGGTAGCCGCCGCTGGCATACCAGGCGGTGCTGCTGCCAAATACTGAATGGAGATCCCTTCTCCCCCATTCTCCCATCACGAACCACTCGCCCGGGTCATACATTGCGCCGAGCGCGATGAACCGGGCAACCTTGTCGTCCGGCTCATATTCTTCTGCGAGCGTATTACCTTGCGGCCCAAACTGCCGAAAGGCGGCGAATAATGCGTTCACGGCGCTCACGTTGACGTCGAAGCGGGCTTGCGAAAACGAGATGTGTGCTGTAGCGGCACCGTACTCGGCTGTCTCGGAGATGACCCACGCGTGCCTCACTTTGGCCTGACCGCCCGCAGTCAAATTCACGTTGGTACCGCCGTAGCTGCCCGACACGGTGTGTACGAAATCCCCTATGCGCAACCTGTAGCTCGCATCCACACCGTCGCTGTCCGTCACGGGCACTAGAGTATAGATCTCGACCGGTGTCCGTACCCACGGGTTGGCGTAGCCCACCTTGCGAGAATCGGAAAGCAGAAACGTCGGCAGCACGATCCGCCCAACGCGGATACTGAACTCCGGTGTCAACTGGTATTTGAGATTGGCCCACTCGACGCGTGGCCTGTATGTGTTGTCGTAGAGCTGCTCTGAGACCACCTGCACCATGGCTGAAAGCTGCGAAGTGAAGTGGGCATTGACCTGTCCGCCGATCCTGCTGTCGACGTCGGTGCTCCACTGGTGCGAATAGCCGGCGCCGGTGGGCTTCAAAGAGGTGGAGGTGAAGTCCGCACGGTCCTCGCTCGAGTGGACCACACCTCCGGTACCGAAACCACTGAACGAAAACATCGACGTGCCGGGATCTTCGTCATTGGCGGCGGCACTTGCATGGGCGCAATACCCTATCATCGCGACGAGAAGGGTCGCGAGTAGCTTGTGCGTTGCGTGGCTTGCGTTCGGTCGCGCTTGCTGACTGCGCCGGAAGGACATGTTCGCGTTACCTCACAAGAGGGGTGTGTCGGCTTGTTGCCGGATGCCGCGACGTGTCGGTCGTACGGTGCGTTGCGCTCGACGTGTGCGAATGCACAAGAACGATGGCGCACGATTGTATCGAGTTCCATTGGGTCCCGACGTGCGCTATCTAACATACACACGGGAAGACTCGTGCCGCTCGCCGCGCTACTGGAGAGTTGTGGATAACTGCGACGCAGTTCCACTTCTACCGTGCGATGCCGTACAGCGGGACGCC